>CANJNJ010000101.1 GCA_947474995.1 Opitutaceae bacterium | reverse complement strand
CTGGTGTGGTTGTGGCGCGAGGAGCAATCGCGCGCGCGCGAAGAGGCCCTGCGCGCCGACCGGTCGCGCCACAGCGCCGCTCCAGCCGAGCGGGAGGCCCGGGCCAGTTCCGCGCTGGACGCTAATACGCAATCGCTACTGGCCCGCCTGCAGCAGGCGCTCTCCCGCGGCGATGCACGCACCCGCGAAGCCTTGCTGGCCTTCAAGGACGACGCCGCGCTGAATCGCTTTCTGGGCCGCGCGCGGCCAGCCGGCCTGACGGTCGTCGGCCAGGTCCCTCGCCTGCGCACCGTGCGCATCAGCTACGAGGAATTTCGCGCCCTCCAAAGCGAGTTGCTGCTGCACGCGAACGACTACGCGGCGCTTTCGCCCAATTTCCTGATCCAGGTTCCGACCATCCCCGCCAAGCAGGACCGCGCGGCCGTGGACCAGGTGCCCTTTGGCAACGACACGCTGGCTTTCCTCGGCGTCACGGGCGATCACAGCCAGTGGGGTCGCGGCGTTACGATCGCGATCCTCGACACCGGGCTCGCGCCCGATCCGACCTTCGACCCCGGACGCGTGAGCGTCATCGATGTCGGCCTCGGCGTCACTCCCGGTCACGGGACGGAGGATGGGCACGGAACCGCCGTGGCCGCGCTGGCCGCCGGTCACTTGCCGGATGCCGCCGGAGTCGCCCCGGCGGCGAGTCTGCTCAGTATTCGCGTAACCGATGCCAACGGGACGAGCGACATGTTCACGCTGTCGCAGGCGATCGTCGCGGCAGTGGATGCTGGCGCCAAGATCATCAACATCAGCCTCGGCGGCTCTGCGACCAGCGCGATGCTCGACGCGGCCTTGGGCTACGCGACCGAGCAGGGCGCACTCGTGGTCGCGGCCGCGGGCAACGACCAGGCAGCCCAACTCGCGTGGCCGGCCGCAGACACCCGGGTGATTTCCGTCGGGGCCGTGGACGCAGCCGGGCAGCAGGTCTCGTTTTCCAATTCTGGTGCCCAGCTTCGACTCACGGCTCCCGGCTATGGCGTCCAAACCGCCTGGCTCGACGGCCAACGCGCCGACGTGGATGGCACGTCGGCAAGTGCGCCGCTCGTGGCTGGAGCCATCGCGGCACTCATGTCGCAGAATCCCGCCCTGACCCCGACCCAGGCGGCGGACCTGCTCGCCAAGACCGCCAGCGACGGCGGCGCCCCGGGCGCGGACGCCGCCTTTGGCCAGGGAATCCTCAACCTCGGCTGGGCGATGAACAGCAGCAACCCCGCGTACCTTGATACCGCGATCTCCACGCACTACTACGATGCCGCGAACAACCAAATGGAGTTCGTCGTGCAAAACCGCAGCGGCCAGCCCGTCACCGGCCTGGCACTGAAGGTGAGCGCCGGCACCACCGCGACGACGACCACCGTGCCCAGCCTGATGCCGGGCGAAAGTTACGTGGCCAAAGTACCCGTCAGCAACGCCGCGCTCAATGACGTGGGTCCCATCGTTTTCAAGACGGAGCTCGTGAATCCGCCTGGCTTCGTCGACCAGGTGCCGGCGAACAATCAGCGTTCAAGCGTGCTGACGCCGCCGGAGAAGCCGTAACCGCGAAAGATTTTTTCGCCTTTTCAGGCGGAGAAACGTCACGAAGAGGCCGAAAGGTGGACCGGGCGCTCCGCGCGCGGTCATCAAACGTGATTTCGAAGCCAAAGACTGGCCGAGCCCGGCGTGCACGACCCACCCCGTACGACTAACCGCAGGTATTTACACGACGTCTCCCCGAGTATCATCGGCCGCGCAGCGAAGAACGACCAACTAGGAACCCGATACGCCACCCCGGAATGAACGCCACGGACGGCGCCGGAATTTCTCCTCACTTTTCGTTCGCCGAGACTCCATTTCCCTCTCCTATTATCCCCGCATGAAATTTGAACATTTTGCCCTCAACGTTCCGGACGTCCATGCGCACGTGGCATGGTACGTGACGAACCTCGAATTCAAGATCGCGCGCCAGCTGCCCGATCCGCCGTATATGCATTTCCTCGCCGACGAGACCGGCCGGATCATCATCGAACTTTACTCGAATAAGGAGTTCGCGGTGCACGACTTCGCGGCCGCGCATCCGATGCTATTCCACATTGCCTTTCAGACGCCCGACGCCCGCGCCGTGCGCGCGCGGCTCGAAAAGGCCGGCGCAACGCCGTTCTCCGAAAACGTCCTGCCCGATGGCACCGTCCTGATCATGATGCGCGATCCGTGGAACGTGCCGCTGCAATTCTGCCAGCGGGCCAAGCCGTTTCCGATGCCTTAAACAGGCCGGAACGGAAAAAGGCGGCGCCATCCAGCGCCGCCTTTTTCGTGATTCACGCCGAAGACACCCAGGAATTGATTCGGTCTTTTCCGGGGGCCACCCGCGTCCCGGCCGAGGGATGGAATGGCGTCACCTGAGCGGCGTCCGGTACGTCCGGCGCAATAGGGAACGAGAACCCGCCAACCCGTCCGCGTCCGCCACCGAGCATTGGTGGTGGATTTTCAACCCACGGCTCAGCCTGCGCGCCCGCACCGCGTTGGTCTTCGGCGGGGGCGCGGCTTTGTTCGCCGGCCTTGGCCAACAACCCTCTCGCGGCGCGGGAAAACCGGTCGCAGCGCCCGCCGACCAACGAACCGCCTTGGTAGGGGCCGCTCTCCGCGCCGGCCCTCCCCACCCGGGTCGCGCAGGCAAGAAAGTTGGATAACTCAAAGCCGCCCGCCAATATCTCACGCTTGCCGAAGCGGGACGACGTCCGGCATAAGTCTCCCTTTCGTGTCCGCGTCCCCTTCACCATCGCGCAAAAAGCGTGTCGTCCTGCTCGGAGCCACCGGCTCGATCGGCGAGAACACGTTGCGGGTCATTGCCGCGCATCGCGACAAGCTCGAATTGGTCGGGGTGGCCGCCCGCTCGAACTGGCAAAAACTCGCCGCGATTGCGCGGCAGTTCGACGTGCGCTGCGTGGGCGTTTTTGACGACGCCGCGTGCGGCGAGGCACGCAAGAACACGGCGGCCTTTCCCGCCGGCACTCGCGTCATGGGTGGCTTGGCCGGCCTGACCGAACTCGCCCAATTGCCGGCCGCCGATGTGGTTCTCGTGGCGGTCGTGGGGACCACCGGACTGGAGCCAGCCCTCGCCGCGCTCGCCGCGGGCAAGGATTTGGCCCTCGCGTCCAAGGAAATCCTGGTCCTGGCCGGGAAGTTCATTTTGGCCGAGGCCCGGCGCCACGGAGCGAGGCTCCTGCCGGTCGACAGCGAGCACAATGCCGTTTTCCAATGCCTCGAAGGCCATCCCCAGGCCGGGGTCCGGCGCATCGTGCTGACCGCCAGCGGCGGTGCCTTCCGCGATTGGTCGAGCGAGCGACTCGAGCACGTGACGCCCGCGGATGCCATCAAGCACCCCAACTGGTCCATGGGACCCAAAATCACGGTCGATTCCGCGACCCTCGCCAACAAAGGCCTCGAGCTGATCGAGGCCCAATGTCTGTTCGGCCTGCGTCCCGACCAATGCACCGCGGTGATTCATCCGCAGAGCATCGTCCACTGCCTGGTCGAGTTCACCGATGGCGCCATGCTCGCCCAGTTGAGCCCGCCCTCGATGACGTTTCCCATCCAGCATGCGCTGCTGTACCCGGAACGCGCCCCCGGTGTCGATTCGGCGCTCGATTTCACCCGTTTGCTCGAACTCGAGTTCCGGCCGGTGGACGAAGTCCGCTTCCCCATGCTGCGGCTGGCCCGGAATTCGATGGTCGCGGGCGGGGTCGCGCCAGCGGTTTATAATGCCGCCAACGAGGTGGCGGTGGCAGCTTTTCTGGAGGGCAGAATTCCCTTCCTTGCGATTCCCCGGGTTGTTGAGCAAACTCTGGGTTCATGTCCAAATTTTGAACCCGGGGACCTGTCGGCTGTCCTGAGTGCCGACACCGACGCCCGCCGGGTCGCTGCCCTTCGAGTTCAGTCCGTTTCCTTGTAACGCCACCTTTATCCGTGTCTTCCGAATTACTCCAATCTCTCGCGGCCAATGTCTGGACGGTGTTTCTCGTCATTCTTTTGTTCGGCGGCTCGATCTTTGTCCACGAACTGGGGCACTTTCTCGCCGCGCGCCGTCGCGGGGCCCACGTGGAGCGGTTTTCCATCGGATTTGGCCCAGCGATTTGGTCCCGGCGCGGCAAGGACGGCGTGGAATATCGCATTTCCTGTTTTCCGCTCGGCGGCTACGTCCTGCTCCCGCAGTTGGCCGACTTGGGCGCCATCGAGGGCGAAAGCAGCACCGACGTGGCGAAACTTCCGCCGGTCAGCTATGCGACCAAGATGATCGTGTTCGTGGCCGGAGCCGCGTTCAACCTCCTGTTCGCCCTCGCGCTCGCCTGCATCGTCTGGGTCATCGGTCAGCCCGTGGCGAGCGAACTGGCCTCCACGACGGTGGCCGAAATTGTGCCAACGCTGAAGGACGCCGAGGGCAAGGATGTCCCCAGCCCCGCGATTAAGGCCGGCTTGAAACCCGGCGACGTGATCGTGGGGGTTGATGGCGACCCGGTGGCGACGTTCAACGACATCGTCGAGCACCTCGCCTTGAGCAGCGGCTGGACCAGCCAGGGCGAGCGGGAAACAGTTTTCCGGATTCGGCGCGCCGGCCAGATCATCGACCTTCCCATCCGGCCCATTCTCGCGGGCTCCGAAAAATTCCGGATGGTGGGCTTTGCACCGGTCGCCATGCATGTGGTCGGCAGCGTCGCCCCCGGCTCGGTGGCCGAGCGCGTCGGCTTCAAGGCCGGGGACGAGATTGTGGCCGTGGACGGCAAACCGGTCTTGACCCGCGTGCAGCTCGGCGAGGCCTTGCGCGCGATCTCCAGCCACGCCATCAGCGTGACGGTACGCCGAGGGAACGAAACCCGCGAACTTCAGCTCAGCGTGCCAAAGGAGACCAAGGTCAACGCCCTCGGCCTTGCCCTGCGCAATGGCGTCATCTACGCGCACCCCTCGCCTTTCGAGCAGGTGGGCGACAGCATCGCCAAGACGTTCCGCACGCTGGGCGCCCTGCTCAACCCGCGCTCCGATATCGGCCTGTCCCACTTGAGCGGGCCCATCGGCATTATCAGTAATTTCGTGGATGTCTCGCGCGCCGGACTGCCCTTCGCGCTGTGGTTCACCATTCTCGTCAACGTGAATCTCGCGATTCTCAACCTGCTGCCCGTGCCGGTGCTCGACGGCGGCCAGATGCTCTTTGCCACCATCGGCCGCCTCCGGGGCCGGCCGCTGCCCGTGAACTTCATCATGACGACCCAGAGCGTGTTCGTGGTGCTCCTTTTTTCGATGATGCTTTATCTGAGTGTTTTTGACGTCCGGCGAATCGTCCGGGATGCGAGAGCCGATCGCCCCGAGCCTTCGGCCCCGGCCCAGCAGCCCGCGAAATAACGCGTCAGGGGCTGGGGCGAGGCGACGGTCCCGCGGCCGCGGGACCAGCCGTCCAACCAACGCCCAGACCAAAAGTGCGAAAGAATCAGTCGCCTCGAACCTCGATGTCCTACTGCCCCTCCCGTTTCCGCACCGTCCGCCGCCCCACCCTCGAGGTCATGGTCGGCAGCGTTGGCGTCGGCGGGGCGAATCCCATTCGCCTCCAGTCGATGACGACGAGCGATACCCAGGACATCGCGGCCACGGTGCAACAGTCGATCGCCCTGGCCGAGGTCGGTTGCGAAATCGTCCGCATCACCGCGCCCAACGTCACCGCGTCGAAGTGCCTCCGCGAAATTCGCGCCCGGTTCACGGCGGCCGGCTTCGGGCACATCCCGCTCGTGGCGGACATCCATTTTCTGCCCAGCGCCGCGATGGAGGCGGTCGAGCACGTCGAAAAAATTCGCGTCAATCCCGGCAACTACGCCGACAAGAAAAAATTCGCCGTCCGCGAGTACTCGGATGCCGAGTACGAGACCGAGCTGCAACGGTTGCACGACGCCTTTTCCCCCTTGGTCAAACGCTGCCGCGACCTGGGTCGCTCGATGCGGATCGGCACCAACCACGGTTCGCTCAGCGACCGCATCATGAACCGCCACGGCGACACGCCGCTCGGCATGGTGGAAAGCGCCCTTGAGTTCCTGCGCATCGCCGAGTCCCACTCGTACCGCCAGCTCATCCTGTCGATGAAGGCGTCGAATCCCAAGGTGATGATCCAGGCGTATCGCCTGCTCGTCGCGCGCATGGCCCAGGAGGACATGCATTACCCGCTGCACCTCGGCGTGACCGAGGCGGGCGATGGCGAGGACGGCCGCATCAAGAGCGCCATTGGGATCGGTTCGCTGCTGCTGGACGGCCTAGGGGACACGATTCGCGTCTCACTGACCGAGGACAGCGTGTACGAGATTCCCGTGGCGCGGGCCATCGCCGCAAAGGCCATGAGCCTGTGGTCCGATGAGAAACCGTCGGCGGGAACTCCCGCCGCCGACGCGATCGACCCCTATCATTTCATCCGGCGCGAGACCACGACGCTGCAGCTGAGCGACCGCGCCGCGGTGGGCCCCGCGCAACCGCCGCGCGTCATCGTGCGGATCGAGTCTCCCGATCAGCTCGCCGCGGTCGCCCCCCTGCTCGCGGCCCCCACGCTCAAGGACAATCCGGTGGAAGGCGTGCTCGTGCCCATCCGGAATGCCGGCGATCTGGCGATGCTTTGTGAGGTCGCGGCCCGCCTCCCGCTGCCGATCGACTTCCTCGCCCTCGAACTCGCGCCCTCGCTCACGCCGGATTTCCTGCAACCGCTGCTCGCCCTGAGCCAGGGCCGACTCGTGCTCGTCCGCCGCTTCACCGCGGCTGACGCCACGGCCCTGACGGCCTTCGCCGAGCTGGTCCGCCAGCACGGCCACTTCCTCGCCTGCGACGTCGACGCGGACGCCGTCAGCGCCCTCGGCGACACGATTCGGCGCCTCGGCGACGAACGGCTTCTTTTCACTTACACTTACGCTGGGAGGGATCGGCGCTCGCCAGCGTCCGCCCACGCCGTCGGGGAATATCGCCGACTGGCGGAAGCGCTGCGCCTTCTCGGCTCGCGCGCGCCGCTCTGGATTCGGAACACCGCGGGGAACGCGGTGCGCCACGAAAACAATTTCCTGTCCAAACTGCTCGAGGCCTCCTTCCTGACCGGCGCACTCCTTTGCGACGGCCTCGGCGACTTCGTCAGTATCGAAACCGAAGGGGAGCCCGTCCGCGCGGCGCGCCTCTGCTACAACGTGCTGCAGGGAGCGGGGGCGCGGATTTCCAAAACCGAGTTTGTGGCCTGCCCGAGCTGCGGCCGCACGCTGTTCGACCTGCAGACGACCACGCAGCGAATTCGCGCCCAGACCGGCCACCTCAAGGGAGTGAAACTCGCGATTATGGGCTGCATCGTGAATGGCCCCGGAGAAATGGCCGACGCCGACTTCGGCTACGTCGGCGGCGCACCGGGTAAAATCAACCTCTACGTCGGAAAGAACTGCGTCCAATACAACCTTCCGCAGGCGGAGGCGGACTCGCGATTAATCGCGCTGATCAAAGAGCACGGGAAATGGATTGATCCGACGCCGGCGCCGGCTTGAAGGCGCGAGGCGCGTGTATTCGAAAACACAAGCCGTCACACAATCGCCACAAATCCGTAACTGACGCGAGTGGCTTCGGAAGCCGGATTCCGGCCAATGTAATATCCGTAAAATTACGCTATTTTCCCGCCAATGTTCGCCGCCTAAATTCGTCGCGGCGTAGCAACGAAAAAATGAAGAAACTTATGCTCAAAACGGTGTGAACAACTTGTGGGAAAGTTCGCCTTGAAATGTTTTTTTGGTTCACAGTTACTCCGCGCTCGTCCAGTTCTGTCCTGTCGTTCGATTGTTCTTTCCCATGTCTCTTTAGCTCCGCCCCGCGGAGTCCGCAGTAACACAAGCCAGTATTATCTAGCTTCCAACGGTTTATAAAACACCTACCTCTCAGGAGGTATTCCGGCGTTGGCGGCACACAAATTTCGTTACAGCGAGACGACGGAGGCCAGGCCTGATGGACATGCCGGAAGCGCGATCTGCGACGGAGTGTGAATAAACCTGCCTTTTACTGATCGTCCATGCCCTCCACCACCCTCGCTCCCAGTCTCTGGGAAACGGTAAAATGTGACTTTAAGTCGCTCTTTCCCGAAGACGTTTTCCAAATGTGGTTTGAGCCCATGGTGTGTCTGGAGACGACGGGCGACAGCATGATCCTCGGCGTGCCGAATGACTTCGCCGCGATCTGGATTCACGACAACTATCTCGACCTGATCACGCAGAGACTGCGCCTGACAGCCGGGCGGCTGGTCAATGTCACGCTCCGCAAGACCGACACGCCCGCGCGACCCCATGCCGCGGGCGGAACGCAGGCCGACGCAACGCCCGCCCCGACCCGCAAGAATATCCCGGCAGCCCGCCGTGGCACCCGTTACGATGAGCGCGGCCCGGCCGCCGGCACACTCAATCCGCGCAACACATTCGAGAGTTTCGTCGTTGGGGCCAACAATCAGATGGCCCACGCCGCTTCGCTGGCCGTGGCCCAGGCGCCCGCCCAGGCCTACAACCCCCTTTTCCTCAATGGCGACACGGGCCTGGGCAAAACCCACCTGATGCACGCCATCGGGCACACGATCATCCGGCAGAACCCCGATGCGCGCGTCGCCTACCTCTCGACGGAGAAATTCACCAACGAGTTCATCCAGGCCCTGCAGGAAAACAGCCTGACGAAGTTCCGCCAGCGCTACCGGCATGCGGACGTGCTGCTGCTCGACGACGTCCAGTTCCTCGCCGGCAAGGAGCGCATCCAGGAAGAGTTTTTCCATACCTTCAATGACCTGTTCGAGTCGGGGAAGCAGATCGTCCTCACGAGCGATCGCCGGGCGAGCGAGATCCAGAAGCTCGAGGCCCGGCTCATCTCGCGTTTCGAATGGGGTCTGCTGGCGGACATCCAGGCGCCCGACTTGGAGACCCGGCTGGCGATTCTGCGGACGAAGTCGCAGACGCTGAACTGCAATCTGCCCGACCCGATCCTCAATTTCATCGCGCAGAGCATCACGAAGAACATCCGCCGCCTCGAGGGCGCGTTGCTCAAGGTCGCCAGCTATTCCGCCCTGACCAGCAAGCCGCTCGAACTCGCGACGGCCGAACGCCTCCTCCATGACGTGCTTCTGGAACAGGCGCAGAATGTCCTGACGATCGAGACCATCCAAAAGCGCGTGGCCGACCATTACCATATTCGCCACAGCGATATGACGAGCAAGCGCCGGCCCAACAACATCGCCATTCCACGCCAGATCGCGATGTACCTCGCCCGGACACTCACCAAGCACTCCCTGCAGGAAATTGGTGACGCCTTTGGCGGCCGCGATCACGGCACCGTGATTCACGCCTGCAAAGCTGTCGACAACATGATGGAACAGGACACCTCGACGCGGGGCAGCGTGGATTTCCTGAAGATCCAGCTTTCGAAATAACGACCCGTCGGCGCCTGCTGCATAGAAGGTCCGCGGCGGACAGGGCGCTCACGCCTCTTCGCCCGGGCCACCTCCGGTCGCACTTCCGCCTTGAGCTGGAATGATTGTCCGAAAACGAGTTCGTCGGATTCCGGCTAAAGGCGGGACGAAGAACCTGGTGCAAATTCCCGAACTACTTGGTTGCGGCCTTTGACCGGGGCTTGGCATCAGTTGCCAAGCCCGTTTTGTTTGTGCACTCTTTTTCCCATGACTCTTAAGCCCGAGCAAAAGCAAGCCGTCACCTCCTGGGTCGCCGCCGGCGATAACCTGTCGGCGGTTCAGAAAAAACTCGCCGACCAATTCCAAATTTCGCTGACCTACCGCGACGTCCGCTTCCTCGTCGACGACCTGAATCTGGAACTCAAGGATCCGGCGCCCAAGGTCGACACCAGCGACGTCAGCAAGGCCCAACCGGCGGCGTCCACGCCCGCGCCCGGTGCGTCGGCCAACAAGAAAGGCTTCATTGAAAAGGCGAAGGAAAAGCTCGGCCTCGCCAAGCCCGACGCAGGAGAGGGCGAGATGCCCGAGGGTGAATTCGACGACTTACCCGAAGACGGCAATGTGGTCGTTACCCTGGACAAGGTGAACCTCAACCCCGGCGCGATCGCCAGCGGGACGGTGAAATTCAGCGACGGCGTCACCGGCAAATGGATTGTTGATCAACAGGGGCGCCCCGGCTTCACCGAGGTAAGCAGACCAGGCTACCGACCCTCGCCCGCCGACAGTCAGGCCTTCATGATGGAGCTCAACCGTGCCGTCCAAGAGCGCGGACTCTGAGCGCCGCTGGCGCAGTTGAAGGAGCCAAGGTGAAAGTCAACCGCCCGGAACGGGTGAACGATCGTGGTTTGCAGGCGATTGCTTCGATTCTTTCCTTCGCGCGGAGCCCCCATCGGGAAATAGATCGACGGGAGCCGCCAGTCGGCTCGAAGTTTCAACCTTCAACTTTCAACTGAAGCACGTCACTAGCAGATGCGGTTCGTTGCCAAAAAACTTCGTCTGCCGTGCAAACCGAGTTTCCTCTCTCCCTCCAACCCATGAAACATACCCTCAAATACCTCGTGCTCGCCGCGTTCATCGCGTTCGTCGCTGCCCCAATGCAGGCGCAAGTCGCCACCAAGTCCACGGTCACCCTGGACCTGGCCAAGAAAATCGCCGCCAAAGCCAACGCTGAGGCCGTGAAAAACAAATGGACCATGGTCATCACCATTTTGGATGACGGCGGCAACCTGGTCTATCTGGAGAAGATGGACGGAACCCAACTCGGCAGCATCGACGTGGCCCAGGCCAAGGCCCGCACCGCCCTGCGATTCAAGCGTCCGACCAAGGTCTTCGAAGACGGCGTGGCGGGCGGCCGTAATGCCCTGCTCGCGCTTCCGGGCGTCGTTCCCATCGAAGGCGGCATCCCCCTCATCGTTGGCGACGCGGTCATCGGATCCATCGGCGTCAGCGGCGCAACGTCAGCGCAAGACGGCCAGGTGGCCGCCGCGGGCGCCACCGCGCTCACCCAGCCGTAAGCGGTCACCCGAGGAGGGGACGGCTCTCTGGGCCGTCCGCCTCCGCTTTCGCCAGCGCGACGACACGTCAGCCTATCCGCGGACTCGTCGTCGCGCTCTTGGCAAACCTCGGCACGGCACCGCACCTGGGGCCCTGCGCTGACTATTATCTGCATGCGAATTCCCGCTTTCTTCAGCACCACCCTCTTGCTCGGCGGCATCGCAGCCGTTGTCGCCGCCCCACCAGAGGTCGGGCCGTTTTTCGAACCGGAACAGCCTTTCTTTCAGTCGCAGGTTCAGCTCGTTCCCCCGCCCAAGGGCGAACTTGTCGGCGGCAATTTTGTCGTGCGCGGCATTTTGCTCCCGCTGCCTTCAGGTCATTGCGTCCTCTTTGACCAAGAATTGATGCGCGTTGCCGGCCTTTGGGCCGTCCCTGCAGGGCAATCGCCCGTGACCTTGCTCACGATGGCACAAATTTCCTATGCCGACACCCGAAAAAAAGCCGCGGCCGCCCATCCCCAACCCACAGGCCCGCTCTTGCTCAGCACCGGCATGCATCCCGGCGTCGGATCGGATGCCGAGTCCCTGTGGGTCGATCTCCGGACGCCGCGCGGCTATGGGGACGAAGGCCGGGGTGCATTGCCGGCCAATCTCGCACGCTTCGACGGCATCGAACTCGCCGGCCCCGTCGCCATCCTGAGTTATCACGTCGGCGGCACGGCCGTCCGTGAATGGTTCGAAACGCGGTCCATCGGTCGCGAGACGGAGATTCTCCGCCATTTGGAAATCGCCCCCCACGCGACCCCGCTCCCGTTCACCGTGGGCGCGGTCGAGGGATCCGGCTGGATATTGTCCAACCCCCGCTCGGCCACGGCCCAAACCGCCGCCCTTGGCCGCGTCCGGATTCAGACCAACGCCGATTCCCTCACATTCCGCGAATTTCACGGCGAACTGATTGCCACCGCCGCTGGCTCGACCCAGCCGCAGCGGGTCAGCCTGGGAATATTTCTCGAACCGTCCTCGTCCGCCGACGCGTCGGAATCCAACCAATCGCCAGCGGTGGGCGCCACTCCGCTCACGCCCGCTCGCACGGCGGCCCTCCGCTGGCCGGGTTCCGCCACGGCTCCGGCGCAGCTCGCGAGTCTGCAGCAGAATGGTCTGACGATCGACCGGATCGCGACACCCGACAACAATCCGTGGAAGCGCCGCGTGCGCGTGGCCGATCTCGCCTTCCTCACTGACGATCGGGCCGTGGTTCTCGGCTACGACGGTGATGTCTGGCTCGTCGACGGCTTTGCCGACCCTGCGCTGGCCCGACTGACCTGGCGCCGCTATGCTTCGGGGCTCCAGGAGCCACTCGCCATTCTGGTCGTGAATGGGGTTATCCAAGTGGCGACGAAAAACGGCGTCGTCCGATTGCACGACCGCGACGGCAACGGCGAAGCCGACTGGTTCGAAAACTTCAACGACCAGATACTCCAAAGCCAGACGACCCGCTCCTTTCCGCTCAGCATGGAGCTCGGACCCGACGGCTCCACCTATGTGACCCAGGGCGGAATCGTGACACGCAGCGGCCTCATCTCCGGCGGTGAAGGCACGGCGCACACCGGGGCCATTTTCAAAATTTCCCCCGATGGCCGCTCGTCGCAGGCGATTGCCACCGGCGCGCGCGAACCATTCGTCGCCGTGCATCCCAAGACCGGCCTCATCACGGCGACGGATCAACAAGGCCATTTCATTCCGTCCTCCGTCAGTTACTTGGTCCGGCCGGGCGATCACTTTGGCTATCCCGAGAACAAGCCGCTCAAGCTCACGCCGCCCCTCGTTTGGATTCCGCACGAGCAGGACACGTCGTCGAGTTCCGAAGCATGGATGGTCGGCGATGGCATGGGGCCCTGGAACAACCGGCTGCTGCACCTCTCGTACGGCACCGGCCGGATGTTTTTGATTTCACCGGACCTCGACGCGCAAACGCCTCAAGGCGCGGCCATCCCGCTCGACCTCAAGACCGATCTGCCGCTGCTGCACGCGCGGATGAATCTGCGCGGCGACGCGATGTTTCTCATCGGCTTTCAAATCTGGGGCACGACGACGACAACCAACTGGTCCATCGGCCGGCTGCATCCAGGGCCCACACCCATCGTCACCGCCCTCGCGGCGCGCTCATGCGCCGACGGCGTCCTCCTGGAGTTTGCCACCCCGCTCGATCCCGAGTCGCTGCGGCCCGACAAAGTCGCGGTCCGTGCATGGAACTACCAACGCAGTTCCGCCTACGGAAGCGGACGCTATACCCTCGACGGCGCGGCCGGCACCACGCCATGGCCCGTCGGACAGGTCGTCCTCTCGACGGACCGAAAGTCCGTCTTCATCCATCTGCCCAAATTGCCGCCCGTGATGGAACTCGAGCTCCGCCACGATTTTCGCCTCGCCGATGGCACGGCCGCCCGGGGCTACGCTTACTTCACGATTCATCAGCCGCACGCGCTCGATCTGGCGCAGGCTGGATTCCCGGGGATCGATCTCAGCAAGAGCGTCCCGACGATTACCGTCGAAAAGGAAGAGCCCCCAACCCTGGCCGCCGGCAAAGCGCTGGCCGAGAGCCTCGGTTGCGTCGCCTGCCATTCAAACGATGGCACCACGGAGGGAAAAGTCGGCCCGACGTGGCGGCGACTTTTTGGTTCAAAGCGGACCTTCCCCGACGGCGCGAGCGAAGTGGCGGATGAACTCTACCTCCGCGAAAAAATTCTCGATCCCCAGCAAAAGAAAATGAAGGCGGGCCAGATCGAGATGCCCAGTTATCGCGGCGTGCTGAGCGACCAGCAAATCGAGTCGATCATCCTCTACATCAAAAGTCTCGCCGGACAACGAGCGCCATCCGACGCCTGAGCTCAGATTCAGCCCTTCCATCCGACCACGGATTACACGAATGGCACGGATAAGAGCAGTTCGGAAGAAAGCCGTTCGGGCGTTTATCGCACACGAGCAAGGACTGCCCACGGTCTTGGTTGGAACATCCGTGCGATCCGTGAAATCCATGGTTCAACCAATTCTTGGGGCAACGGGATCGAGGCAGGCCAGCGTTGGTCTCGGACGCCAGTTAACACACATTTTCCGCCAAACTGGTTGCGTGCCCCCCGGGGGTTCTGCAGATAAACGCTGATGTCCCGCCCCGCCGCCGAGGTTGCCGCGCTGAAACCACCCGTGGACGACACGGTGATTCGGATCCTTTTCGCCCTCAGCATCGCGCACCTGCTCAACGACACGATCCAGGCCGTCCTGCCCGCGATTTATCCGGTGCTGAAGATTTCGTTCCGGCTGAGTTTCGCCCAAGTCGGATTGATCACGTTTACCTACCAGCTCACGGCCTCGATCTTGCAACCGCTCGTCGGGGCCTTCGCGGACCGGCGGCCCCAGCCTTATTCGCTGGTGGTAGGCATGAGCCTAACCCTCATCGGGCTCATCATGCTTTCCCAGGCGGGAAGCTTTCAGGCCATCCTGGCCGCGGCCGTCATTATCGGCACCGGCTCGGCCATCTTTCACCCCGAGGCGTCGCGCCTGGCCCGGCTTGCCTCGGGCGGCCGGCATGGGTTTGCGCAATCGCTCTTTCAAGTCGGGGGCAATCTCGGGACGTCGATCGGTCCACTGCTCGCCGCGGCTATTGTGGTACCGCACGGCCAGGCGCACATCCTTTGGTTTTCGGTCCTGGCCGTAGGCGGTATCGTCCTGCTGGCGCGCGTCGGCGGCTGGTACAGTCGCAGTCTCGCCGAAGGCCGGGGCCGGAGGTCGGGCAAGGAGGCTTCGCACTTTTCCCTGACCCGCGCCCAGGTCATTCGCGCGCTGGCGGTGCTCATCATCCTGACGTTCTCAAAGCACATTTATCTTACGAGCCTGACGAGTTACTACACGTTCTATGTCATCACGAAATTCGGCGCCTCGGTGCAACAGGCCCAGCTTTACCTGTTCATCTTCCTCTTCGCGGTCGCGGCCGGGACCATCATCGGCGGACCCATCGGCGATCGCTTTGGCCGCAAATACGTCATCTGGATTTCCATCCTCGGCACCGCGCCCTTCGCCTTGCTGCTGCCCCACGTCGGACTCGCCGGCACCATTGCCCTGACCGTCGTGATCGGCGTGGTCCTGGCCTCGGCCTTTTCCGCCATCGTCGTGTACGCTCAGGAACTCCTTCCCGGCAAGGTCGGCATGGTCGCGGGCCTCTTCTTTGGCCTGGCCTTCGGCGTCGCCGGCATCGGTTCGGCTTTCCTAGGCAAACTCGCCGACCAGACCAGTATTCTCCACGTGTTCGATGTCTGCAGCTATTTCCCGCTCATTGGTCTCATCACTGCGTTCCTGCCCAACCTGGAGCGCGCGCGACGGTAGCCCGGACTTTCCCTACCGCGGCAGCCGCAAGCTCCAGAGGCGGGCAAGCCAAAGGGGCGGGTTTTTTTGCCACCGATTTCACAGATGGGCACAGATGCCGGAGGATTGTATCTGTGTTTATCTGTGTAATTTGTGGCCAGCCGGATTGAAGTTTTGCTCAAGCGGAGTCGAAAGCCGCGCCGACAGCCACGGTTTGCCCCTGGCGTCCGTTGCGACCGTGGCGTGAGGCGGCTCGAATTCTTTGGCGCGTCGCGAAAATACCTGCGTTCCCTCCGAAAATACGACATAAGGACTCCTGACTCCCGCCGGCCTCCGCCATGCTCATCCTCGCACTCTTCCTTGCCGTTGCCGGCTTCGCCGCCACGCCTACTCCGGCCGACCTGCCCCTCGATCTTCTTCCACTCGAAAAGCCCACGCTCTACATCGTCGGCGACGGCACGGCGAATAACGCGGGGCAGGCCAAGAACGGTCAACCGATCGCCGGATGGGGCAATGCCCTCGCCGACTACCTCAATCCGGCAAAGGTCACTCTCGCCAACGTCGCGCATGCCGGAAAATCGAGTCGGACCTTTTACAACGACCCGGCCAACTGGCGGACCGTTCAGGTCAGGCTCAAACGCGGCGATCTGCTGCTGCTCGTATTCGGCCTGCACGATGTCGGACCACCCTACTCGTCCACCTCGCCCGGCTCGATCCCGGGCATCAACCTGGAGTCGACGAAAGATCTGACGACTCCGGACGGCAAAGTCGAAGTCGCCCACACTTACGGCTGGTACCTTTCCACGATGGCCACGGAAGCACAGGAGAAAGGCGCGCGAGTCTTCCTGCTCACGGTCGTGCCTCGCAACGTCTGGACCAACCCCAAGGTCGAATTCCGGGACGCCACGCCGCTCACCCCGCCGCCGGTTGATTACGACGCGCGCAACGATCGCATCGAACGCGGCAACGCGAATGGTCGCTTCACCCGTTGGACGAAAGAGCTCGGCCAGCGAGAGCATCTGCCGGTCCTCGACGTCACCAACCTTTGTGCCGACCTCTTCGAAAAAACCGGTCGTGAAACGGTCAACGGGCTTTACGCCGATCATAACCAAACGAACGCGGTCGGCGCCAATGTGGTCGCCGGCGCCATCATCGCGGGACTGAAAGCTTTTCCCGCGAGTCCCTTTGTTCCTCTTCTGTCCGAAAAAGGCCAAGCCCTGCCCTTCGCCGAACTAGCCTACGTGCAAGTAAACCCCGCGCCGGTGAAATAGCCCGAAACGGTCTGGACCAAAGAGAGAGAAAATCCTTCCTCCCTCCGCGCGGCGCCTAAAACCACGTCGTCGTCCTCACATTTTTCGCGCCGTCGCCGGCAGCGCGCCCTGCCAGCCCTTGTTCCACTGCGCCATCAGCTTCTCCACGAGTTCACCGTTGCCGGGGACCTTGGCGATATTCGTGTTCTCCTGCGGATCCAGCAGCTCGTCGTAGAGCTCGATCGCGTCGATCTTGGCGTGATCATCCTTGGCCACCCAGACCGTCAGCCGGTAGCGCTCCGTCCGCATCGAGTACCCCATGAGCCCGCCTTTCTGGATTCGCGGATACTGGCTGAATGCGGCCTGCTTCCATGGACGCTTAGGATCTTCGATCAGCGGCTTGAAACTCAGGCCCTCCAAATGCTTCGGCAGCGGCAGCCCGACGAGGTCAGCCAGCGTCGGATAGATGTCCACGAACTCCACAAAGGAGTTGGTCTGCGCGCCGCCATTCTTCATCCCGGGCACCGCGAGGAGCAGCGGGGAATTCGTGTCATTCTCACTGTTGCTGTGTTTGCACCACGCATCGTGCTCGCCGAGTTTCCAGCCATGGTCGCCCCAGAGGATCACGATGGTATTCTTGCGCAGGTCCAGGCGGTCGAGTTCGTCGAGTAGCTTGCCCACCTGCGCGTCCATGTAGCTGATCGAGGCATAATAGCCGTGCTTGAGCTGGCGCGCGAGGTCATCGGGAATCGAGGTGCTCGGGATGCCGAAGTAGTTGCGCAGTTCCCCTCCCGCCCGGATGGCGTACTCGGGCGCGTCCTTCGGCCGAAACTTGTTCGGCGCGAGTTCGATCTTCGCCGGATCGTACATGTCCCAGTATTTTTTCGGGGCGATGAACGGGAGATGCGGCTTCGCGAAACCGACGGCGAGGAAGAACGGTTCCTTCTTCTTGCTGATGTCCATCAGGGTGGAGACCGCGAGTTCGGCCACCTTACCGTCCAGATAAAAACTGTCCGGTACGTCTCCGCTTTCGAAGGCGGGCCCGCGGGAATTCAGGCCGCCCTCGGTGGTGTCATCGAAGGGAGGTGGCATTGCTTTCTTGGCCTTTTTTTTGCCCGCTTTCCCCTTGCCCTTGGCCTTCGGGTTGGGGGCCTTGTCGTCGTCGGGCTCAACGGTGTAGCGATTGTCGAGTTCCACGTTCTCGGGCAGCGCGTATTTGTCGGTTTTCGGGGAGACCCACGGCACCGACCAGGAGGCGGGGTCGTCGAAGCCGGGGTGATAGATTTTACCCATGCCCCGGACAAAATAGCCGTTGTTCTTGAAGTGCTGCGCGAGCGTCACGACCTCCGGCATTGCGGTCCGGAAATGGGTGAAGAGATCCCACACTTTGGTGGTGTCGGGCCGCGCGCCGGTCATCACGCTCGACCGCGTGGCCGAACACACCGCCTGCTGGCAATAGGCGCGCTTAAAGGTGATGCCCGACCTGGCCAGGCGATCGAGATTGGGGCTCTTGATGTAATCGGCGCCGTAAGCGCCGAACTCCGGACGCAGATCATCGACCGCGATGAAGAGGATATTGGGACGGTCGGCGGCATGAACGAGGCTGGAAGCCAGGAGGCCCAGCAGGAGGCAGGTGATCGATTTCACAGAAGGGAGGGATTAGAAAAGGCTCGAATCAGTTCACCCGCTGGTCGCCGGGCGCGAGGGCGCGGGGACGGTTGGCGGGACCCGGCTTGATAACCGGCAGGGTCTTCAGCGCGGTCTGCCCGGCCTCCTGGATGGTTTTTAGCGCCGGGTCGTCGATCCGATTGTGATATTCACCCGCGTCCGTCTTCGCCGAGTAGAGTTCGCGCCCCATGGCGCCGCCTTCCCACTCGGTATACCGCCACGTCGACGCGATGGCGGTGTGACCGAGGACATCGCGACGTCCCGCGACGTCATAGTGAAACACGAGACTGAACGCGATCGGCTCGGCCGCGGGCTTCGCGCCCTGCATCGCGGCCACGAGAGATTTGCCTTCGAGTCCCGGTTGACGCGGAAAGCCCGTGAGTTCGAGCAAGGTCGGATACACGTCGAGTAATTCCACCGGCCCCGCAATCACCCGACCAGCCGGCACACCAGCCCCCGCAAAGATCAGCGGCACATGGTTGGAAACCTCGTACGCACTGAGCTTCGCCCAGAGCCCGCCGTGGTCGCCGAGGTGATAGCCATTGTCCCCGAGCAGGACCACGGTCGTGGTTTTCCAGAGGTCGAGGCGATCGAGTTGATCGAGGAGCAGGCCCACTTGCGCGTCGGTAGATGAAATGCAGGCGTAATAGCCCCGGACGGCCGCCGCGCGCGTCGACGGCTGCTCGAAGCCGGACAGTTCCGTCTGCACCGCGATCGCCGGCACGTTGCGCATCGGTGGCTCGGCGGGAAGCTGGATCGTACCGTCCGGATAGAGATCAAAAAAACGTTTCGGCGCGGTCCAAGGCAGGTGCGGCTTGTGAAAGCCCGCGGCGACGAAGAAAGATTTTTTCGCGGCCGCTTTTTCCCCGATGAACGCGGCGATGGTCCGCGCGTTCAGGCCATCACGCGTCCGGCTGCCGTCGCCATCGAGCACCTGCCAGGCGGGACGGCCGTCGCCGCCCGCGCGATCCTGCAGCGCCGCCTGCTCCTGCGGATCGGCACCGTTGCCATCCTCATAAAAATCCCAGGACTTCGGGTCGCTCACCTTGGCGTTGTGAAAGACCTTGCCGGCCCCGGCCGTGAAGTAGCCGCGCTCGCGAAAAAACTGCGGCAGCAGCACGGCCGCGGGCATCGCCGTCCGCGCCGCGGTGTTCAACACGTAGACTCCCGTGTTCTCCGGCCGCCGCCCGCTGAGGAAGGACGTGCGGCTCGGGTTGCACAGCGGGTATTGGCAATAGGCCGCCTCGAACCGTGTGCCGCGGGCGGCGAGCCGGTCGATGTTGGGCGACTTGACCGTCGGGTTGCCATAGCAACCGAGCGAGGTGTTCAAATCGTCGATGACGATGAAAAGCACGTTCGGGGCGGCCGGCGCAATCGCCGGCAGCCCTAGGCCGCAAGCGGTGAGGAAGCAGTGGAAGAGGTGGCGCCGGATACTCATGAATGGAAATTGTTGCGGCTGGATGTGGGGAGTCCGCGGCTCCCGGCAGGCCACCGACCACCGGCCATTCGAGGCGAGAGCCAAAGGCGTCGTGTCACCCCAAAGGTGACACCACCCCTGTGGGTGGGGTTGG
>CANJNJ010000100.1 GCA_947474995.1 Opitutaceae bacterium | reverse complement strand
GAGATCATTGCGCGCCTGGCGAACGTTCCCGTGATCGCCGCGGCGACGGATGGCCTGTGGGGTTCGATCTTTTCTTTCGCGGGCAGCAAAGTGCTGTGGAAATCGCCGCGCTTGATGCCGACGCATGTTTTTGTGGCCTTCGGCCAGCCGGTGCCACCGGAACAAGCCACCACGGCCTGGGCGCGGCGCGAGTTGCTCGATCTCGGTCGCCTCGCGTTTGATGAGAGGCCGGTGTTAAGACGTCATCTCGGGCGCGAGGCCGCGCGGACCCTGACCAAGCACCCCGGGCGGCTTTTCATCGTGGATCGCACGGCGGAACGACGGGAGTTAAAATGCGGGCAACTCTATGCGGCGGTCGCCCTGTATTCGCGAAGACTGCGGGCAAGCGTGCCCGAAAATCGGGTGGGGATTGTGCTGCCGCCCGGGCTTGGCGCCTTTATTGCCAACCTGGCGGTCATGGGTGCCGGCAAAGTGCCCGTGAACCTGAATTTCACCCTCGGCCGCGATGCCATCGAGGCCAGTATGCGCATCGCCGGGATCAGGACGATCGTTTCCGCCGGGGCGATGCGCGCGAAGCTCCCGGCGTTTCCGTGGCCCGAGCGCACCCTCGATCTGACCTCGGAACTCAAGGCGGCGGGCGGCAAACGGGCCATGTTGCCCTGGTTGTTGGCGGCCTGGGTGCTGCCCAATCAATGGTGCGCCGGGCTTCTCGGTTTGCCAAAATATGGGGACCGCGCCGAAGGGGGGCTCCTGTTTACCAGCGGCAGTTCCGGCGAGCCCAAGGGGGTGGTCCTTTCGCATCGCAACATTCTCGCGAACTGCGCGCAGATTTCCTCGCTTTCGATTCTGCCCGAATCGTGTTCGCTCCTGGGCTGTTTGCCGGTGTTCCACAGCTTCGGATTCACCGTGACGTTATGGTACCCACTCTTGCGCGGCTGCCGCGTCATCACGGTGCCGAGCCCGCTCGATACGCGAAAGATCGTCGAGGCGATTCGCGATGAACAAGCGACCGTGCTCCTCGGGGCGCCGACGTTTATCCGGCCGATCTTAAAAAAGGCCCAGCCGGGCGAACTCCGCTCCTTGGATCTCGTGGTGACGGGCGCGGAGCACCTGCCGGACGACCTGATTCGATCGTTTCTCGAGACCTTTCATATCGAGATCCTGCAGGGTTACGGGCTGACGGAGACGACGCCCGCGAGTAATATCAATCAGCCCCATCCCCCGGTGGTCACCTCGACCAACGAACCCCAGACGGGCAAACGGGCCGGAGCGGTCGGCCGCATGATGCCGGGAATGACGGCTCGGATCGTTGACCCCGAGACGGGTCGGGACCTTCCGTTGACGGAAACGGGCGTTGTACTGTTCAAAGGCGCGAATGTGTTTGAGGGCTATCTCGATCAACCCGAAAAGACCGTCGCGGCGTTTCGCGATGGTTGGTTTGTCACGGGTGATATCGGCCGTTTCGACAACGATGGATTTCTCTTTATCGAGGGCCGGCTTTCCCGTTTTTCTAAAATTGGCGGAGAAATGGTGCCTCACGGCACGCTCGAACACAAAATCATGGCGGGGTTCGGCTGGGAGCCGAACGAAGAAGCCGTGGTCTTTGTCGCCGGGGTGCCCGATGCAGCGAAAGGAGAGGCGCTGGTGCTCCTGACGACCCAGGATGTGACCGCCGAGCAAATTCGTACACGACTGACGGAAATGGGAGTGCCCAATCTTTGGGTGCCGAGGATTATTGTGCGGGTGGAAAGGATTCCGATCCTCGGCACGGGGAAAACCGACCTGAAGCGTTGCCGGGAATTGGCGCTGGCCGCGGGGAAAGAGCGGTAGTCCCGGGAGGTATTTCGTGCGGCCGGGCGAAGAACCGGGCCCGCCTTTAGGGTGACTGCGAGCCACGAAATACCTGCGAATTGCCGCGAGTCTCGGGCAAGGGCATCGTGCAAGGCTTCAGACTACCGGAATTTCGGTAGTGAGCGTGCTTCCCATTACGGGCTAAATGCCTCATAGCTGCGCCTAGGTGTTCCTTGGTTCGGCCTCTTGGACTCCGAGGTCGTTGTTCCCAATTCAATTCCTACACGCCCAACCAATCGCATGAAATCGCTGTCAGTCATTGTCGCCGATGATGTCGAGGGGATTCAGGATTTGGTCGGGCATTGGCTCGAAGAGTCGGGACATGCGGTCATGTGCGCATCCACGGGACGGATCGCGTCACAACTCCTCAAGAAGCAGCACTTCGACCTGGTTATCACCGATGTGCTGATGCCGGATGTCGATGGCTTGGAACTGATCCTCGAACTGAAGCACTCGCAGCCCTCGGTGCGGATCCTCGCGATTTCCGGCGGAGGCCGGCATATGCAGGCGACCGATTGCCTGAAGATGGCCAAGAATCTCGGAGCCCACGCCTTGCGGTTGAAGCCATTTAACCGTGAGCAACTACTGGCGGCGATGAAACTCGCCATACCCTCCGAGTCATCGGGAGGGAGTTAGGAAGCGAGCCCGCCGACCGGCGTGATGACTGGAATCCGCCGGCCGCACGGGCCGATCGCGTGACAGGCGAACCCTTACTGCGGACGGCGAAAAAGGCCCATGTAGACGGCTTTGCCGAGCACATGTCCTTGGATGGCCTTCATCAAATGGGTGCGGGTCTCAAAGGCATCGGCCCCAAGTTCGACGCTAAGGGGAATATCAAGGGCATAGATTTCAAACGTGTAGTGGTGCCGCGGACCATTCGCTCCGGCGCCAGGTCCTCGATAGGACATGCCGGAGGCGCTCATTTGAAAACTGCCGTCCTGCAATTGAAAACCTTCCTTCACTCCCTCCGGCAGGCCCTTGGAGTTCGCGGGAATATTCCAGACGATCCAGTGAACCTGATCATCCGTGGTCTTGTTGCGGGAGACCTCGAGATCGTGCATGTGCAGGAAGAAGCTTCGGGTGCCCGTCGGGGCGTTGGTCCACGTGAGTGCCGGCGAGATTTGCGCGCCCGCCTGCGTGTACTTGTCCGCGATAATCGCGCCATCTTCAAACGCGGTCGAAGTCAGCGTCATTGGCGGGGTGGCGGGGCCCTTCTTTTTGGCGCCGGCGTCGCCTTTCCCCTTGGCCGCCTCCTCTGCATTGAGCGCCAGGGCGCAGGCGGATAGGCCGATGACAATGAGGTAAGACAGTTTCATGAGTCGCATGGGAGTGGTTCTGGTAGGGAAGGACTGATTGTAGCCCGCAAAGATGGATTCGGGACCAAGAATCCTGTAACCCAGCGAACCGACGGGCCTGCCGGTTCATGGATGCATTCAAAGCGATGCGGGATTCGCGCCGCAAGTGTTATGTCAAAACGGTTCCGGGGTTGGCGCCATTTTCCCATCCGCTGGCCGCGACTTCGATGGGTTTAGTGCAACTGCCAGTGATAACCGCCGGAAACCATTTTGCTAAAATCCCCGCTGCTAAGATTGCCGTCATCGAGCAGCGCGTCGACGCGTTGCATGATGGCATCGGTTGCCTGGGTGTTGATCAGGCGCAACCGCGCGGTCGCGCCAGACCAGATGTAGCCTCCCCCCATTGGGGAGGTCTGAGGGTAGGTCGTGGGCAGGAAGCCTGCCATATTCGGCGGAATGTCTCCGGCCACCGTGGTCGCCGCGGGCCAGGCACCGGTCGACAGATTGTATTGCTGAAAGGCGGCGGCGTACTGGCGAAAATCGTTGGCCATCCGGGAGGCGAGGGACCGTTCCTGGGCGCGCTTGAACGACGCCATCGCCATTGCGGCCAATAGCCCGATGATCACCACCACCACCATGATTTCGACCAGGGTAAAGCCCCGAACCCGCCGGCGAGGCCCAATTTGTCGCGCACCCGGCTGGCTGACCGCGGTGCAGAAATTTACTCCCCGCGGGCCTGCCCCGGGCCCTGGCGTATTTCGGGCCAACTGAGTTTTGACGGTCACGCTGGTTCAATCCTTGATCCTCGCGACGAGGGCGGCAAGCGATCAAAACAGCGGATACGGGGTAATCGTTCCGAACGCCGGTGGGGCGATTTAATTTTATGCGCCCGGGACGAAAATTTCCCGTTGCGCTTCCCGCGACCAAGCCTACTCCGTTCATGGCAACTCATGACAAAGGTTGCCACGACTCATACCAGCGGCGGGAACAGGGCGGACGCCGACTTTTATCTGCCTGCGGACGCGTTCTTCCGGGCCAGTATTCCGACCGCGCTCACGTTCGACGACGTGTCGCTCGCGACCCTGTACTCGGAGATCTTGCCGAAGGACGCCGAAACCTCGACTGCGCTCAGCGAACAGCTGCGCCTCCAGATTCCAATCATCTCGGCCGATATGGATACGGTCACGGAATCGCGGATGGCCATTGCGATGGCGCTCAACGGCGGCCTCGGCCTCATCCATTACAACATGCCGGCGAAGGAGCAGGTGAAGGAAGTCGCCCGCGTGAAGCGCCACATTCATGGGCTCATTCAGGATCCGATTTCGGTCAGTGATGATCAGTTGATCGGTGACGTGCTCGCGATGATCGATTCGAAGCGCTATACCTTCTCCACGTTCCCGGTCGTCGATGCCGCCGGCAAGTTGGCCGGACTGCTTTCCGGCAATGTCGTCAAGGACCGCTACAAGTCGAAGAAGGTCACAGAGGTCATGACGCCGCGGTCGCAACTCCGGACCGAACTGCAGCGTGCCGTGGCCCAGGACCCAATCAAGGCGGCCGATCGCTTTTTCACGTCCCACATTGGCATCAACAAGATGCTCGTGGTCGATGACGCCGGTCATCTGCGCGGTCTTATCACGGCGTCGGACGTTGAGCGCATCACGTCGGAATCCAAATCGCGCCGCAAACCCGCGCGCGATGCGGAATTTCGACTGGTCGTTGGCGCGGCCCTGTCGCCGGTGCGCAAGCCCGACGGGGCTTTGGATCGCGACAAGATTATCGAGCATGTCGGCCATCTTGTCGCCGAACACGTCGACACGATTGCGGTTTCGACCGCGCACGGGCATACGGCCGGCGTGGGCGACGTCGTGAAGCTGGTGCGGGGGGAGTTCAAGCACCTCACGATCATCGCCGGCAACGTCACCAGCGGCGCGGGTGTGACCTATCTCGCGCAATGTGGCGCCGACGCGATCAAGATTGGACAGGGCCCGGGATCCATTTGCACGACCCGAATCGTGGCCGGGGTGGGCATCCCGCAACTCACGGCCTTGTTTGTCGCGGGCCTGGCCGCGAAAGAGGCCGGCGTTAAACTCATCGCCGACGGGGGCATCACCAAGTCGGGCGACATCGTGAAAGCGCTGACGCTTTCGGACGCCGTGATCTGCGGCGGACTTCTGGCCGGCTGCCGCGAGGCGCCGGGCGAAATCATGGAAATCAGCGGCAAGGTCTATAAGCAGTACCGCGGCATGGGTTCGCTCGCAGCGATGAAGGCCGGTAGCGCGGCGCGTTATGGTCACGACAGGCAGGACACGACGCGGAAAATCGCGGCCGAAGGCATCGAGGCGCTCAAGGAGGTTTCGGGCTCCGTTGACGATGTCGTGGCGAGCCTGATTGGGGGCGTGCAAAGTGGCATGGGTTATCTGGGGGCCGCCAATCTCGCCGAACTTCGCGCCAAGGCTCGCTACACGCGCGTGAGTCCGGCCGGCCAAAAAGAAGCCGCGCCGCATGATGTGATCGAAGTGTCGACGCGGACGAGCAGTTCCTGACGGCGGCCCCTTCGTGCCGACCAGTTTGATTGATTGCGGGCGCGCCGCCCCCGGCTGAACTTTGCGCATGCCCTACCGGTTCCAATTTCGACGCTACCGTTTGCCCTTTCGGGCGCCGGTGCGGACCGCCCATGGCCTCTGGTCGGAACGGCAGGGCGTGCTGGTGCGGATGGAAGACGAGGCCGGGTTGGCTGGCTACGGGGAAGCGGCGCCGATCCCCCATTTTGGCGGGGAAGCGGTCGATGAAATTGAGGCGGCTTGTCGCGCGGTGGGCGAATGGCCCGACGACCGCACCGTCGACGCCGTTCCGGTGGAACTCGGATGTCTGCGCCATGCGATCGCGACGGCCCGCGCAGGACTCGGGGGCTCTCCTTCGCGCGCCGCGGCGCAGCACAAGGCGATCGGAGTCGCGGCCTTGCTGCCGGCGGGGCGCGCCGCGTTGAGCCTGGTCGGGCCGAAGGCGGAAATCGGCTATCGCGTTTTCAAATGGAAAGTCGGCGTGGCAGACGTGGCGGAGGAAATTTCCCTCCTCGATGATTTGTGTGCGGTGTTGCCCGCGGGTGCCCGGTTGCGCTTGGATGCGAATGGGGCGTGGGAGCGCCGTCAGGCCGAGCGTTGGTTGGAACGGTGTGCCGAGCGCCCGGTGGAATTTATTGAGCAACCCGCCTTCGCCAAAGCTTCGGAGGGCGGGTCCGCCCGGAGAAAGACGGATGAGCTGTTATTGGGGCTCGCAAACGATTATCCGACGCCGCTGGCACTCGATGAGTCAGTGGCCGGCGACGGCGATGTCGAGCGGTGGATCGGTTTGGGCTGGCCGGGTATATTTGTGATGAAAACCGGCTTGCATGGCGACGTGGCCGGAACGCTGGCCCGGCTGGCGAAAGCGAAAGCTCCGGTGGTGTTTTCGTCCGCACTGGAGACCGCGGTGGGTGCACGGGCTGCCTTGCGCATCGCGTTTGCGTGGAGTGAAGGCGCGAAGTCTGCACCGACGGTCCCGCCACGCGCGCTGGGATTTGGCGTTTGGCCGCTGTTTGTTGACGCGCGCGTTGAAGGACCGACCGCGCTGCCTTACCTCCGGGCGGAAGACGTGGAGCGGATTGATGTGGAGGCCGCATGGAACGCGCTGAGTTAGCTCGACTCCTGGGAATGCCTCGTGGTTGCGGGCCGGGGAGCGGGGAACCGGTATTTATCGCCGAGCGCGATCACGCGCGGTTTATGGCGAAATTTTCCAGTGCCGTGGCCGGCGATGCCCCCATTTTTTTGGGCGACCCGGTTTGGGGTAACGCACAGCGCGTCCGTTGGGAACCGCTGGTGGCGCGCGCCGCGGCGATGCAAGCGCCGGAGGATCGCGGTTGGCTTTTGATCCCAACGGGTGGAACGAGTGGAGGACTGCGTTTTGCCGCCCACGACCAAAACACCCTGCATGCGGCGATAACGGGATTTTGCGGACACTTTCGCCTGAAGCAGGTCAACGCCGTCGGTGTGCTCCCGCTGTATCATGTCGGCGGGCTGCTGTCGTGGCTCCGCTGTGCCGTGACCGGCGGTGTTTTTACCCCATGGGATTGGAAGGCGCTGGAGGCGGGGCGGCGGCCGTCCCTCCCATCCGGCGAGTGGAATATCTCCCTGGTTCCCACCCAACTGCAGCGGCTGTTGGGTGCGAAGGAAGCCGTGGACTGGTTAAAGGGATTTCAGAATATTTTTCTCGGAGGTGGACCCATTTGGCCAGACCTCGCTGAAGCCGCGGCCGCGGCCCAGCTGCGGATTTCGCTGAGCTACGGCCTGACCGAAACGGCGGCGATGGTCACGGCCTTGCAGCCGGAGGAATTTCTGGCGGGAGCACGGAGTTGCGGATCTCCCTTGCCGCACGCGAAGCTCGCGCTAGCGGAAGACGGAACGGTGCACGTGGCCGGCGAGTCGGTTTTTCGCGGCTATTATCCGGATCGAATCCAGACCTGCGAATTGGAAACTGGCGATCTCGGGCGGATCGACGAGCGCGGGCATCTGCATATTTTGGGTCGACGCGATGCCGTGATCATCACCGGAGGAAAAAAAGTGCAGCCGGCCGAGGTGGAGGCGGCCCTCCGGGCCAGTGGCGAATTCTCCGATGTGGCCGTCCTCGGCCTGCCTGATCCGGAGTGGGGTGAAACGGTCGTCGCCTGCTACGAGGCCGGCGGAGCGACACCGGACGTCGCCAAGGCCTCCGCATCGCTGGCACCATATCAGCGGCCCAAGCGCTTCGTCGCCGTGGCCCCCTGGCCGCGTCCTGCCCAGGGAAAAATCGACCGCACCATCCTGCGCGCCGCCGTGACCGACCGTTTGTCATCTAATAGATGACAAACGGGTCCAGGTGGCGGGAGCTTTGAGCATGGGTGGGTGAGGATAATTTTTGTGTTTTGGCGCAGATTGGTCGTTTCATCGGACATGACCAAGAACGAGATGGCCGACATCCTGAATGAAATCGGGACGCTGCTGGAATTGAAGGGCGAGAATCCGTTCAAGGTCCGCGCGTATCAGGCGGGCGCGCGGGCCCTCGAGGCCATCGAAGAGGCGGATCTGAATCGGCTGATCGCCAGCGACGAGCTCCAAACGGTGAAAGGAATTGGCGAGGCCCTGGCGCAGAAGATCGGCGAATTGCACACGACCGGGCGCCTGGAGTTTTTCGAAAAATTAAAGGCTTCCATCGAGCCGGGGCTCGTGGAGTTGCTCCAGATTCCGGGACTGGGTCCGAAGAAAATCCGCGCGCTCCACGACCAACTGGGGGTCACGAGCATCGCGCTCCTGACCACGGCCTGCCAGGAAGGCCGGGTCGCCGACCTCGCCGGATTTGGCGAAAAGACCCAGGAAAAACTCCTGACCGGAATCAAGAATCGCGAAGCGTATGGTCGCCGACACCTGTGGTGGGAAGCGGCGGAGAGCGCCGGCCCCATCGTGCAGGGACTGCGCGCACTGCCCCAGGTGACTAGGGCGGAGGCGGCCGGGAGTTTGCGGCGCGGGCTAGAGACCGTGGGCGACTTGGACTTCATCGTCGCGGCGACGGACGTGGCGCCCGTGGTCGAATGGTTTGTCGCGCTGCCGGGTATCAAAGAGGTCACGGCCAAAGGCGAAACCAAAGCCAGCGTGCGGTTTGAGAGCGGGCTGCAGGCGGATTTGCGCATCGTGCCCGACGATCAGTTTGTGTTCGCCCTGCACCATTTCACCGGGTCGAAGGATCATAATGTCCAGTTGCGCCAACGCGCGCTGGCCCGCGGCCTGAGTTTGAGCGAGTGGGGACTGGTGTCGGCGGCAGGCGAGGGCACGGCCAAGCAGAAGGCCGAGGACAAGAGCCAGCGGACCAAGGCCGCGAGCGAAAAAGATCTTTTTGCGGCACTGGGACTGCACTTCATCCCGCCGGAAATGCGCGAAGGGTTGGGGGAGATCGAGGCGGCGGAGCGGGGGGCGTTGCCCCGACTTATTGAGGCGACGGACTTGCGCGGGGCCTTTCATAACCACACGACGGCGTCGGACGGAGGCAACACGCTCGCGGAAATGACCGCGGCGGCCGACGCCCTCGGCTGGGAATACCTCGGCATCGCCGATCATTCCAAGTCGAGCTTTCAAGCCAACGGCCTAAGCGAAGAGCGGTTGCTGAAGCAGGTGGCCGACATCCGGGCGCTCAACGCGTCAAAACGCTTCAAGACGCAAGTCTTCGCCGGCGTGGAGTGTGATATTCTGGCGGATGGCCGGCTCGATTATGCGAATGAGATCCTGACGCAGCTCGATTACATCGTCGCGTCCGTGCACAATGCGTTTGCGCAGGATGAGGTAACAATGACGGCGCGGATTGTCCGGGCGATCGAGCACCCCGCGACCACGATGCTCGGCCATGCGACGGGCCGCCTCCTGTTGCGACGCGAAGGGTACAAGGTTGATTTGGGCCGGGTCATTGACGCGGCGATCGCCAACGATGTCATCATTGAGTTGAACGCGAATCCGTGGCGGCTGGATCTCGACTGGCGCCATTGGCACAAGGCGGCGGAGCGTGGTTTGATGTGCTCAATCAATCCCGACGCGCATGAAACTGCGGGACTGTCCCACGTGCGGGCGGGAATCAACGCCGCGCGGAAAGCCGGGCTGACCAAGGAGCAAGTGTTCAATGCGCGGCCGCTCGTGAAGGTGCGGGAGTGGCTTGAGGGGCGGGTACGCCGGGCGGCGCAGACGGTCCAGTGAGCTAATAATCGGCCCGAAACGGCCGGGCGGCGGAAGACGACGGCCGCCACGTGAGCGCCGGAGAAAGCCAAAGCAATTCACCCTTGCCGCTGGGAATTTCCATGCGTTTCGTGAGTCCTATTGCCGCTGCCTGCGTCCTGCGTGGTGGTACCGTCTACCCCAAACCATGTTATCTCCAATGTCTAAGCGCGTTTTCGAGCCCTCTTCCTTTTTGACGGTTGGATTTAAGAAACCGCGCCAGCTTCTTTTGGCTGGATTATTGTTGGCCGCGGGGCTGGGGGCACAAACCCCGGCGCCGAAGATTGAGTTTCCGGCAGCTAGTCCGTCCGGTTCGTTCAAGCAACGCGTCGGTCTGACCGAGATCGAGGTGAACTATTCGCGTCCGGGCGTCAAAGGCCGCCAGGTATTTGGCGGGCTGCTTCCCCTTGGCGAAGTCTGGCGCACCGGCGCTAACACCGCGACGAAGATCACGTTCAGCCGCCCGGTAAAGCTCGGTGGCCAACCCGTGGCGGCCGGCGCGTACGCGCTCTATTCGATTCCCGGTGCGACCGAATGGACAATCATCCTGAACAAAGTCACCGGCGAGTGGGGCGCCTACACCTACAATGCGGCGAATGACGCCCTGCGGGTGACGGCCAAGCCGCTCCTTCTCCCGCAGACGGTGGAAACTTTCACGATCGAGGTGAACGACATCCGGACCGAATCGGCGACGTTGAATCTCGTCTGGGACAAGACGCGCGTTCCCGTCAAGATCGAGGTCGACGTCGTGGGGCCGGTGGTGACCCAAATCGAGGCCGCGATGTCCTCGGGCGCCAAGTTGACGCCCGGCGTTTATTACAACGCCGCGATGTTTTACTACGACAACGGGCTTGATTTGAAACAAGCCCGAGCGTGGGTCGAAGAAGCGACGAAAGGCGACAAGCCGGCGTTTAATATGCTCTACGGCAAGGCGAAGATCCTGGCCAAGCTGGGCGACAAAGCGGGCGCGCTCGCGGCGGCGAAGCAATCGATTGCCGCCGCGGAAGGCGCCGCCAAGGCCGAATATACCCGTTTGAACGAGGCCGTCATCGCCGGTTTGAAATAATGAACACCCGTCAGCCGGCTTCCGGTCCCTCCCTTCGCGTGGTTTTCAAACTGACCTTCGCCAACGTGGCATTCGCCCTCATGGCACTTGGCGTCACCGGCCGCGCGGCGGAGCCAGCCCCCGGCGCCGCGATTCTTCAGGACCTGAAGAGCTTTAACACGGTGGCCACGGTGCTGCATATTGCGGCGCACCCGGACGACGAGAACACCCAGCTCATCACCTATTTTGCCCGTGGCCGCGGCTACCGGATGGGCTACCTGTCGTTGACCCGTGGCGATGGCGGGCAGAACGAAATTGGACCGGAGTTTGATGAAAAGCTGGGCGTGGCGCGCACGCAGGAACTGCTCGCGGCGCGCCGACTCGATGGCGGCCGGCAGTTTTTCACTCGGGCGATCGATTTTGGCTTTTCCAAGACCGCCGAGGAGACCCTCAGTTTCTGGGATCGCCAACAAGTGCTGGGCGATGTCGTGCGGGTGATTCGACGCTTTCGCCCCGACGTCATCGTGACGCGGTTTTCGCCGGGCAGTTCGGGCCTGACGCACGGCCATCACACCTCTTCCGGCATTCTGGGCGTCGAGGCCTTCAAATTGGCCGGTGATCCCAAGGCCTATCCGGAGCAACTCGCGCAAGGACTCACCGTTTGGCAGCCGAAGCGCGTCGTCTTGAATGCGGGCGGATTTGGTGGAGGTCGCGGCGGCAACGCCGCAGCGCAGCCGGGCCTCAAGGTGGATATTGGCGGAACGGATCCTGTCACGGGCGATTCCTTCGCCGCCATTGCGGGTCGCAGCCGCGGCCAGCATATCACCCAAGGTTTCGGGAATTTTGGCGGTCGCGGCGGCGGAGGAGGTGCAAACGTGCAGTCGTTCGTCCTGATGGACGGCGAACCGGCGACGAACGATTTGATGGATGGAATCGACACGACGTGGGCCCGCGTTCCCGGCGGGGCCGAAATCGGCCAACTGACTTCGGCGGCGATTGCCGCATTCCAGGGCGAAGATCCCGCCGCCAGTGTCGAGGCGCTCCTGGCAATTCGCAGCAAATTGGCCGCGCTGGCCAGCGATCCCGTGGTGGCCGACAAGAGTCGGCAGCTTGATGGGATCATCCAGCATTGCCTGGGTCTCGTGGTGCAGACGAATTCGCCGACGGCCGAGGCCACTCCGGGCGAGACCGTGAAATTGAACGTGTCGGTGACGACGCAGGGAAAAGTGCCGGTGAAATGGATCAGCGTGAAGACGATCAGCGGCACCACGGCCACGAACGCCACGCTTGTGCCGGGCAACGCGCAGGCCCGCGACGTCATGCTCACGGTGCCGCCCACCATGCCTCTCACGCATCCCTATTGGCTGCGGGAAGAGGGATCGTTCGGCCTGGCGAAGGTTTCGGATCCAAAGCTGATCGGTCAGGCGGATAATCCGACCGCGTTTCCCGTGGAATATTCGTTCGCCGTTGGTGGGCAGACACTCGTCGTCAGCGATGAGCCGGTGAATATCGGACCGGCGGGCGGCAAAGGTCCCGCGCGCCGACGGCTGGACGTGATTTCTCCGGTGTCGCTGGCGTTCGCCTCGCAGGTCGCGGTCTTCGCCCCCGGTGGCAAACGCGACCTCACGGTCGAAATCACGGCGGCCCGCGCCAATCTCAACGGCTCCCTGCAACTCGAGATTCCGTCGGGTTGGGTGGCGACTCCCGCCAGTCAGCCTTTTCGGCTGACGAGCGTGGGCGAAAAAGCCCGCGTGTCATTTAGTGTCACCGCACCCGCGCAACCCGCTGCGGCGAAATTCGGTGCGCGCGCCACGGTGGCCGGCGCGACCTATGGCACGAGCCGGGCGGAAATTCGCTACAACCACATTCCGGTGCAACTGCTCCAGCCGCCGGCCCGGGTTCGGGCGGTTGCGGTCGAGGTCACGAACCGCAGTCGGAACGTCGGTTATCTGCCGGGTGCGGGTGACGACACGGCCGAGGCGCTGCAGCAGCTGGGCTGCAATGTCACGGTTCTCACCGGGGCCGATTTGACGGCGGAGAAACTGCGCGGCCTGGATGCGGTCGTGATTGGCGTCCGGGCGTTCAACGAACGGGCCGACCTCGCGACCAACTTGCCCGGTCTGTTCTCCTACGTGGAAAACGGGGGCACCGTGATCACGCAGTACAACCGTCCCAACGGCCTCAAGGCGCCCATTCTTGGTCCCTATGAGCTTTCGATCCAGGGCAATGCTCCCGATCTGCGGGTGACCGACGAGAAGGCGGCCGTGACGTTTGTTTCGCCCGAGGAGAAAGTGCTGGCGGCACCGAATCGCCTCGGGCCGGCCGACTTTGACGGCTGGGTGCAGGAGCGTGGCGCTTATTTTCCGAGCTCATGGGATCCGCAGCACTATGTTTCCATCTTCGCTATGAGCGATGCTGGCGAGGCTCCGCTGAAGGGCAGCCTGCTCATCGCCCGCTACGGCAAGGGCTATTATGTTTACACGGGCCTCGCGTTCTTCCGGCAGCTGCCGGCCGGTGTGCCGGGGGCTTACCGCCTGTTTGCGAATCTCATCTCGCTCGGGAAATGACGTCCAAGCAGGGCCAGGAAGATCCCGACCACGTGAAATCGTCCGCCGTCGCGGGCCAGGACGAGGCCGTACCGTCTCGCGCCCAAGTTGATGACGAGGTCACCGGCCTGCCCGGTCTGCGTTCGTGGCGGGCGGTCTACCTCTTCGTACTGGGCAGTTTCGTGCTCTACGTCGTGGTGCTGGCTTGGTTCACCCGTTATTACTCGTGAACGCCCTCGATTACGTCGTCCTCATTGGCACGCTCGTCGGGATCGCGCTTTACGGCACCTGGCAGACGCGGGGCCGCCGCAACCTCGATGGCTATTTGAAAGGCGCCCGCAATACGCCGTGGTTTGTCATCGGACTTTCCATCATGGCGACGCAGGCGAGTTCGATCACGTTTCTTTCGACGCCCGGTCAGGGCTACGAAAGCGGCCTCGGCTTTGTCCAAAATTATTTCGGCGCGCCGCTCGCGTTGATTGTCATCGCCGCCGTGTTTCTGCCGATGTTCCGGAAGTTGAATGTGTACACGGCCTACGAGTTCCTCGGCCGGCGGTTTGACCAGAAGACCCGGCTCCTCGGCGCGGCGCTCTTCCTCGTGCAGCGCGGGTTGGGCGCCGGCATCACCATTTACGCGCCCGCCATTGTCCTCTCGACGGTGATGGGCTGGTCGCTCAACGCGACGATCATCAGCACGGGGGTCCTCGTCGTGGCTTATACGGCGATGGGCGGAAGTGACGCGGTCAACCTGACGCAAAAATATCAAATCGGCGTCATTTTCGCAGGCATGGTCGCCGCGCTTATTGTGCTCCTGACCAAGCTGCCTGCGTGGCTGTCCTTTGGCGACGCCCTGACGCTCGCCGGGGGCCTGCACAAGCTCGAGGCGGTGGACTTTTCCCTCAATCCCGATCGTCGTTACACGATTTGGACGGGGGTGCTCGGCGGCATGTTCCTGGCGCTGTCTTATTTCGGCACGGACCAATCGCAGGTGCAACGCTACCTCTCCGGGGCGTCGCTGCGCGAAAGCCGGCTGGGGCTGATGTTCAACGGCGTCTTCAAGATTCCGATGCAGTTTTTCATCCTGCTGCTCGGCGCGCTGGTCTTCGTGTTTTATCAATTCGAGCGTCCGCCGGTTTTCTTCAATCAGGCGGCGTGGGCCGGGCAGGCGGCCAAGGGCGACCCGGCGCCGCTGCGGGCCCTCGAGGCGGACTTCGCCGCGGCCCACGCGCAGAAGAAGCAGCAACTCCAGGCGTGGATCGAAGCGAAGCATGCGGGTGACGCGGCGGGCGTGGCCACCGCGCGGGCGGCGGCCCTCGCGGCCAACGAGCGGGTCGAGGTGATTCGCGATCAGGCGAAGCAGGCCGTTGGTCCGGGGGGCGGCAAGAAAGCCAACGATTCTGATTACGTCTTCATCACGTTCATCCTCGGCTATCTACCCCACGGCTTGATTGGCCTGCTCGTAACCGTCTTTTTCGCCGCGGCGCTTTCCTCGAAAGCGGGCGAGCTCAACGCGCTGGGCTCCACCACGACGGTCGATTTCTATCGCTTCGTGATCAAGCGCGGCGCGGACGACCAGCACTATGTCAAGGCGTCGAAGTGGTTCACCGCGCTTTGGGGCGTGGTCGCGATTGGTTTCGCCCTCTTCGCCCATCTGGCCGAGAATCTCATCCAAGCGGTGAATATCCTCGGTTCGATTTTTTACGGCGTGGTGCTGGGATTGTTTCTCGTCGCCTTCTTCCTGCGGCGCGTGGGCGGCACCGCGGTCTTTTGGGGCGCGCTCGCGGCGCAGACCCTGGTCTTTGTGCTCTATGCCACCACCGTCATCTCCTACCTCTGGTTCAACGTGATTGGCTGTGGCGCCTGCATGTTGTTCGCGGTCGTCTTGCAGGGATTCCTGCCCACGCGAGTTCAGCCGCCGCCCGGCTCGGCCACCGCATGAGTGGAAGTCCCCTCATCTGTTTTGGCCAGCAGCCGTGCGGTTTTTTTCCGCGCCGGTTTCTCTTTGCCAAGTTCGAGACCGCGCGGCGGCTGCAGGCGGAAATGGGCGGCGAGGTCGTTTTCTTTTTTCACGACAGCGACCACGACCCGCGGGAAACCCAGACGACGGTGCGCCATCGCAAGACGGGCGAGCCGACCCAGCTCAACTTCGCCTTTGCCAACAAGGTTCAGCGCAAATGGTCGCCGCTTTTCCTGAAGCGCATCGCCGAGGGCTGGCAGGCCAACACGGCCCGGCAGCTCGGCGCGTACGTGGAGCCGCGCTGGGTCGAGGCCTTCAAGCAGACGGCCGCGACCAACGTGGCCGATTTCTGCCTGGAGATGTATCGGCGCATGGGCCTGCTCGAGGGGATTCGCGTTGTGCGTTCCAGCGATCAGGCGGTGCGCCGCGCCGCTTGTGAGATTTCGGAATATTTTGTCGACACCGCTTACTCCGGGGAAATTGTGCGCGCGCGTGGTTTTGGCCGGGAATTGAAACTGCACGAAGGGGGCGAGGCCTGGGTCACGCTTCCGGCCTGTGAGTTCACCCGGGAGCAGATCAGCCCGACGCGCGATTCGCGGCTGCGGTGGATGCAGTCGGTCGTGCACTGCACCCATTACATCGCCGGGGCGGGCGAACAGGCTTACTTGCGTAAGGAGGACGCGCCTGAAATCATCTTCGTCAATCGCGACCCCATTGACCGCTCCGATGAAGCCTACACCGACGTCCCGGCCTGAGTCCGCCCCCATCCTCGCGTTTGGCGCCCATCCGGACGACATCGAGTTTGGCTGCGGCGGGGTGATCGCCCGGGAAACGCAGGCCGGGCGAGAGGTGCGTTTTGTCGTGTGCTCCCGGGGCGAAGCCGGGACCAACGGTACGCCGGCGCAGCGCACCCAGGAGGCGAAAAAGGCGGCGAAGGTGTTGGGTGCGACCATCGAATTTGTGGACTTGGGTGGCGACAGCCATTTCGAACGGCGCGTGCAGTATACGTTGAAACTGGCGGAGATTATCCGTCGCCTGCGTCCGACGGTGGTTTTGGCGCCCACGCCGGTCGAAAACCAGCATCCGGATCACGCCGTGCTGGGAAGGTTGGTGCGCGATGCGGCGCGACTGGCGCGGTACGGCGGCGTCAAGGAACTGCGGGGCCGAAAATCCCATGCGGTCCAACAAGTGATATTTTATGCCGTGTCCGCCGAGGCGGAGCCGCGGGATCAGCTGCCCGTGTTCATCGATGTGTCCGCCCCATCCATCGCCAAGGCCTGGACGTCGGCCATGCAGGCGCACGCCTCCCAGGCCCTGACGCGGCATTACGCGGAAATGCAGCTGGCCCGCGCGGCGGCGAACGGCCAGCGCTGCGGGGTGGGGCTGGCAATCCCGCTCTTCCCCAACGATCCGCTCGTCTTCGATTCCCTCGGTGCCCTCGGACGGTCGGCGCGCCGGTTTTAAGTCTGTCATGCGCATTCGTATTCGTTCTCGCGCTCTGTTTGCCCCGACGCCGGTCCGGCGGTCGCGGGACCGGCCCCATTTCTGACATGACCTCGCATCGTTCGCTGCGCATCGGAATTACATGTTATCCGTCCGTTGGCGGCAGCGGCATCCTGGCCTCCGCTCTCGGGGAGGAACTCGCCCAGCGCGGGCACGAGGTTCACTTCATCAGCAGCGAGCGGCCGTTTCGGATGCCGTCGGGCATGCCCCGGCTGCATTTCCATCCGGTCATCATCAACGACTACGAGCTGTTCAAATATCCGGATTACACGCTGCCGCTTTCGGTCAAGATGGCGGAGGTGAGTCGGGAATACGAACTCGACATCCTCCACGTCCACTACGCCGTGCCCCATGCGACGGCGGCGATCCTGGCGGTCTCGATGTTGCCCAAGGGCCAGCGGCCGCGGGTGGTGACCACGCTGCACGGCACGGACACCACCTTGCTGGGACGGGACCCGGGGTACGGCCCGGCGATCTGCCATGCGCTCGTCTGTTCCGATGCGGTGACGGCGGTTTCGCACTGGCTGAAGGACGAAACGCACAGCCTGCTGGGCATCGCGCGACGCATCGACGTCATTCATAATTTCTTTGCCCCGAAGACGCCCCGGCGATCCCGGACGGACATGCGCCGGGAACTCGGACTCGCGGACGGGGAGGCGATGATCGTCCACCTTTCAAATCTGCGGCCGATCAAGCGGATTCCGCTGTTGCTCGCCGCCGCGGCGAAAATCCGGCCCAGTGACGCGTTCAAGCTCGTTATCCTGGCGGGGGGCAACTTCGCGCCGTTCGTCGATGAAGTATGGCGCCTGGGGCTTTCGGATCGGATCGTCGTGCGCGAGAAAGTGGTCGATGTAGAGGATTACCTGCAGGCCGCCGACCTCGGTTTGTTCACGTCCGAATCCGAGAGCTTTTGCCTGAGTCTGCTCGAAGCGATGTGCTTCGGTTGTCCCAGTGTCTCTACCTCGGTCGGCGGCATTCCCGAAGTGGTTACCTCGGGCGAAAACGGCCTGCTGGTCCCCGCCGACGCCGATGCCCTGGCCCGGGGGGTGGAGTCACTGCTGCGCGACCCGACGCGGCGTCAGGCGTTGGGTCGGTCGGCGAAAAAGACCGCGGCGGAAAAGTTCTCGGCGGACGTGATTGTTCCGCAGTACGTGGAACTTTATCACCGGGTTTGCGCGCACCACTGACGCCACATTTCCCGGTAGGCCGTCTCCAGATTCGCGACCAAGCGCGGCGCGTCCAACAAGGGCGATGACAGCAGGCGCGCGCGCATGGCGTTTCGCAGCTGGGCAAGGCGGGCCGGATTCCGGGCGAGGGCCACGGCGCCGTCCACGTAGTCGTCAACCGAGTGGGCCACCAGTTCCGCGAGACCGGCATGATGCAATACGCTCGCCGCCGCCCGGGACATCGCCAGCTGGCCGGCGAACGCCACGACCGGGACGCCCATCCAAAGCGAGTCGCAGGTCGTGGTGCCACCGCCGAAGGGAAACGGGTCGAGGGCCAAGTCGATTTGCCCGTAGGCGGCGAAATAATTCGGCAGCGGAAGAAAATCGAGAAACGAGACCCGGGAGGACGCGATGCCGGCCTGTCCGAAGCGTTCGAGGGTGCGCTGGCGATGGGAGCCTTGATTGGCGTGAATCAGAATTCGCGACGTGGGAACGGCGTTCAGGATCCGACTCCACGCCGCGAAGGTAGGCGCGGTGATTTTGCAGAAATTATTCAAACAACCAAAGGTCACGTAGCCCGCGGTGGCCGCGGGAGGAGACGCGACCTCGGGGGCGACGGCACTTGGCTGGTAGCACCAATAGGTCCCGGGCAGGGACAGGGATTGTTCAGAATAGGCCGACCGATCGCTCCCCGGCGGATCGAGGATGGGATCGGTGAGGCGATAGTCGATCGTGGTGAGGCCCGAGCTGCCGCAGTAGGCGAGGTAGGTGGCCTGGACGGGCGCCGGTTTGCGGGCAAAAGTGAGCAGGCGGTTGCGCCCCGTATGCAGCGAGAGATCGATCAAGACGTCGATCTGGTCTGCCCTGACTTGTCGGGCCAGGGCGTCATCGTCGAGGGCGACGGTGTCGCGCCACACATCGACCTTGGAGCGCAGCAGCGTGGTGTGGTCGTCCGGCGTGCTTACGTCCGAGTAAACGAAGATTTCGAACTGGTCGTGGTCGTGGCGCGCCAGAATGGGCAGGAGAAAACGGCCGACGGCGTGCTGAAAAAGGTCCGGAGAAACATAACCGATCCGCAGCCGCCGTTGGGGATTGCGATCGTTGGGATGGGGGGCGATCGCGGATCGCAGCGGATCGGCGTAACGGGCGCGCCACCGATGTAACTCCTCGGCGAGGAGGCGCGCGTCCGTCTGCGGCAGATAGTGCAGCGTGAATATCAGATGAGAATGGGCCTTGGGGAAATTGGGCCGGAGCTGCAGGGCCTGGCGGAAAGCGGTCACGGCGGCCTCAAGTTCGCCGCGGTCCTTCAGGGCAGTGCCGAGATTGCAAAAGGCGTCGGCATAGTCCGGTCGAAGCCGGATCGCTGCGGCATAGGCGGCGACGGCTTCATCGAGCCGGCCCCGGCTGCGCTCGACGTTGCCGAGATTGTTATAAGCCTCGGGATAGGACGGGTTGAGGCGCAGGGCTTCGCGCAAGGCCACCTCGGCTTCGTCGAGGCGGGCAAGGCGCTGGAGCGCCAACGAGAGGTTGTTATGATAGTCGGCCACACTGGGCTCGATCGCGATGGCCCCGCGGATGAGCTCGACGGCCGGCGCGTGCTGCCCGACCTGATGCGCGATGACGCCGAGCAAGTGCAACGCGTCGGGATGCCGGGGGTCCTGGGCCAGAATCTGGCGATAAAGCGATTCGGCTTCACTGAGCCGGCCGCTCTCATGGTGGCCCCGGGCAAGATCAAAGGCTTCGGCTGTAGTCATGCGGTGGCGGGGAGCAAGAACCGGACTGGTCGCACAGGGTCAATG
>CANJNJ010000099.1 GCA_947474995.1 Opitutaceae bacterium | reverse complement strand
GGGCAGTACGATGAGCGGCGCGGTTTCTCGCGCGAGCCGGGCGGCCTCCGCTTCGGGGGCGCGCGCCGGATCCGGAGTGAAGACATGCCCGCCGATCAACGGGGCAAACACTTCCATGCCGGCGCGCACGTGCCAGACGATGCGCCAGTCCGGCTGCAACCGGCGGAGGGCCTGCGCACTGCCGGCGGCGATAAACTGATCGCCGAGCGCGTCGGGCTTGGAGAGCAGCAGTCTCATTTTGCTCCGCCGAAGAATCGCTGCCACCAGGAGGGCGGCTGTTTTACAAGGATGGCGGCTCCCGTCACGTAGTTGTGATGAGGCGCGGTCGTGCGATGCCAGCGCCGGAACGGCCCGATGTCCTCGACGTTCCAGATGGGCGCGGCACTTTGGCCAAACGCGGGCTGATTCCAAATCGCCAATTCAAACTCGCGCATCGTCAGCGCCCGGCCGTTCCACTCGGGAAAGGTCATCCCGCGCGTCGGTTCGCAGATGTCGAACGAGATGCCGAACCGCCCGCCAGGCTTGAGCACGCGCGCCACTTCGGCGGCCGCGAGGACTTTGTCATCCTGATGTTCGATGACCGAGAAACTCGTGACGACATCGAAGGTGTTATCGGCAAAGGGCAGCCGGCACGAATCGACGATTTGCCAGTCGACCTGCACTCCGCCCAGTGCCGCGCGCACTGCCTCCCATTGCTCGATCCAGTTGCGGCCGGTCTCGACGAGGGTGACATGGGCGCCTTTTTGGGCGAGCCACCACGGAAACGGCGATTGCTCGGAGCCGAGGTCGAGGACGCGCTTTCCCCGCCAGTCAATTTTGTTCAGCCCGTGATGCCAAATCCAGGGATATTCCCAAAGCTTCGACCAATTCGTAAACTGGCGCAGGCCGAGCGGGGCCGCGAAGGCATTGAGCTCGTCGATGAACCCGGTCCACTCGCGTGAGAACATCTCCGGGAGATTCGCGAGGTGCCGCACCGTCCGGGCGGGCCGATCCGTCCGGCGCGCGATGACGATTTCGTGGGCGCGGCGCCAAGCGCTCCCGTTTTCGAGCACTTCGAACTCCGCCGTCTCGAGCAGTGTGGCGAGCGCGGAGCGGGAATAGATGAAAACGTGTTCCTGCGAGTCGAAGACCTTGTCGGTCATGTGGCCGAAATCCGGATTCTCCCTTTCGATCAGGGGCAATTGCAGGAAAAGAATCCCGCCGGGCCGCAGTGCCTCGCGCGCGGCTTGCAAGAAGCGCAACGGATCCGGTACGTGCTCAAGGACATCGCAGGCAACAAAGAGGTCGCAAGTCGGCGCCGCGACGTCGGGAAAAACACCGGCGCGCACGTCGAGCCCGGTGCGCGCGTTGACTCCGGCCGCGGTTTCCGCGTCTGGTTCGAGACCGACCGTTTGCCAGCCGAGGGTGCGCAGATGCAACAGCAGCGTGCCTTCGGCGCAGCCGACCTCGACGGCGGTGCCGCGCACTTCGCCCGTGTGGCGCTCGATGTGGTCGATCCAGCATTGGACGCGGCCGTCGGCCTCGAGGAGTCGTTGCCGCTCCCAGAGGGTCGGGTGCAGTTTGCTTTGCTGCCGCTGCTGCCAGTAGCCCTCGTAGCTGTAGAATTTTCCGATGCAGTCCGGCTTGAGGCGGCGCTTCGCGAAGTGCGCGCCGCAGCGCGGACAGACGCGATACTCGCTGGAATTGGGGCTTGGGGTGTCGCTGCGTCCGCCGCACCAGCAGCGTTCGGCGGTTTCGAACCACGCCTCGTCCACGGACTGGAGCACGGCGTTCACGGCTTCGCGGAATACCCGTAGCGGGTGAAATCGCCCGGACCGGCGCGTTCCAAGTCAGCCAGCCAGGCGGCGTCGTTCCGCCACTGCAGATTGTTGCCGGAGCGATAAAACGTGCGGTCGCCCGCCTTGGTCATGCGTTCGAAGTCGGTCCACCAGTGCACAAATTCCGGCGACAACTTCGGTTGCACGCCGAGGAAAGCCGTAATTTGCCGCAACACGGCGGCATCGCGCTTCAGCTCTTCGAAGCGAATCAAGAGGCATTTTTTCGGATTCTTTTCCGCGACGTCGAAGGCGCGATCGTAGAACTCGCGATACTTCTGATAGGCGTCGCGCATCCACTCCACGCGGTTGGGGACCTTGGCGCCCCACCGCTCCGTCGCCGTATGATACCAACTGTAGATGGTTGGGTGCGGGTCGCGGATTAGAGTCAAAACCGGCCAGTCGCCCGCGGCCGGAGCCGGGTTGCCGTGGACGCCCTGGGGCGCGGCGTTGATGTAGACCGGTTGAAACGGCACGCCATCCTCGCGCAGGCGCAGGGCGTAATAGGCGTGGGGATTGAGTTCTTCGGCGCGCTGTTTGGCCTCGGGGTGGTCGACGAACTCGTTGGGATAAAAAACGAGGTCGAGAAGTCCGGTGAAGCAGGCCCAGAGATAATGGCTGCCCGTGCGCGGGAAAGCGTAGTAGTCGCAACGCAGCGCGAGGCGGGTGCCGAAATGGTAACTCTCGGGGCTCATATGACGGTGAAGCGCGGGGCCTGGCCGAACTCGGCGCAAACGAAAAAGCTCTGCATGGCGTCGGGGCCATCATCGCAGGCCAGGACGCGGCCGCCGAGACGATTCAGGGTGGACTTGATGATTTCTGGCGTGGGGGCCCACTTGTGACCGTCGCCAACGAAGGGCGAACCGGGACGCCAGATGCCGCAGGTCGGATGCGGCAGATAAACAAAAAGGCGTCCGCCGCCTTTGAGCTTTCCGATCCAGCTGCGCAACGCGTCTTCCCAGGCTACGATGTGCTCGAGGCAGTGGGAACTGAAGACGTAGTCCTGCGAATTTGGCGCGATCTCCTCGAGGCGGTGGCTGGCGCCGGGGCCGCGTTCCAGATCGATGGCGGTCGCGCCGGGCAACGGCCAAAGCCCGGCTCCGAGATCGAGTCCGGCGCCGGTACAATATTCCCGGGCGGTGCGATGAATCGCAAACGAAGCGCCGCCGACGAAAAGGTAATCCGGGTAAAAACGGCCCTCAAAGTCCCAGCCGCCCGGCATGCGTTGGACCGAAGGAAACGACAGCCACGTGCGGTAGGCGTGAAAGAGGTCGGGTGCGTTCGGATATTGCTCGAGCGGTGTCATTTAAGCGGGCGATACTTCGTCCTGTAACGGCGTATCGCACCGCAACGGGACAGGGGGTTCAAGTCGCATTTGGCCGGGGTCCGCGGCGGGAGCGCCTAACGCTTACGGCTTTTTATGTCAGGGGAGGAGCCATCGGAGCGTGGCAGCTTGCCAGGTCATTCGCGCAACTCGACGACCGAATTAATGTCACGGCCGTGTCATAGAATCGGCATGCATGGGGAAGCAGCCAGCGAAAAGCGATTCGGGATTTTGGGAAACGGTCACGCACGGTTTGCCGCCCCGTCAGATAGCAGAATCAGGGCAACTCGGTGCCTCGGCGCCAAAGCACATCGGAGCCGGTTCCGGCCAAACAGATCACCTCGGCCGACATCCACGACCAATTTGATGTCACGGCCGCGACATGGAAATGGCATGCTGTCGGGACGGGCCTGGCGACGAGTTAATCGGATTGCCGGGGGACAAGGCATGCGCTCTTCGCTGCCCAGGTCTGAGGAGGCTGTCCGGAATTGAGCCGGAACCGCCGTCACAATTCGTGGTGCGACTGATTCCGGCCGCTCAAACCACGTCGGCAAACGCCGGGCGGAGCTTGTGGAAAACGGCGTAACCCGCGATGCAAACGACGACGCCCGTCACCCAAAGAAAGAGGAGCGTCGACGGGTCCACGGGTTGATGCCACAGCACGGCGCGGCGCGTGCCTTCCACGGCGTGCAGGAGCGGATTGGCGAAAAGTATTTTCTGCGCGAGCGGCGGCGCTTTCTCGAGAAAGCGGAGCGGGTAGAAGACCGCGCTCATGTAGACGAGTACCTGGACGAAGAACGGCATGGCGTTCGCGATATCCCGGATGAACACGCCGAGCGCGGCGAGAAACCACGCGCAGCCAAGGGCCATCAGCACGACGGGTGGGATAATCAGCAGCACGAGAAAGGCGTGCCGATCGAGGCCATCGCCCAGCACGGCGATCCCGAGGAACGCCAAGCCCAGACTGATCAGGGCGGTCACGGCGGCGGCGGCGACGGCGGCGGCGGGCAGGATTTCCAGCGGGAAAACGACCTTCTTCACAAAATTCGGCTGCGAGACGATGACCGAAGGGGACTGCGCGAGGACCTCGCCGAGGAAATTGAAGAGAATCAGGCCGAGGAAAATGCCCAGCGCGTAGTCCAGGTTGGTTTCGGTGGCGCGATCGGTGAAACGCCCGTTGAAGACAAAACCAAAGACGAAGGTGTAAATCCCGAGGGACAGGAGCGGCGTGATCGCCGTCCAAGCCAGGCCCAAAAAGCTGCCGCGATGCCGCACCTCGATCATCCGGCGGGCAAATTGCCGCAGGAGCGCCCGATGCCGGTAAAGCTGGATAAAAGGAGCGAGGGGATTCCAGGCGGACACGTTCATGCAGTTTGGCGGAGTCCGGCAAAAAACTCCCCAATCGCCAAGCACACATGATCGATCTGGGCGGGCGGGTGGTGGGGGCCGATGGGGAGGCTGAGCACTTCGTGGGCGAATTTTTCCGCCAGCGGAAACGCCCCGGGCTTCCAGCCGGCGAAGGCGTAGGCCGACGAGAGATGCGGTGGAATGGGGTAGTGGATTTGCGTGCCGATGTCGCGCGACGCGAGGTGGGCTTGCAGCGCCTCGCGGTGCGCCGTGCGAATCACAAAGAGGTGCCACACCGGAGCGGCCCAGGCCGGCACGGTCGGAAGCACGAGGTCGCCGACGCCGCGCAGTTGCGTGAAGTAGCGGCCGGCGAGGAGGGCTCGACGGGCATTCCAGGCCGGCAGGTGCGGCAGCTTGGCGCGGAGAAAGGCGGCCTGCAGTTCACTGAGGCGCGAATTTAGGCCGAGGTATTCGTGATGGTAGCGGACCTTCGAACCGTAATTTCGCAGGTGGCGGAGTTTGTCGGCGAGTTGGTCGTCGCTGGTCGTCACCGCGCCCGCGTCGGCGAGCGCACCGAGATTCTTGCTCGGATAAAAGCTGACTCCGGCGGCGTGGCCGAGCGCGCCGGCGGCCCGGCCGCGGCAAAGCGCCCCGTGGGACTGGGCCGCATCCTCGAGGACAAAGAGGCCGCGCGCTGCGGCGATCGCGTTGATCGCCTCCATGTCCGCGGTCTGGCCGTAAAGGTGAATGGGGAGAATCACCTTCGTGCGCGGGGTAATCGCCGCCGCCAGGCGGTTCGGATCGAGATTGTACGTTTGCGGATCGGGCTCGACCGGTACCGGCTTGGCGCCCACGTGCGTGACCGCCAGCCAGGTCGCGATGTACCCGTGCGAGGGTACGATCACCTCATCGCCCGGCCCGACGCCGAGCGCCATCAGCACGAGTTGCATCGCCTCCAGCCCGTTGGCGACGCCGACACAATGTTTCGCCCCGACACTTGTCGCGTACTCCGCTTCGAATGACTCGAGTTCCTTGGCCAGCAGTACCCAGCCCGACTCCATGACGCGGTGATACGCGGCGTCGAGTTCCGCCCGCAGCTCTGCGTAGGCGGGCTTGAGGTCGAGGATCGGGACTTTCATTTCTGGAAGTAGCGAGTAGCGGGCAATGGGTGGCGAGGAGGAAACGGTCGACCGGTTTCTTACCTAATCGCGTTACACGAACTTCAACTTCCGCGCGGCGAACATCACCATCCGCAGCAGGAGCCAGCCGTGGCGCCAGCGCTGGATGTTGGTGGTGCCGTAGGTGCGCTCGCGGTAGCGGATCGGCACGTCGGCGATCTTCAGGTTGAGTTTTGCCGCGCCGAAGAGCAGATCGAAATCACCGAAGGGGTCGAAGTCGCCGAAATACGTTCGATTCGCGGCGATGCGGTCGTAGTGCGCGCGAGTCAGGACTTTCGTGCCGCAAAGCGTGTCCTTGACGGGCTGGCCGAGCAGCCAGGTGAAAATGAGGCCGAACGCCTTGTTCGCGCAGAGATTCAGGAACTGCATCGCCTTTTCGTCCATCGGATAGACCAGGCGGACCCCGTTGGCGAATTCGGCGCGGCCGCTGGCGAGGACGTCGTAGAATTTTGGCAGCTCCTCGGGTGGCATCGTGAGGTCCGCGTCCAGAATCATCAGAATGTCGCCCGACGCCACGGCGAAGCCGGCGCGGACGGCGTCGCCCTTGCCCTTGCCGGTTTGCTGGAGGATGCGGATTTTGAGTTCGGGATGGGCGGCCGCGACTTGCTGGATTTGCTCCCACGTGTCGTCGCGCGAATGGCCCTCCACGAACACCAACTCGGTGCCCGCGCCCATCTGCGGCGTGCGGGCGACGGCGGCGGCGATGTTGCCGGCTTCGTTGCGGGCGGGAATGATGACGGAGACGGTGAGCGCCTGGCCGGACGTCGAACGTTCGGGGCGCGCCACGACGAATACGGTCAGGCAAAACCACTGCAGCAGCGGGGCCAGCCAGCGATTGAGCAACGTCCCCAGGCCGAGGGCGGGGCAGGGGACAAGGATGCGCCCGTGGCGGGTCAACGCACTCCAGCCGGCGAGGCGCAGCAGGTTGAGCACGTCGGAGGAGGCGAGCCAGCTGTTCTGCGGCTGGCGGGACTTGAGGCCCAGCGCGCGGGCCAGGGTCAGCAGCGGACGCCACAGCGTGTTTTGAAAATTAACGAGGAGGCGGGTGTCAGCGTGCGAAACCGTGTGCAGGCGCTCGAGGAGGCGCTGCACGTCGGCGGCGAGATTCAACGTGTCCGCGATGATAATGACGTCGAATTTCCGGTCCAACGTGAGTACCTCGCCGGCCTGCGTGAAGAACTCCGCCTCGGGGACGCGCCGGCGAGCGGCCTCGATTTGGGTCGGCGAGATATCGATGCCGGCTTTTTTCCCCGCCCGAATCGCCGCGAGCAGCTCGCCGGAACCGCAGCCGATTTCCAGCACGCTGGCGTCGGGCGGAATGAGGAGATTGTAATAGTGGGCCAGCAACGCGCGGTAACAACGGGCGCCCCATTTGGGCGCGGTCGGAGCCGCGTCGTAGAAAGCGCGAAGGCGCTCAAGGTGTTCGCGGGCGAGCGCGGAGATTTCGGGAGGCATGGGGGGGCTGGCGGCACCCGTGCAGACGGAGCCGGGGCAAGGTTGGCGGGTTCCCCCGGCGAGGCTCAAGACTTATGGGTTGCAATCGCTCTCGCTTCGCGTGGGCTGACCCTCCATTTTTTCCATTCAGTTCATGCTGCTGTCGGGCCTCATATTCGAGCGTGCCATCCGGTGTGCTTTGCTCCTTTGCTTTTCCGTCCTGCTTTTGGCCCCCGCGCGTGGCCAGTCCAGCGGCGTGGGGGGGACATTGCCCGAGGACTATTTTCCCGGGCTCAAGGCCGTGCTGGAGAAGGCGCTGAAACAGGCCCCCCAGATTCTGCTCCACGAAGCCGAAATTGCGCAGTCCGAAGCGCGCGTTTACGGTGCGGACGCGCAACGGCTGCCGAATCTGGGTGGGGACATTCGTTACGACCGCAACCAGACGTCCATTTCCAACAACGCCGGCGCGCAGTCGCGCGATAACGGTCTTTTTTACAGCGCGGCGATCAGCCAGCCCCTCTTCCACTGGGGCGCGCTCAAGACCAACAGCGAGATTTCGCGGATCCGCGTGGCCATTGCCGAGAAGAACTACGCCGAGGGTTATCGCACGCTCGCCGTGGTGTTGCGCCAAATCTATGTCGGGCTGGTCGCGAAAAAAGCCGGGCTGAGACACGAGGTTTATTTCTTTGGCCTCAACGAGGCGAACGTGAAAAGCGCGCAGGAGAAGCGCGATCGCGGGGAGATTTCGGCGGGAGACTTCGCCAGTGCCCAGTTGTCGCTCGACGAGGCGCGGCTGGCGCTCGACCGGCTCAAGGCGGATTTCACGACGGAAAGGATGCGGTTCCAAAAACTCGCGGGCGCGGGCGAAATCACGGAGGAGGCCGTCCCGGCGGAGATTCCGGCGGTCACCTATTCCGCGCCGCTGGCGACGACGTTGCTGGCGGATCTTTTGCGCGCCGGCGGGAAGAATCTGACGGCGGAGATGATGGAGATGCGCGTGCATGAGGCTGACCTGAATTACCAAATCGCCCGCGTGCGGCTGCTGCCGAAGTTCAATGCGCAGGTTGGCTACAGTCTCTTGAACGTCACGAACGCCACGGCGAACGCGGTGAACCAAACCGGCATCGCGCAGCAGACGGTGGAGGTCAACGCGCGCTGGACGGTCTTCGACGGATTTGCGACCAAGGGCGCGAAACTCGAGGCTCTCGCCGACAAGCGCTACTGGCAGCGGCAACTCCACCTGGCCACCGAGTCCACGATTGAGGAGGCCCAGCGTCTGGAGCGCGCGTTGGAATTGGATGCCCGCGCGATCGGTTTTGCCGAAATTCGCCGTGCCGGCGCGGAAGAAGGGGTGCGCCGCCAGCAGGAGGAAGTGAAGCTCGGCAATGTTTCCCAGGGCACCGTCGACGCGGCCCTGCACGAACTGCGCCGAACCGAATACAACAATGCGCTCGCCCGGGCGCAGTTTCTTTCCGACTGGAGTGCGTTCGTTTCGCTCGCCGCGGACGATCCGGTGCTTAATAACCTTCCCTCCCGTTATGTCCGCCCAAACCGGTAGTGCCCGAACCCTCCTCCAGGTGACGCTTGCCCTCGTGGTCGCGGGCACCGCCGCGGGCGTGGCCTACGTCGGCTTTCGCTCCGACGCCACCGTGGCCGAAGTCACGCGCGGCAAGGCGGTGAGCGTGGTGACGGGCAGTGTCGTCGTGCACGCCGACGGCGACATCCGCGACCTCAAGACGGAGGTGTCCGGGCGGGTGGAGTGGTGCGAGGCCCTGGATCCGGGCAAACCTTTCAAGGAGGGCGACGAACTCCTGCGGTTGGATGCCACCGATGTGAAACGGCAGATCGAGAAGGCGAAGCGCGATCACGATGTGGCGCTCGAGCGGAGCCGGATCTTGCGGGAGAAGAACCCCCAGCGCGAAGTCGCCAAACAGAAACTGGAGACCTTGCGCCGTCTGCTCAGTCGCGGCGAACGGTCGGAAGAGGACGTGAAAGCGGCCGAGCGGGAGCTGAACAAGATCGAAACCGATCTGGAAATTGCCGACCTCGAAGCGAAGAGCGGGGAAGTCGAATACCGCGAGAACATCGTTTCGCTCCAGCGCGTGCTCGACAAGATGACGATCAAGGCGCCGCTCGATGGCGTGGTGCATCAAACCGCGGTGTGGAAGGATGCGATCCTCAACCAGGGCGCGGTCGTGGCCACCTTTTATTCCAACCTGCGCATGGTCGTGGCCAAGATTGGCGAGGAAAGCTTTGGGCAAATCAAACTCGGCCTGCCGGCCAAGGTGACCTTGCTGAGCTATGGCGCGGAGCAATTTGACGCGAAAGTCATCAAGATCCTGCCCATCGCCGAGGCCGAGACGCAGCGCTACACGGTTTTCCTGGAAGTGAAGATCGCCCCCGAGCGGCTCGTCCCTTTTGGCACCGGCGAAGTGCGCATCACGGTCGGCGAGCGCGACAATCAGACCCTGATTCCGCGGCGGGCCCTGACCGATGGCGAATATGTTTACCTCGTGAAGGGCGGGCTCGTCGAACGGCGGCGGGTCGTGGTGGGGTACACCGCGCTGAACAGCGTCGAGATTCGGGAGGGACTGGCGCCGGGTGAGCAGGTGATCGTCGAGCGACTCGAGGAGTTTCGTCCCGGGCAGCGCGTCCGGGTGAAAAAAGCCAACTGAGTCCGCGACCGCCCCATCGCTGTTTCGCTGATGTCGCCGAATCTCCGCATCGCCTATCGCTTTCTGACGGCGAAGAAGCGGGCCATGTTGATGAGCCTGTCGTGCACGATCCTGGGGGTGGGGCTTTTTATCGTGACGCAGGCGACGACGAGCGGGTTTGAGGCCTTCTTCATCGAAACCATCCTCGGGATTAACGGCGCGATTCGGATTGAGGACAAGATTCAGGACACGATGCGCAGCATGGAGGCGGCGAGCGGTTCCGATTTTCAGGTGCGGCAAAGGGAGGGCCAGAAATATATCGAGGGCGTCGAGGAACCGCAGCAGATCATCTCCGTCGTCAGCGAATTTGCCAACGTGCGCGGCGCGTCGGCGGTGTTGCGCGGCAATGTGCAGCTGACCAGCTCGTTCACGACGAAGGATGCCCAAGTCTTCGGGATTAACCTCGAGGATCACCTGCGCGTTTCCAATTTGGCGGAAAAAATAACCAACGGATCCCTCGATGAATTTCGCGGTTCGCCGTCCGGAGCGCTCGTCGGCCGGGTGCTGGCCGACTATCTGCAGCTCGGGGTGGGCGAGTCCTTTGTGGTCTTCTCCCGTGGTGAGTCCCGCCGTTTTCACGTCTCGGCCATCTATGAGACCGGCTACCGCGACGTCGACAAGGCCAACGTCTACCTCCACCTGAGCGAGGCCCGCTCGCTGCTGCGCAAGCCCACGGGCGCGACGTTTATCCAAATCAGCCTCTACGATTCGAACCGCGCCCCGGGCGAGGCGGCGCACCTGGAGGAAGTCTTGCACTACAGCGTGAAACCCTGGCAGGTGCGCGAGCAAACCTGGCTCACGGCGTTTCGGGCGCTGCGCATCTCCTCCGCCATCACGGTCACCGTGTTCACGCTCATTGCGAGTCTCGCGATGTTCAACACGCTCGCGATGATCGTCCTCGAGAAGACCAAGGACATCGCGATCCTGCGCTCGATGGGCTACGAGCGGCGCGACATCACGCAGATTTTCATGTGGCAGGCCGGCATCGTGCTGGCCATCGGCGCGGCACTGGGCGCGCTTTTCGGCGCGGGCGTCACGTGGGCCGTCGGTCGCGTGCCGCTGCCGATCAACGGCATCTTCAAGACCGAGACGTTTGTGGTCGCCTGGTCGGCCCGTCATTACGTTGAAGCGGTGGCGACGGCCATTGTGATGGTCATGGTCGCAAGTTTGGTGCCCGCACGACGGGCGGCCCGGCTCGAACCGGGAGACATCATTCGCGGAACCGCCCAATGAAGCCGGCGCCGGCAGTAGTTTCCTCGGTCAGGGGTGAATTGGCGCTGCGCTGCACCGGCCTGCATCGGTATCTGGGGCAGGGCGAAGGGCGGGTCCACGTGTTGAAGGGCGTTTCCTTCGAAGCCCGCCGCGGCCAGATCTACGCGATCGTCGGGCCCTCCGGCTGCGGAAAGAGCACTCTCTTGTACCTGCTCGGTTTGCTCGACCAGCCGGACGGAGGTCAAATCGAGATCAACGGCCACCTGATGTCGAATAGCGATGATCTGGCCCGGACGGCGGCCCGCGGTGCGCACATCGGCTTTGTTTTTCAGTTTCATTTCCTGATGCTCGAATTCACCGCACTGGAAAACGTGATGATGCCGATGCGAAAATTGGCCAAAATGCCGGTCGGAGAAATGGAGGCCCGGGCCCACGCGCTGCTGGAGTCGGTGGGGTTGGGCGCAAAATCCCGCCGGCTGGGCACGCAGCTCTCCGGCGGCGAGCAGCAGCGGGTGGCGATTGCGCGGGCCCTGGCCAATGAGCCGAGCATTCTTCTCGCGGACGAACCGACCGGTAATCTCGACGTGAAGAATGCGGGCATGGTCTTCGACCTGCTCACGAGCCTGGCCAAGGATCGCGGCCAGGCGGTGATTCTCGTGACGCACAATCCCGAGATCGCCCAGCAATGTGACCTCACGCGGCCGATGCGCGACGGGGTCTTTGTTTAGCGGCGGTCCTGATTTTTAATCCATTCGGCCACGGTCGTTCTGCTGGGGACGCGGCGCCCTCGCCGCGTGACGATGAGAAAACCGCGACGGGGGCGTCGCGGCTCCAGGGGACGTTGGTCCAACGTGCCCGACAGCCTTTTAACGGGCCGTGTCCCGGGAACTCAGCCGGACTCGTGCAGGTGAAAGTTGAGAGGTGAAAGTTGAAAGCGATGAACGCCGGGGCGAAATCGCTCTTTTGGGGCTGGGTTCGAGGCAAACGGATCCGTGCCTCCCCTTTCGCGGTCTACACCGCAGTTATTTTTTGCCTGCGCTGGTTTTCAACTTTCAACCTTCAACTGAATTCTTCCGGCTCAGATGACGGTGAGGGTCGTAACGGCCGCCCTGAGTTCCGCTGACGCCAAGAGACAATCCATGACGTAGGCGCGAGAAGAACCGGCGTCGAGCTGGGAGGAGTAGAATGCGAGGCCCTGGCTATCGGGCTCGCGGTTCAGGACGGCCAGAAACGCCTCGCGCACAAACACCCCGGCCGGCAGGAGGGCGGTCCCGTCCAGAAAGCGGCCGATCTCGTCGCGGATGGAATGTTTTCCCTCGATAATGCCACTGGCGCCGCAGGTGGGATCGTCGTGCGCCAGGCGATTGAGCAGTTCTTCGAGTGCAGCCCGATTCCAATGGCGGGCTTTGGCCTTCACGAGGGCCGGGCGACCGGGCGCGGCATCTGGCAGGACGGCGGTGAGCCAGAAGTATTGCGTACCCTCGCCCCAAGTATCGACCACGTGGAAGCCGTGGACTTTCAGTTCCGCGCAAATATCCTTCGCGCGGTACCAGACCCCGAGCCAGCTGTCCGAGCCCCGCCAGAACGGCCGACTGCGACCGTCGACTTGAAACTTGAAAATACCTCCGCCCTTTAAGGCGCGCGCCACTTCTGCGAGGTAAGTGCCGATCGCCGCCTTGGTGGGGATATGTTGGAAAACGATAATCGAATACGCGAAGTCGAGGGAACGGCTCGGAATCATTTCGAGCCGGCCGGTGGTGACGTGCAGATGAGCGTTGGGCACCGCGGCGAGATGCTGGCGACCCAGTTCGATCATGGTCGGCGCGATGTCGACGCCCCAGACCTCCCGGGTCCGGGCGGCGAGGGGGCGAAGCAATCGACCGACCCCGCAGCCGATTTCCAGGGACGAGGCTCCGGTGTCCAATTCGATATCCTGCAGGATGAGGTTGTTTAGGTCACTCTCGCCGGAGGCCCAAAACAACTCGTCGGATGCAGCATATCCGCGACCGATGAAGCCCTTGGCGTCGAGCCGGGCGCGGGCTTCCCACTCCCGCCGCATGCGGGCCTCGGGTTGCCACCAGCCACTGACCAGGCGGCGCCAGATCCGGGGCCCACCGATGGGAAGTTGCATGCAGGATAAATTAATGAGGAAGGACGGCGTGTCGTCGACCGACGGCCGGGCAGGACGTCAACGCGGCGGGCCTAGCTCGCCGGTGCCGGGCAGCGGCTGCAATTCGAAATATTTCGCGACGACCGGAACGGGCTCGGCGGGCAAATGACCGGTAGCTCCTGTCCGTGGCCCACCGAAGACAATAAGCGCGAGCATTTCCCGCCCCGGCGCCACCTAATTGTTGGTGATAGAAAAAATCTATCCGAAATTTTGGTTTACAAGCGAAACACCGCTCACTTCCTTTGAGGGCGATTTTCTCCCTCCTCGTCCTGTGACCCACAACCCATCGCGGAAACAATTCTTCTCCAAGCTGCTCGGCGCGGTCGCTGCGCTTAGCCTCTTTCCGAAGCTATTCGCGAAGGTGCCCGCGGTAACCGGCGTGGCGTCCGACTCGAATTCATCGACTTCCACGGCGCAGCCGGTGCAAGTGCGACCAGACGTGCGTGCGGTGGCCCGCCGCGCTGACACGGTCTAGCCGACTCGGACCGCCGGACTTTCCCGACCATGTCGAAGCTTTTCCCGAAATCGGCCAATGGCCTTCCCCTCCAGATTGTCATCTATCTGGTGGTGCTCGCTGGTATCGCCACGGCAGGCGTCACCTACTACATGACGCCGAAGTATACGCGGGTGGGCTACGCTCCCGTGCAGCCGGTGCCGTTCAGCCACGCCAAGCACGTGCAGGAGGTCGGGCTGGACTGCCGCTATTGCCACTCGAACGTCGACAAGTCGGGCCATTCCAACGTCCCGACCGCCCAGACCTGCATGAATTGCCATAGCGTGGTGAAGTCGACCAGCCCCTTGCTGGCGCCCATCCGTGAGAGCTACGAAAAGGGCACGCCGGTGCCGTGGGTTTGGATCCACACCACGCCGGATTACGCGTATTTCAATCACTCCATCCACGTTAACCGCGGCGTCTCCTGTGTGGAGTGTCACGGCAAGGTCAACGAGATGGACACGGTCGCGCACATGCAGCCGTTGAGCATGGCGTTCTGTATCGACTGCCACCGCAACCCCGAGGCCCGGCTGCGAGAGCCGAAGGATGTCTTCAATCTCGATTCCAAGACCCTGGCCGATCAGGGCCGCCAGAAGGATGCGATCGATTTAGTGCACAACTGGAAGGTTAAGCCTCCGCAAAGCTGTTCGGGCTGCCACCGATGAAACGCAAATTTGAACATCCCGCGCCTTCCGCAGGCGAGCTGACCGGTCCAAAATACTGGCGCAGCCTCGACGATTTGGCCGGCACCCCCGGTTTTAAGGCCCAGCTTGGGCGCGAGTTTCCCGAAGGGGCCGCTGAACTTGATGGCGTCGATCGACGTCATTTCATGAAAATCATGGCGGCCTCGTTTGCCTTTGGGGCCGCGGGTCTCGCTGGCTGCCGCCGGCCGGAGCGAAATATTTTGCCGTTTGGCAAGTCGGTCGAAGGCGTGATTCCCGGTCTGCCGCAGTATTATGCGACGGCCATGCCGGTCCGGAAGTGGGCGATCCCCCTGTTGGCGGAAACTCATCAGGGCCGTCCGACCAAGCTCGAAGGAAATCCGACCTATACCCCGCACGGTGGTGCGGCTTCAATGCTCGCGCAGGCTTCCGTTCTTGATCTTTACGATCCGGATCGCTCGACGGCTCATACCAAGGGTGGGGCCGTGCTGAAGGCGGATGCGGTTAATGCGCTCCTGGCCTCGATCGGCGGCAACCATGCCGCGACGCAGGGCGCCGGCCTCGCTTTCCTCGCCGACGAGTCTTCCTCGCCGACCCGAGCCCGTCTCGTTGCGGGCCTGAAGACCAAGTTCCCGCGTGCGACGTGGGCCGAATTTGAACCGGTGGCCGACGAGCCGCCGGCCAGCGCCGCCCAGGCTTCGTTCGGGGTGAACGTGAAACCGGTCTACCATTTTGCGAAGGCCAAGCGGATCGTTTCGCTCGACTGCGATTTTCTGCACTCCGAGGCGGGCAGCCTGTATTATGCCCGCGGTTTTGCCCAAGGTCGCCGCGTGGCGAAAAAAGGCGATCCGATGAATCGCCTCTACGTGGCAGAGAGCGGTCTCACCCTCACCGGCAGCATGGCGGACCATCGGTTGCGCATCGCGAGCAGTCACATGCTCGCGCTGGCGTCCAAATTGGCCGCCGTTTTGGTGCCGGCGACGCGGGATATGCTTGCGCCGTATGCTTCCGGACTCGACGTCAACCAGAAGTGGGTCGACGAGTGCGCCGCAGATTTGCTGGCTCATCGGGGTGAGAGCCTGATCGTCGCGGGGGCGCATCTGCCGGCCGAAGTGCACGCCATCGCCTACGGTCTCAACGAAATTCTCGGTGGAGTCGGCAAGACGGTGGACTTTGTCCGCGTTCCGGCCTCCGGCGCGTCGTCCATTTCCGATTTGGCAGCCGCAATCAAGGCCGGTTCGGTCAAGACCTTGGTCATTCTCGGTGGCAATCCCGCCTATAACGCCCCCGCGGATTTGGACTGGCCCTCCCTGCAGAAATCGGTGGGCGAAGTCATTCGCCTCGGCTATTACGCGGACGAGACTTCTGCGGTTTCGCCGAACGTCACGCATCTGGCGGCCGCGCACTATCTCGAATCGTGGGGCGACGCCCGCACGGCCGACGGTACGATCGTGCCGGTGCAGCCGATGATCATGCCGCTCTTCGGCGGTTTGACGCAGAATGAAGTCATCGCGCGGATCGCGGGTGAGACGAACGCGGATCCCTACGCTTTGGTTTATGCCGGAATCTCCGGCCGCGCGGGCGCGGATGCCGAGAAGACGATGCGCCGGTTCCTGCACGACGGCCTGCTGGCCGGCAGCGCCTACGAAAAGGTGGCGGTAAAGTTCAGCCGCGAGGGAGTGGAGAAGTTGTTCCGCGACCCCGTGAAGTCTCCGGCGTTCAGCAAGGACAATCTCGAGGTCCGGTTCGTGAAGGACTACAAGATGGATGACGGCCGCTGCGCCAACAACGGCTGGCTGCAGGAATGTCCCGACCCGATTACGAAACTTTCGTGGGATAACGTCATTCAGGTCAGCCCGAAGCTGGGTAAGGAACTCGGGATCGACCCCAAGGGCTCCCTGTTGCAGGTCGCGCGCAAGGAAGAGAACGAATTCATCGCCGGCAAAGAAAACAGCCACGTTTTCGAGCTGACCGTGGGCGGGCGCAAGATTCGTGGCCCCGTGCACATTCAGCCGGGACTTTCCAATTACACGGTGATCGTGGCCCTCGGTTATGGCCGGACGGTGACGGGTCACGTCGGCAAGGATGCGGGTTTCAGCGCCTATCCGCTGCGGACGAGTAGTGCGATGCACATCGCGACGGGGGCGAAACTCACGGACACCGGGGCGCGGATGTTGCTGGCGAATACCCAGGAACACTGGTCGATGGAAGGCCGCGATATCGTGCGGGAGGCCAACTTCGAGGGCGCAAACAGCTATCAGGAAAACCCGGCCTACGTGAAGACGATCGGCATGGAGGCGCACTCGCCTTCCATCGTTGGCGAGGCCGGCGAGAAGATGACGCCGCAACAGCGCGCCACGCTGATTCCGCGGGGCAATTCTCTGTACGTCACCCCGCAGTTCGACGGCCACCACCAGTGGGGCATGTCGATCGATCTCAACACCTGCATCGGTTGCAATGCCTGCGTCGTGGCCTGCCAGGCGGAGAATAACATCCCGATCGTCGGCAAGGAGCAGGTCATGCGCGGCCGTGAGATGCACTGGATCCGCCTCGACCGCTATTACTCGAGTGGCACCGCCGACGGCGCGGCTTTCGGCGGTGAGGGTAACCGGGAATTGCCGGAGGATCCCCAGATTTCCCTGCAGCCGATGACCTGTGTGCATTGCGAACTCGCCCCGTGCGAGACGGTATGCCCGGTCAACGCCACGGTGCACGACGACGAAGGCCTCAATGTGATGGCCTACAACCGCTGCATCGGCACCCGTTATTGCGCGAACAACTGTCCCTACAAGGTGCGGCGCTTTAATTTCTTCGACTGGAACCAGCGCTCGCTCGACCAGCTCTACATGAGCCAGCTCGCCCCCTTCGGCACGCCGGAGTTGGTGAAGATGGTCAAGAATCCCGAAGTGACCGTGCGCATGCGAGGTGTGATGGAAAAATGCACCTATTGCGTGCAGCGCATCCAGAACGGAAAGATTCAGCACAAGGTGAAGATGGCGCAGGCCGGTCGACCCGGTGACGTCATGGTTCCCGATGGCTCAATCAAGCCCGCTTGCGCGCAGACTTGCCCGGTCGATGCGATTGCCTTCGGAAATATTCTCGATCCGAACAGTGCCGTCTCCAAGGCGAAGGCCCGCGAGCAGGACTACGCGGTCCTGGGCTATCTCAATACCCGCCCGCGGACGACGTATTCGGGCAAGCTCCGCAATCCGAACCCCAAGATGCCGGACTATGGCACGCTTCCTTTGAGCCGCGTCGAATACAACCGGAAGAACGTTCCGACCGGCCACGGTGCTGGCCACGAACACACTTCCGAAGCTCCCGTTGCCGGGGGCAAGAAGGGCGGCCACGAATGATCATGAGGTCCAACTTCATCGTCCGCGCGTCGGATGAATCCTTGGTTATGGGAGGGCTGCGCTAATGGCTCACGCTGAAAACGCCACCGCGCCCGCGATCCTGCAGGAGGTCAAACCGGCGGTGTTGCCCCGCGCCGTGTTGGTGCAGAACCAACGCAGCTTCTCCTGGATCACCGAAAAAATTTGCGGCATTATCGAGGGCAAGACTCCCACCTGGTGGTGGGTTTGCTTCATCGTGGCCTGCTTCATCGCCTCGTTCACCGTGGCGGGCCTGACCTACCTCGTCGCCACGGGCGTCGGGGTCTGGGGTCACGCGAACCCGGTCAACTGGGCGTGGGACATCGTCAACTTCGTCTTTTGGATCGGTATCGGTCACGCCGGTACGCTGATCTCGGCCATTCTTTGCTTGCTCCGCCAGAAGTGGCGCACGTCGATCAATCGCGCGGCTGAGGCCATGACGATCTTTGCCGTGGTTTGCGCGGCGATCTTCCCGGTTTTCCACGTCGGCCGCGTGTGGTATGCCTGGTACCTGTTCCCGATTCCGAATTCGAACATCATCTGGCAGAACTTCCGTTCGCCGCTCGAGTGGGACGTGTTTGCCGTCTCGACCTACGGTACGGTTTCCGTGTTGTTCTGGTACATCGGGATGATCCCCGACCTCGCGACCCTGCGGGATCGTTTCTTTGTCGCGGGTAACAAATTCCGCTCCTTCCTCTACGGCCTGTTCGCGATGGGCTGGCGCGGTTCGAACCGCCACTGGAGCAATTACGAGATGGCTTACCTCATCCTGGCGGGCATTTCGACGCCGCTCGTCCTCTCGGTGCACACAATCGTGTCGTTCGACTTCGCGGTCTCGTTGATCCCCGGCTGGCATACGACGATTTTCCCGCCTTACTTTGTCGCGGGCGCCATCTTCTCGGGCTTCGGCATGGTGCTCACGCTGATGCTGCCGCTGCGGGCCATTTATCACCTGGAGGATTTGATCACGCAGTACCACATCGACTGCATGTGTAAGATCACCCTGGCGACCGGGACCATCGTCGGCTACGCCTACGCGATGGAGTTCTTCATCGCGTGGTACAGCGCGAATCCCTATGAAGGCTTCGCGTTCATCAACCGGGCGTTTGGTCACTACGCCTGGGCGTACTGGATCATGATTTCGTGTAACGTGATTACGCCGCAGTTCTTCTGGTCGCGGCGGGTGCGCAACAATACCACGCTGGTCTGGGTGCTCTGCATCTTCGTCAACGTCGGCATGTGGTTCGAGCGCTTCGTCATCATCGTCACCTCGCTGGCCCGCGATTTCCTGCCCTCGAGCTGGGGCTATTATTCGCCCAGCATCGTCGAAATCTTCACCTTCTTCGGCACGTTTGGCGTGTTTTCCGCGCTCTTCCTGCTGTTCGTTCGCTTCCTCCCGCTGATGCCGATGGCCGAGCTCAAGGCGGTTACTCCCGCGGCCGACGCCCACGGGCATCACTAAACCGACGCGACCATGGCTGCCCAAACTTACGGTCTCATCGCCGCTTTCGACAAGACGCCCGACGTCTATCACGCCGCCGAGAAGGTGCGCGACGCCGGCTACCGCCACTGGGACGTGATCACCCCTTTCCCGGTGCATGGCCTCGACAAGGCCATGGGCCTGAAGCGCTCCATCGTGCCGCGGATTTCACTGGCCGGCGGGCTCACCGGCTTTTGCACCGGCATGACGATGATCTGGTGGACGGACGCGTTCGACTACCCGCTGTTGGTCGGCGGCAAACCTTTTTTCAGCCCGATGTTCGCTTTCCCGGTGAGTTATGAGCTGACAATTTTGTTCACCGCCTTCGCGACCATCATCGGGATGTTCGTCGTCAATGGCCTCCCCATGCATTATCACCCGGTCCTGAAGCACGATGAGATTCGCCGCGGCATGGACGACACTTTCTTCATTGTGATCGAGGCGCGTGACCCGCGCTTCAATCTCGAAAACACCAAGGCGCTGCTCGAAAAAGCCGGCGGCCGGGACGTCCGGGAACTGGAAGCCTGAGCCATGCGTAACGTTTATCTCGTCACCGCATTTGTCGTCGTGCTCACGGTTTCCGTGCTGGGCTTCCGGGGCGCGCGTTTCACCTCGCCCCCGATGGATGTCTTCCCGGAGTGGGCCTTTCCCGGCATGAAGTACCAGCCGAAGTTCCGGCCGCAGGCGGCCAGCCAGTTTTTTGCGGACGGCCGGGCGGACCGGATGCCGCCGGAGCACACCGTCATGCGCGGCATGTTGCGGGAAAATGATCCGC
>CANJNJ010000098.1 GCA_947474995.1 Opitutaceae bacterium | reverse complement strand
TGATGTTTTGGTATGAATCCGGACTCGAGCCCGAGCCCACGATGGTCGCCAGAAGCTGGCGCTGTTCCAAAGACTCGATCCGCAGGGCGGATTTACGATTCTTGGAAGCGATCTTAACTTGATTACGCTTAGCCATGTTGGTTGTTTTTTATTTGGGTTAGCCGGTGCCCTCGCCACCTTGGCGGTTATCACCGTCAACTTAGGGACAGACTAACTTAAAATGACCCATGATGTCTATCATCCCAAGGGATGATTTTATCTTGGCTCAATATCCCAACTATTCGGCAAAAGAACTGGAGATCCAGCAATCATCCTTTGTAATGATGATTGAGACTCGGGGAACAGGCCTGCAGCGCCCGCGGAAATACCTGAGCCAAGCTACCAGAGAGTCACCGGAGCGCGAAATGCAGGGCCGAGCTCCGGCGAGGCCGAACAACCGGCCGACAGCCAGCCTATTCCGGAATCGGCGCCGGCTCAGCGGCGGGAGTAGCGGGTTGACCCACGCTAGGAGTAGTCACCATTTCCGGAATCACACGGAATCGACCACTATAACATGCCACGGCAAACGGAAAAAACTCCTTAAGGGACCTTGGCCTGGCATTCCACTCGTCAATGAGCTTGTTCTGGAAATCGATCTCATATCGGTTTAAAACCAATTGATGAACGACTTGCGTTGTGTCACTTCCAAATGACGCCAGCGTCCACTTATCGGGGCAGAGAGTGTAAATCTCATTCGCTTGGGTCATTGGAGTGTCTGCCGGATTTGCAACCATTCCCAATGCGCCATCTTTATGCAAGAAGCTCGGATAAGCCCGGCACATCATCGGTCGGCTGCCATAAATACCACAGCGGCCGGCAATTTTGGCCCCCGGATGGGATCCCCGTTCCGGAATCACTTCCGCACGCGGCCACTCCTGCAGAAAATGGCACCGGACCGTGCCGGGAATCAGCCGACTCTCGATCTGCTTCAAGCCGATGTAGAAAAAAGTGTCTTCAAAACCGGGATCGGAAAACCGCAACGGGCGGTGCAAATCGCCAAATCGCTTGGCGCCGGCCGCATCCCGGGGCAGCATGGCAACAAATTCACCGATCGGCAGGCTGAGGTCCCGCGAAATCTGCAGTGCATCGAATACCGTGATGAGCAAGTTATAGGCTCGACAGCACCCGGCATGGCAGGTGTCACACATAGAACTCATAAGCGCAAAGAATGCCCCGCCCCGAACACGGTCAACTGAAATGAACCATCCTCACCACTCTCGGGCGCATCTCCGAGTTGTCGGTCCCGCCTCTCTCGAGGCGGGCTACGAAAATCGGGCGCTGGTTTGTAGCCCCCTTCGAGACAGACCGGGTGAAAACTCGGAAAAGAACTCACTTTGTCATTCTGAGCGAAACGAAGAATCCATGCCGCCGAGTAAGCCTAATGCGTGGATTCTTCGCTTCGCTCAGAATGACAGACTTTTCACCCAGTCGGGAGAGAAGCGGGATAGGATGGGCCAATTCCGACCACCTACAGGAGGGCCCGCCACTCGGCCCCAACGCGCAACGACGTCTGCCTGGGATGAAAATTTTTCCTGAGATGCCCGACATTCTCCTTCGCGCTTCCGGGGTCTCAAAGACCTACACGCTCTGGCGAAAGCCGTCTGACCGGCTGATAGCGCCGACGTTGCGCGGTCTCGGCCGAAGCACCCAGTGGATTCCACCACTGGGAAGATGGGCCGAAGCAAAGGCGGGCCTGCTCGCCCGTCCTTTCGCCGCGCTAAAGCCACTCAGCCTTTCAATCGCCCGCGGCGAAAGCCTCGGCATCGTGGGACGCAATGGCTCGGGGAAAAGCACGCTCCTGCAAATCCTGGCCGGCACGTTGACGCCAACGACCGGCGCCGTTGACCGGAAGGGACGTCTGGCTGCGTTGCTTGAGCTTGGGTCCGGATTCAACCCGGACTTTACCGGCCGGGAAAATGTTTACCTGCAGGGAGCCATCTATGGGTTTTCTCCGAGCGAGATTGAAGGGCACTTTCAGGAAGTCGCCACGTTTGCCGAAATCGGTGATTTTATCGAACAGCCGGTAAAGACCTACTCCAGCGGCATGCTGGTGCGGCTGGCTTTTGCCGTCCAGGTCGTCTTGCGGCCGGATATCCTGATCGTCGATGAGGCCCTCGCCGTGGGCGATGTCTTCTTCCAGGCGAAATGCGCGGCTTATTTTCGCACGCGGCTGGCCGAGGGCATGTCGCTGATTTTCGTCAGCCACGACCTCGTATCGGTGAAAGCCCTCTGTCGGCAGGCCATCGTGCTCCACCAGGGCACCGTCCACTTCCAAGGAGACAGCAAAGAGGCCGCCAACGTTTACCATGAGTTACACGCCACGGAAGCGCGGCGGTCCCTGCACCTGCCCGTCGCGCCGACGGTGACCAGCGTCCCGGAGCGCAACTGGCAATCGACGGATGAAATTGGCACGCGGGAAGCCGAGCTGGTTTCGTGCGAAATCCTGAACGAGCGCGATGAGTTCCGGCGGAGCTTCGCCGAGGGTGAACTCATCAAGGTGCGGCTGCACGTGCGGGCCAAGTCCGCGGTGCCCGTGCTCCATGGCGCCTTCCAGATCGTGGACCGCCACAATCGGGCCCTTTATGGGTTATCCACGATCCACCGCGAATCGTCCGGCCTGGCGCTCGCGGCGAATGAAACTGCGGTCCTGGAAATTGAGGTGCCGGGACAGCTCGGTGCCGGTGAATACCTGATTGATGTCGCACTCGGTTGGGGCGATCGCGGAGACGGCGCGTTTACCCATCAGTGTCACCGGGTGGGCGGAATCGCCTCGATTGCGGTCGGGCGATTGAGCCCACGGCCACGGTTTCTGGGCCCCATCGACTTGCAAGGCCGACTGGGCTGGAGCGAAAATCCTCCCGCCGGACCCGGCCAGACGTAAACGAGGCGGCGAGGCCTCCTAACTTAGCCGTATCCATGCAGTCGGAGTGGGTTCCCTCTCCAAAAACGAATCCACTGAAAGGTGGAACCCGATGTCCTCATCGGGTTTTGAACGGCGCACTCTCCAGTCAGCCATCACTTGAATCTCCCGTGAAGATTCAAGTCTCATGGCTTGCGCCCCGCACACTCCCCGCACAGAGGCAACCCCCTGATTCATGGGACGCTCAGGCCGTCACCGTGAATTCGTGCAATTCACGAGAGCGATCAGACAGCCATTTCAACTGGGCCGGCGCGTCGCCTTCGCTGGGGGCGGGCGACCACAGCCGCCAGAAGGCGCCGCCCAACCGATCGACGTCGCTCCACGTCGAGGGCAGGTGGGCTTCGAGTTGAGTGACAAAAGCCGGATCGCAGCGACGAATATCGCATTCGATCAAGGGCAGCCAAGCCTCGTGCCGGAGGCCGTAGCCAAACCAAAACGGCGGCGATTCCCAGTAATACCCCAACCAGCCATAGCTACCGCGGCTGCCATCCGGCAACCACTGCACGGCCGTCATCTGCTTGCCCAGTCCCGTGCCATGCAGGTTCCTGAGTTCCGTCAGCACGCCCAGCCAGCGCTGTTCGCACTGGACAAAGGCCGTGAGTTTCTGGGCATCAGTCATGGGAGGGCAGAAGAGAGGGACCAGCCGGCATCCGGGCTAGCGGTGGCACAGGCTGACAAATTGCAGACGCGTCTTGACCTTGGATTTGTGCAGCAAGTGGCGAATATGCGTCTTCACGGTCGGCAGGGCCACCTTCAACCGCCCGCTGATTTCCGCCCCGGACGCGCCTTCCAGCACCAACTGCGCGACCTCCATCTCCCGCGGAGAAAAACCCAGTTGCGCGGCCAGCCGTTCCAACGACGGCAATCGCCGCGTCTGGGTGTGCTTCAGCGAGGACGTCAGGAGCACATAGGGAATCACGCCGAGGGAGTTTTGGAACGCGAGGTAGCGCACCGTGCCTTCCAGCGTATCCATCGCGTGGAGTTTTTGTTCGAGAAACCCCAACGGACCGTGTGAAACCACCAGGCGCGCCGTCGGCGTCAACGGATTCTGCTGGTAGGTGGCAAACGCCTCCTGACAGGCCTTCAGCCAAACCCCCGGAATCACCGTCTGCCGGGGAAGGTTAATCTGCGCCGCCGCCGCCGCCCCCTGCTCCCAGATCAGCATGTGGGAGCGAAACTGCCGGTTTTCCAGGACCACCCGCTGGCGCTGATCCATGACACAAAGTCCCTCGGGATGCAGGTCACACACCAGCTTCAATAGCCCCCCGAAGAACTCCTGTTCCTGCTGGCGGGCGAGGGCAATAAAGCAGCGGTCAACCTGCCGGCCAATTTCTGCCAGCATTTCCAGTTCGGCCGCGGAAAACTCCCGCCGATCGGCGGGACGATACACAAACAGGGTGAATCCCGCCTGCCGACCCCGCGAAAATTGAATGACGCGCCAGCGCGTGGAGGAAGTGGGCGCGATATCAGCCGCCAACTCATTCAGCCGCTGGGAAGTCTCACTTTCGCCGATGAATTTTTCCCAGCCATCCGCCGCCGCCCGACGGAGTAAAGGCGCATCGGATTTCACGCGGTGCGCGATGAAAAGATGCCGGCCACCGGCGCTGAAACTGGGGGGAAACAGGCAGGCCCAGGCCGCCAGTTCAAACAGGTCAAAGAGACCCTTAAGCCCCTGCTCAAAATTCGTCAGGGATGACTGCAGGGCGAGGCCGAGCAAGTGTTCAAGCACCAAGCCGGAAAACGCGGGAGCCGGACGCGTTTCACTCATGGGTTACTTCACCGGCCGGAATGCGACTGCCACAAGTCCATAATCCACCGCGACACCCGCTGCCCATAGGTTGCGTTACGGCCGGTAACGGTCACCTTGACCCGCAAGCCTTCCATGGCGCCCAGGGGCGGATGTGCTACATCTGCCTCAGCGATATATAAACCGAAACTCGGGGTCGTCCGCTCGGCATTGGACCCATTTTCCAGCGGCGCTGGGCCGCCAAAAACGGTCAACATGGCGGGCTCATAATCGTGCCAGCCGGCCCGTTTGCTGGGCAAGACCCCAATCTGGCTTTCGACGGCGATCGCGCTGGCCCTGGTGTAACCGTTTACAGGAGAACCAATTTCGACCATTTCGGCCTGAGCTTCTGTCAGCGGGATCAACAACTTATATTGCCGCAAATCGGCCACCCGCAGCCCACTGAAACCGGGCGGAAGATACTGGCCAGCGAGGCGATCAATGTCGGGGCTGACCACGAACCCTGCAGCCGGCGCCCGAATTTCCAACTGGCCCACGGCCCGTTGCGCCCGCTCCCGCGCGGTGGCCGCCCCCTCGAGCGAGAGCGCCGCCTCGGGGGCCAGCGACGTGGACCGCAGCGAGCCGCTGACCTGCAGCGAGGTCAGGCGAAGCTTGGTGGCCTCAAACCAGAGGTCCGCGATCTGCGCTTGGGTCGTCACATCCGAGTTGCGGAGCGTCAAAAGGGGCTGACCCGCCTCGATCCATTGGCCGGTGTGCACGTGAACCTTTTCCACGACGCCACCGACCTCGACGCCGGCACGTTCACTGCGCACCGCCACCAAAACGGCTTGCTGGGTCACCATGTAGTGGCTGGGCAGTGAAAAAACAACCACCAGTCCCACGACCAAAGGAATCAGCCACCGGGCGATACGACCCCAGACATTCTCTTCTCGGACGGTGTGCTTCCGGGCGGTCGAAAACGCGTCCAATAGCACTTTCACGACAGGAAACATCAAGAACGAGCCTTCCACAAATACGCCGATCGCCAACCCAAAATCATACAAACCGTAGGGACTCAAAAATTTTGCGAACACCTGACTCAGCGAGTAGATGACCGTCATCATGTAGAAATACGCCAGCACTGAGTAGACGATAAACACGCGATTGTTGACCTCTTCCTGCAGGTATCTCTCCTGAGTGAGATTCCGGTATCCCAGCAACCAACGCTGCACGTGATAGGAACAGTACATCATCGCTTTCGTGCGCAGATTGGGAATTTCGAAAAAATCCGAAACTATGTAATAGCCATCGAACTTCATCAGGGGGTTCGCATTGAAAAACACGGTGTTGACGCTCGCGATAATCATCGCGTTGAACGCCAGACTCTTGCCCAGCCCGGGCGGCAAATAAAGCCAGAGGTGCGCGGTAATACCCGCAATCACAAACTCCGTAAAGACTCCCGCACCAGTCGTGTAGAGCTTGTGCGCCTTCTTGCGCATCATCCAGGCGTCCGACGCATCGACATAGCCGCACGGCGTAAAGCACATCAGGCAGACTCCCATTTCGTGCACCTCCCCACCGAAAAATCGGCAAGTCGTAGCGTGTCCGAATTCGTGCAGGGTCTTGACGAAGATAAGGGTCGCCCAGACGAGGATCAAATTATCCGGTGAAAAGAAATTGATGGTGTTCTGCGTGAACGCATCCCGATTCACGACCAACCAGAAGACCGACCACACAATGAAGGTCGCGCACAGGCCGATAAACCAGCGGGTCCAAATAAAGCGGAGCGCATGCGTCAGCTTCCCGAGCCACGGACTGGGATCGAGCAACGGGAACCGCATGAAAAGAAACCCCGACAGCACCTTACCCCACACCATGAGCCAGCTGGTCGGGACCGACTCATCCGCCCGCGCCATGGTCACGAATCGCTCGGCGCTCAGGTTTAACAAGCCCGCGGCATTCATCTGCTGGATGAACACCCCGATTTCGCCGATCGACAGATCCTTTTGCGGAAAGCGTTCGTGAAACAGCCGGTGAATTTCCCGGAAATTCCGTTTTCCGTCCAACAGCATGATCAGAAAACCCTCTTCCAGCTTCAGCCGGAAATACGTCAGGGACAGGGGATCCTTGATCACGTAGTATTCGCTACCCCGAAACTGTTGCTGCTGCATTTCCAGGTCGGCGCGCAGGGGCGAGGAGATCACCTTCCCGAGATTTTCCTCCGCCCGAAGTTCGGCGGCCGCCGCAGCCGGCAGCGGCGTCGCCATGGCCGCCGTGCTCATCGCGCCGCCGCCGCCACTGCATCGAGAAAGGCCTCATTGGCGGTGGCGTAGTCGAGTTGATAGACGGTCGAGTTGAAGGTGAACACCGCACCCAGCCAGCCGACATAGGACTGCCGGTAGCCCAGTTCCGCGTTCAATACTTGTTCGAGGGAGATGCGGCCGACTTCATAAAGCCGTCGCGCTTCCCGCACGCTGCGCTCGCCCAGGTCCCGGGCGCTTTGATGCGCCGCCATCAGGGTCTTGGCCTGATCCAGGCCGGCAAATAATTCACGGATTTGCGAGCCGATCAATCGCTTGGCTTCCGCCACGCGAATCTCGGCCATCCGGCGCTCCGCGCGCTGGGTCCGCGAAGAACCGAGCGTCTGGCCGCTGTCAAAAACGTTCCAGCGGCCCACCAGCCCTGCCGTCCAACCCTGGAGCTGACGCTGGTAGTCGTAATAAGATGAACGATACACATAATCGACATACGCCTCCACCCGGGGAAGCTGACCGCCGGTGACGGCCCGTTGGGCCAGGCGCGCCGCCTCAAGTTGCAGTTCCGCGGAACGCAAATCGGGCCGGCCAGTCTGCGCCCGAACCAGCGCCCGCTCAAAGGTGTCCGCGTAACTCAGGGGCGTCATCGCACCCGTGAGGCGCAAGCCTTCCGCCGGCTTGTCGATGTTGAGCACGCGGCACAAGGCTTCCTGCGCGCGGGCCAGATCGGAGCCCGCCTGCGCGAGGTCGGCTTCCGCCGAGCGCAAGGCGGAGGCCGCCCGGAGACTTTCATACTCTGAAATGTCGCCGACGGCCAGACGCTTCTGGGCGACGTCTGCCAAATGCCCCAGATCTCGCACCGCCTCCCGCCTCGTACCGACCACCATTTCGCGAAAGATGACGGCATCGTAGTCCTGCCGCACCTGCGACGCGGTGCGCAAGTAAAGGTCCCGCGCGTCGACCGACGCCTTCCGTTTCAGCAACGCCATCCGCTTGACCTGATTCCAACCCGACAGGCCGTCGAACAGGGTCTGCCGGGCGTCGATCCGCACATCAAACGACCGCTCCGACACCGCCGTCCGCAATGTCGGCGGGCTCGATAGTTCGAATGCCGTGCGATCAATCAAACTCGGATCACGCTTATCCATGTTCGCGGTGACGCCGATGCGCGGCAGAAGCTGCGAGACGGTTTGCAAACGCAGGCCGTCCTGCCGCTGAACGCCGGCCAGCGCCACCTGCACGTCAGCGTTGGCCTGCAAGGCGCGAGCCAGCGCCTTTTCCATCGTCCAAACCTGACCGGGGTCGCGCAGCGGCGAGGGCACTTCCGGCAGGGCCCCCGATTGGGGCGCCAGCGGCCCCAGCCAGCGCAACCACGGCTTGGGGGCCGGCTCGGGCAGGATCACGCTTTCCGCCGGACTGCGCAAAGGCGCCAGCAGGAGTGCGATACCCACGAAACGCCCCCAGGTCAAAAACCGATGCCGAAAGATTGAGTCTGGCGTAAACAAAGGATCAAACGGGAGCTGCCACGGTCAACATGTACATCCCATTGGGCGATCCGTCAACCAGCACTGGTTGCACCGTCGAATTGCAACCAATGTCCGAGTACACAGCCTTCAGCGAAAACGACTTCAGTTGCATGGACTGGTCCGGTCCCCGGCCATCTTCCAAATGGTAGATCCCCCCACTCGACACGCGGCGAAGCTCTTTCGCCACGCCGCGGGCCGCGCCCTCATAGAGCGACGAAAGGTAGCCCAGCGAGAGAACGCCGTCAAAAGCCCGGTCGGCAAACGGCAACGCGGCAGAAATGTTACCGCTCACGGCCGAGGCCCCGGCATCAAACACTAGGTCCTTGCCCAACGCCACGAGGTCCGGATTGCCATCGAAACCAACCCATTCCCACTTCGGATACTTTCGCTTCAAGACCACGAGTTCACGTCCCCAGCCACTCCCCGCGAGCAAAATGCGTTTGGGCTTGGCGGCATCTCCCATTTGGTCGAGCAGCAACCGAGCCAAGGTTCCGACTTCGGAGGCGGGAGCCTTGCGCCAAGCCTCGATTTCGAGCCGAGCTGATGCCAGGACTCCCTCGCGAGTCTGGAGGTCCGGATAGGGCACCACCAACGCCTGCAACAAAGTGCCACTGTACGCCGAAAAAGACAGCGCCGGCGTGGGCAGCGTCGCCGCATCGATGCGTGTCCTGAACGCAATGCCGACCACCGTCGCACCCCACAAGAACGCATCGGCAAACGTCGCAATGGAAACTTTGACTCCCCGGGATTCCCATTGGACGGGTTTATCCGGCTGTTTCTTGCAAAATTCTTGGGCGTTCTGATCGAGCATGCCCCACAAATCGGTAATGGCCCCGCCGGCCCTCCCCACGAAATCCATCCAGGAGCCAAAATCCAGGCTTGGGGTGCAACGAAACGGGTCGACAAGTGTCGGGAAGCCGAGTCGAGCGGGCGGGAGAAACCGGGTAATCAACCGCTGTGCCTGGGCGTTCAAAAAACTGCTCCAAAACAGGGCCCCCGGCTTGGCCAAGTCGAACAAGCGCAGAAGCTGAGCCAATTCGCCGTGCCAAAACTCATGCAACTGATAGAGAACAACGAAGTCGAAAGGCCCATGCTTCTTAACGCGCGCGGCATACCACTCCAAGTCCCATGCGTTCGACGAACGCCCCTCAAAATCGTCAACCCACGCCGACTGCTCCGGAAGAATCGTCACTACGCTGATCGTCGCCCCGGCGCCGACCTTGGCCCTAATGGCCCGAGCCACCCGGCCATCCCCCGCATTTACGACCAGAATATGGCGGAGATCGGCCGAGGCACCATCCACAATTTTGGTTTCAAGAGAGTTGAGAATCGACGGAGAGTTGAGACAGCGCATTGTGAGGATGGGTTGCTAATCAGACGCATCGCCCGCATGGCAAACGAATTCTCCCGGCCCACGAGAATTTGCTGGAGCCGTTGTCTCGAACCTGAGATGCATCCCATTCTTTTTCGAATATAAGACGTGACGCCTGACCTACAACAGTCGATTTCAAGCCAAGTTCAACGGGTTGCGGCCGATATTTCTGCGCGTCTATCCCAAGCGGCGAAGGAGCCGCCCGAGTTTGGCGCGTACTTTCAGATCCACGCCGACTGCCTCATCCAAGCTCTGCAGCCTGTAGGACTGGCGTACGAGATGGCGACAGGCCAGACGTTTCAGCGGGCGTTCGCCATCAACTACGAGTCCTTGAAGCTTCAGGATTCGCCCGCACAGGACCTTGCGTTTCAGCGCACCGTCCGCACCACCGCTGAACAGGGCAAACCCATCTTTCTCGACGCCAACACTGCGCCCACAGATGGACTCAGAGGCCTGCAACCCGAAGATGCACCCGCGCCGGAAATTCTACCCGCGCACAACCTGACCCCATATCAGCAGGTATTTGTCCCGATTCCGCTCAGCAAGAAGATGATCGGAGTGGTTCATGCCTGGTTTACCCCCGGGGATGCCACCATCGTAAACGCGCGAGTGGCCGTCTTGGCGCACGCAGCTTCCGAAGTTGAACTCTACCTGAAGGCGAGGCGTATTTCCGACATCTCGCAGGAACTGTCCCGGATCAACACTTACTCGCGATTCCTCGAGGACGTCGCTGGAGACCAGGATTTGGAATCCGTCTCTTGGAAACTGGTTAATTATGCTCGTGAGGCCGTCGGTTGTGACCGGGTCTGCATGCTCACGGACATGAAATATGGATTGGCGGAGGCCAAAGGATTACCAGCTTCGGACCGGTTGGGTCTACAAGCGTGCAGCGGATTGCGCCGACCCCACGCGCGCAGCGAACATGCCGAAGTGCTGAAGGCCCACGCCTCTGAGTTGCTGAAACTTGCCGTTGGAGAGATGCCTCCGTCCGAATCGAACGGGCAGAATGGTCCTCCCGTCGCGCCCGCTACCGACTCGTCGGGAGCGCCCCCGGGACCGGGCGAAGCAAAGGCTGCGGCCGCCGGACCCGCGAGCAAGCCAGTCCCAAGCACTGTGGCAAGTGACGGCCGTCCGCAGATGAGAATCATCTTCACGACGCGTGACCCGTCAAAGACAGCCTCGCGGCCCGACGCGGTCAACCGCTACTTCGACGTAATTGGTATGAACTGGTCGACGGTATTGCCGCTCTATGACCGCGACAACCGGGTGTGCGGCACGCTCTTATTCGAAGGCCAGCAAACAAATGACAAGATGGCCGCGCTGTTCATGCAAATGCGCGATCTGGCCGTTTCGGGTGGCCGGGCTTTGAGCACGGCATTGGTCTGGGAACGCCGGCGTACACTACGTGGTGCGCGCGTCCTTATGCGGTGGCGCGACCAGCTGATGGGGACGTCCCGACGGCGAATTGCGATCAAGTACGGCCTTCCCGCGATAGCCACCATCGCGCTCCTCGCCTATCCATTTTCCTATCGAATTTCGGGTGACGCCACCGCGAGGCCGGTAAACGTTCAGACCCTCTCGGCCTTGACCAATGGGCGCTTGCTTTCGGTTGAAGCCCGCGAGGGCGATCGCGTCAAGAAAGGCCAGATTCTTTGCACGCTCGACAGTTCCGACCTTCGACTGCAGTTGCAGCAGGCCGAGCAGGAACGGGAGCGCGCCGAGACCGAGGCCTCATTGGCGCTTCGGCAGGAGCGCAGCGAAACGAGGATGCAAATTGCCCGGCTGAGTGCCAAGAAAGCCGAGACCATGGCTCAGCAATTGCGACGCGAGATCGAGTTCACTGAAATCCGGGCCCCGTTCGACGGGATCGTCGTGGGTCCGCAGGATTTGACCCAACGCCGGGGTCAGGTTGTGCGCATCGGGGAGACGGTGGCCGAAATAGTGGATCCGACGCGCTGGGAAGTCCGGGTCAGCGTTCGCGAACAGGACGTGCCGACCTTGATCGAGGCCGTCGAAGCGAGACGTCGAGCAGAGCCCACCGGAGGCGTGCCGGCGGAGATGGTGCTGACCGCAAATCCGAACGTGAGCTACACGTTACACCTCGTCAGCCCGACAAGCTTTGCCCACCGCCTCGATACGAGCGGGGGTAAATACAATTTCAGCGCCATCCTGCCGCTGGAGGGGACCGGCACCCTGGGAGCAGAGATCAAGCCGGGCTATACGGGGAACATCAAGTTCTCCTGCGGACGCCGCCCACTGGCCCAGCTATTATTCGGTGATTTCATTCGCTTCCTGAAGCTTACCTTTTTCTAGGGAGCCTTCCGGGCCCTACTTTGTTTGTCATGATTTCGACCAACCGTTTCTTCCCGTTTTTTTGCGTCGCCGGCCTCGTGCTCTGCGGAACCACCCAACCCCTCGCAGGCGTGCAACTGCCGGATCCAGTGGGCAACCAAGAACGAGCCAATTCCACCGTGACGCGAGGCTCGCTCCGGGGGGTTCTCATCCCCCTGCACAATTTGCAGCTCAGTTCCCGGGCGGCGGGAGTCATCGAAAGATTTGGCGCCGAAGAAGGGCAGACCGTTGTGGCCGGAGACCTCCTCGTTCAACTCAACGCCGACATCGAACGGGCGGATATCGCTCGCGCTGAAGCGGTGCTCGAAAGCACGAAGGCCGAATGGGATCGCACGAAACGCGAACTGGAGCGAAGTCAGCAACTCAGGCGCGACTCGATTGGCAGCGAAAAGGATCTAGACGACGCGCAGTATTCGCATCGGATGGCCACCGCGCGCCAAAAACAAGCTAATGCTGACTTGGCCATCGTGCGAGCCAGGCTCAACGAGCGGGCGGTTTTTGCGCCAATTCCAGGATTGGTTTTCAGGCGAACCCGCGCGGTCGGAGAGGCCGTGGAAAGACTGGAAACCGTGGTAAGGCTCGTTGATGCCACCAAACTTGAACTGGTCGTATATGCTGGACCGGAATTACTTGGAAAATTTAAGAAGGACCAAAACGTTCGGATTCAGGTCGATACTGGACCTGCCCGGGGAACTCTTGTGGCAGGGGTAGTTTCTTACGTGGATCCCACAATGGACCCGGAAAGCGGAGCTTTTCGCGTTAAAATTGAGGTAAACCCGACCGAGACTGTCCAAGCAGGAATCTCTGTGACGCTGCAGGTCTCTTCGGAAGTTAACTGAAAGTGCTTTAGACCGATTATCCCTCTCGACAGTCTCGAGAACTCGGCCAACATTTTAAGTCACCCGGTCCAATGAGTCGCGCCCAAAAAAACCTTCAACTCGAGTTTCTCGAGTCGCGCGTGATGCTATCTGGCGTAGATACGGTTGTTTCCGGCGTTTCGTTAGTGGACTCGGCGATTCAGAGTAACGACTCTCAAGTTTCATTGGAACTCCTTCCCTATGGGCAGGTGCTGAAGATAACTGGCTCAGGTCACGGTAATGTTTCGGTGGATTTGAACCAACTGCCGACGAGTATCGTAAACCTGCAGATTTTCTCGTTTGAGAACGTCACTTTCGTCGGAAACCACGCGGTAAGTTATCTAACCTTAAGCGACGTCCACAAGGCGGATGTCGGACATATTTCAGTCGAATCCACTCTTTTTGCCTACAATGTGGAGCAGATCAGGATCGACCAGGCCCCTTCGGTGCTTTTGCTGGGTAGTGACGGAGCGGCGGGAAGAAAGACTTTGATTGAAGCGGGCAGTTTTGCACCCGGCCTTCTGTTTTCCACTGTGGAAAATCTCGGTCTTTCCTCTGCCACAAACGTGGGCGAGATAAATATCGTCAGCGGAAACGCCAAGCAGACCGTGCTGCTGAACTTCCAGCCGAGCCGGCTCAATGTCACCGGCGTCGATTTACCGTCGACGCAAATCAGCGTGGTTCGGGGCGACTTTCGGGGATACTTTCTCGCTTCTTCAACCGAGCGGTCGACGCTCGAACAGTCCTTGCTAATTGCGCGACAAACCGCCGTGGCGAACCTCGTGCCGCTATCAGCTCTCCTCAGTAATCCCGTTGTCCAATCTGCGCTGAGTGAAGTGGTAGGGACCGGACTCGGCGCGTCGGCCTTTCGGCCCCAAACGACCGCCGCAATCAACGAACCTACCCTCCAGATTACGAACAATCTTACGTCGCCATTCAAGGACAGCGGCAAAACGGTTACTAGCCTTTTGGAGCATGGGGTTTCGGTGCAGTCGTCGCCCGAACAATCCCCTTGGCATTCTGGAGGTGATTCGATCGGGCAGCAGGGGACCATGTCCGACTCGCCGAAGGCTGATGCGGGTATCCTGACCGGCCTCTTTGACGCGGAGGCGGCGAGTGCCAACCAACGCACCACGGCGTCAACGGGCGCCGTCTCGGGTGCGACATCGACGGCGCTGACCAACCTGGCGGAGCCATTCCGGCAGATGGTGGTGGATTTGCGCGACCGCTTTTCGACTTTCGGTGATATCGCTGTCGCCCACGTGGCTGACTATCTTCAGACTGAAAGCCGCCCCGTGCTGCTCGTCGACGCGCGTTCTTCACGCGAACGGGACTCGGCTGGATTGACGGTTCTAAAACTTTGAGCGACTCGCGTCGTGGCAGGGTTGGCACGGAAGTTTGCTGACTGTGGGCTAACAGCCGGGGGCGCACTTCGAGATTCAATCGAATTTTTTTGACCCCTGCGCGGCAGTTGATGACTGGCGTCGATTCCGGGCTAATCGCTCCGAGTGATTCCCGACCAAGCCGGACGCGGGACGGTGGACCCATTGGTAATTAGTCGTTCAAATTTAACGACCGTCGCACTACAAGCCGTTCATGCTCCTCAGCCTCGTCGTTCCCGTCTACCAGGAAGAATCGAGCATCGCTGATTTTATTGCGCAGGTCCGTCAGGCGCTGACCCCGGCCACGGACGATTACGAGATCATCTTTGCGCTCGACCCCTCGTCCGACCGCACGGGCGATATCATCGAGGAGCATCGCGCCGCCGACCCGCGCATCAAACTGCTCAGCTTTTCCCGGCGGTTTGGCCAGCCGATGGCCACCCTCGCCGGACTCCAGTATTCTTCCGGTGACGCCGTCGTCGTGATGGATGCCGATCTGCAGGATCCACCCGAGCTGCTGCCGGCAATCATCGCCAAGTGGCGCGAAGGCTTCGAGGTCGTGCTGCCGCAGCGGCGACAGCGCGACGGCGAGCCGTGGACCAAGCGACTGGTCGCGGCCATCGGCTACAAGTTGATCAACAAAATCGCCGATGTTCACATTCCGCCCAACACCGGCGATTTCCGGCTGATGTCCCGCCGCGTCGTGAACGAAGTCCTCCGACTCAAGGAGTCGCACGGTTTCCTGCGCGGCATGGTTGCGTTGGTGGGCTTCCGGCAGGCGCTGATTCCGTTCGACCGCCCTCCGCGACTCGGCGGCCGGACCCACTACAACCAGTTTGTCGGCTCGTTACGCATCGGTTTCAACGGCGTCTATTGCTTTTCGACCTACGCGCTCTCGCTCAGCACCCTGCTCGGCTTCGTCATCGCCGGTTTCTCTTTCCTGCTCATGGCGATTTACCTCTTCTACAAACTGATGGGCTGGCAGATTCTTTGGGGCAACCCCACCCTCGTGATTCTCATCTCCTTTCTCGGCGGCATCCAATTAATCAGCGTCGGGATCCTCGGCGAGTACATCGGTCGCATCTACGAAGAGGTTCGCGCGCGCCCGAAATTCATTGTCGAACGCGCCGAGGGTTTCGGCCCCACTCTTCCGCCCGCGGCCAAGTAATCGGTTTCGACCGACCAGACCCGACAGTTCCACTCTCCCATGCGACACGCTTTCGTAACCGGCGCCGCCGGTTTCATCGGTTCCAACCTCGTCGATCGTCTGCTGGCCGACAAAATTGCCGTCACCGGCTGGGACAATCTCTCCACGGGACGGGAACGCTTTTTGGCCGCGGCCCAAACGGACCAAAACTTCCGGTTTCTTCAGGGCGACACGCTGGACGTGCCGGCCCTGACTCGCGCGATGGCGGGCTGCGATTTTGTTTTTCACCTCGCGGCCAATGCGGACGTGCGCGACGGATGGAAGCACCCAAGAAAAGATCTCGAGCAAAACACCATCGCGACGTTCAACGTGCTCGAAGCCATGCGGGCGAACGGAGTGAAGCGCGTCGCCTTCTCTTCCACGGGCTCGACCTATGGCGAGGCGCTCGTCACGCCCGAAAATCCCACGCCGGAGGACGCCCCGTTTCCGCTGCAGACTTCGCTCTATGCCGCCTCGAAGGTGGCCGGCGAAAGTCTCATCTCGGCCTATGCGGAGGGCCAGCAACTCGACGAAGCCTACATCTTCCGCTTCGTGTCCAATCTCGGCGAGCGTTACACGCACGGACACATCTTTGATTTCTACCAGCAACTCCTCGCGCATCCCGATCATCTGCGTGTCCTCGGCAACGGCCGCCAAAGGAAGAGCTACCTTTACGTCCACGACTGCATTGACGCGATGCTCCACGTCGCGCACGCCGCCACCGCGCGCGAGGCCAAGCACCACACGCAGGTTTACAACCTCGGCACGACCGAGTTCGTCGCGGTCAACGACAGCATCCGGATTATTTGCCGCACGCTCGGACTGAATCCCCGTCTCGATTATACCGGCGGCGATCGGGGTTGGATTGGCGACAGTCCCTTCATCTTTCTCGACACGAGGAAGATCCAGGGCACCGGCTGGCGACCCAAGCTCACGATCGAACAGGGCATCGTCAAAACCCTGCAATGGCTGCAGGCCAACCGCTGGGTTTACGAGCAACCGTCGTAATGGCCTATGAGGTTCGTTCTTACCGGCTCTAGTACTGGCATCGGCCGCGCCCTCGCCCTCCGCCTTCTCAGCCGCGGGCACCAAGTCTGGGGTGTGGCTCGCTCCAACCAAGCGGACTTTGCCACGCAACACGCCGGAAACTTTCAAGCGTCACGCTGTGACGTCGCCAACTGGGATGAGGTTGCGGGCGTCGCCGCCGAAGTCGCCGCCACGTGGAATCACGTCGACGGTCTGATCGCGTGCGCCGGCATCCAGGGCGAAGTCGGCCCGACTTTGTCGGTCGATCCTAAGCGCTGGAGCGCCACCGTCCGAACCAATCTTGACGGCACGTTCCACGCCCTGCGGGCGTTTAACGCCCAACTGGTCAAAGCACCCCAGCGGGCGAAAGTCGTCTGCTTTTCCGGCGGCGGCGCCACCAAGCCGCGGCCCCGCTTTTCGGCCTATGGTGTGGCGAAAACCGGGGTGGTTCGGCTCGTTGAAACCATCGCCGAGGAGGAACGCGACCGCGCGTTCGACATCAACGCCATCGCGCCGGGTTCCATCAACACGCGGCTCACCGATGAAATTCTGGCGCTCGGTCCGGTAGTCGTCGGCGAACCGGAATATGCGGCGGCCCAAAAACAAAAAGCCACCGGGGGTGCCTCGCTGGAGCGGGTGCTCGACCTCGTGGAGTGGCTGCTCTCCCCGGCGAGCGACGGCATCAGCGGTCGCCTGCTCAGCGCGCCATGGGATCCCTGGCCAACGCTCGAATCGCATCGGGCCGAACTGGCCGCGAGCGACATCTACACCTTGCGTCGCATCCTCCCCGAGGAGCGGGGGAAGAAATGGTAGGACCGTGAGACTAGGTACCGGAATCACTTCTTTTCGCCCGGAAGACGCGAAAGTTCAGGAGGAGAAAAACCACCACGGTGGATGGCGGGATCGACCAAAACGCCGCCCACATCACGCTTAGGCCGAGTGCATCCCGGCAGACCTTGAAGCCGACGACGTTGATCACGTAGCTCACGAAAATCGTGAAAAGATACTCGCCAAACTGGCGGGCCGAATCATGGCGGCTACTCGGTAAAGCCCAGAATCGGTTGGCGAGATAGTGGACCGCTGTCGAGGCGACCCAAGAGATGCTGAAAGCCACCGTGGCATTGAGCCACGTCTTCATTCCCGCCAAAAGGGCGAGCTGAAACAAAGCCGTGCCGCCGCCGACGGCGAGGAATCGACCAACACGAATTTGAACATCCTTCGCAGGGAGCGAAAGTCTCGGCATCGCAAAATGAGGAGGCGTTCACCGCCCAAGCCGCAACCCCATTCGCCGGAAGAGCCGAAATCTTTCGCGACAAGCGAAGCCCGCAGCCAAACCCCACTTGCGTCTCCGCCGCGCTTCGCTTCGCCTTGCCCGATCTCCTTCGCGGAATGAATCCCACTGTCACTACCCAGGAAATTCGGTTCGCCCTCGTCGGCTGCGGCCTCATTGGCCGCAAGCGGGTAAAAGCGTTGGGACGAGATCGGCCACTGCTCTACGCTTGCGACCTTGAGGCGGAGCGCGCGAAGGATTTGGCCCAACTTTCACCTGGCTGCGCGGCAGTAACTGACTATCGCGTCATCCTCGCCGATCCCCGCGTCGACGCCGTGCTGGTCTCCACGCTCAACGCCTCGCTGGCTCCGCTCACCTTGGCCGCGGTGCAGGCCGGGAAACACGTGCTGGTCGAAAAACCGGGCGCGCTCAACGCCGCCCAACTCCGCGCCGTCCGCGATGCCGCGCTGAAATCCGGCGCCCGCGTCCGCCTCGGCTACAATCATCGCTTTCATCCGGCGCTGCAAAAGGCACGCGAGTTCGTCGACGGCGGCGCGCTCGGTCCGTTGCTGTTTCTGCGCGCCCGCTACGGCCACGGCGGACGAAAGGGCTACGATCGGGAATGGCGGGCCGACCCGGCACTCTCGGGGGGCGGCGAGCTCATCGATCAAGGAGTGCACTTGATTGATTTGGCGGGTTGGTTTCTCGGCGACTTCCCGACCATCGACGGGCATGCCACAACTTCGTTCTGGGAGATGAAGGTCGACGACAATGCCTTCCTGTCCTTGCGCACGGCCGCCGGGCAAACCGCCTGGCTCCACGCCAGCTGCACCGAGTGGAAGAACCTGTTCTCCCTCGAAATCTACGGGCGCAACGCGAAGATGGCCATCGACGGGCTCGGCGGCAGCTACGGCACCGAGCGGCTCACGTTCTACCAAATGCTGCCCCAAATGGGCCCGCCGGAGACCACGGTATTCGAGTATCCGGCGGCCGACGAATCCTGGGCGCTCGAAATGCGCGCGTTTGCCGACGACATCCGGCTCGGACGCGAACCTTCGCCCGGGCTCCGCGAGGGCATTCGCACGCTCGAAATCGTCGAAGAAGTTTACCGGCGGAGCGGCTACCCGGTAAGCAACGCGCCCCTCTCAACCGAACGTCCGCATCCCGCTTCCCGGCATTTTCCATGATCATCACGCGTTCCCCTCTTCGCGTTTCCCTTGGCGGCGGTGGCACCGACCTGCCTTCGTATTACCGCGAGCACGGCGGTTTTCTCGTGGCGGCCGCGATCGACAAGTACGTTTACATCACGCAACACCGCACCTTTCAGCCGGAGATTATCCTCAAATACTCCAAGCTCGAACGCGTAAAGACGGTCAGCGAAATTGAGCACCCGATTTTTCGGGAGGCCCTCAAGCTCGTCGGCCTGACCGATCCCCATCTTGAACTCACGTCGATGGCGGACATCCCCGGCGGCACCGGCCTCGGCTCGAGCGGCAGCTTCACCACCGCGCTGCTAAAGGCGCTGCATGCCCACCAGAAAAACATCGTCTCCCCGGCCGAACTCGCGGAGCAGGCCTGCGAAATCGAGCTCAACAAACTCGGCGAGCCCATCGGCAAGCAGGATCAATACATCGCGGCGATCGGCGGCATCACGGCCTTCACGTTTCATCGAGACGGCCGGGTCGAATATCGGCCCTGCGCCATCTCCGAAGAGACCCTCTTCAATCTCGAGGACAACCTGCTCCTGTTCTTCACCGGCTATAGCCGCAGTGCGTCCATGATCCTCAAGGATCAAAACGACAAGTCCCGGCAGAACGACGCCGCCATGCTCGACAATCTGCATTTCACCAAGGACCTCGGCCACCAGTCGCTCGCGGCCCTGGAAAGGGGCCAGCTCGAGGAATTTGCCCGACTCATGGATATCCACTGGCAGCGCAAAAAGGCGCGCAGTTCCGGGATGAGCAATGCCGTGATCAACGCCCACTATGACCACGCGATGGCCAACGGCGCGCTGGGCGGAAAACTCATCGGAGCCGGTGGGGGCGGCTTCCTGATGTTCTACGCCGGCGACAAGAAGAAGCTCCGCCACGCCATGAGGGAAAAAGG
>CANJNJ010000097.1 GCA_947474995.1 Opitutaceae bacterium | reverse complement strand
CGACCACGAACTTGTCGGGAATGGCGAAGCCCACAAAGTCCGCCTCGATCGGCACTTCGCGGCGGCCTTTCTTGTCGAGCAGGACACAGGTGCGAAGGCTGGCCGGCGAAAGATCGCGGATCAGCTGGCTGACCAGCTTCAGGGTCTTGCCCGTGTCGAGGATGTCGTCGATGAGCAGCACGTGCCGCTTCCTGATGTCGAGCGTCAGGCTGTGTACGATCTGGGGCGTCCCAATGGATTTCGTTTTCGCGCCGTAGCTCGAGACGCGAATGCAGTCGAGGCGCACCGGGTTGTCGATTTCGCGCATCAGGTCGGCCGTGAAAAGCACGGCGCCATTGATGAGCGAAATCATGGTGAATTCGCCGTCGCCATAGGCCGCCTTGATTTCTTTCGCGAGGGACTTGACCCGCCGCTTGATTTGGGCACCGGTGAACAGGACCTCACCAAGATCAGGATGGAGCGTGGCCGGCTTTTTCGGGACGGGCATGGAAGGGTTTTTGCGGGGCAAAAACCCTAAAGTCACCCACATTTCCGAGTGATTGCCTTTGACTAACCGTACGTCGAATTCTTCCCTCCCTAGGTTTTTGCGGAGCAAAAAACCTCATGATTTCGATTCGCATCCAGCAACTGACTAAACGCTTCGGCGCGGTGACAGCTCTACAGCATCTCGACCTGACCATCAACCCAGGCGAACTGTTTTTTTTGCTCGGCCCGAGCGGCTGCGGCAAGACCACCCTCCTGCGCAGCTTGGCGGGTTTCTACATTCCGGACGAGGGGCAGATCTACTTTGGAGACGAGGACGTAACTCGGCTGGCGCCGCACAAGCGGAATACCGGGATGATGTTTCAGAGTTATGCGCTGTGGCCGCACATGACCGTGGCGGAGAACGTCGCGTTTGGCCTCGAGGAGCGCAAGGTGGCGAAGGCGGAAATTACCCGGCGGGTGGGCGAGGCGCTCGAGTCGGTGCACATGGCCGCCTACGCGGCCCGCCGCCCCAACCAACTATCCGGCGGGCAGCAGCAGCGGGTGGCGTTGGCCCGGGCTTTGGTCATCCGGCCGCGGTGTCTGCTGCTCGATGAACCGTTGTCAAATCTGGATGCCAAGCTTCGCTTGGAGATGCGGACGGAAATCCGCCGCGTTTGTCAGGAGTTCAAGCTGACGACGGTTTACGTGACGCACGATCAAAAGGAGGCGCTTTCGATTTCCGATCGGATGGCGATTCTCGATCACGGCCGCATCCTGCAGGTCGGAGCGCCGCGCGAAGTCTATCGCCGGCCGGTGTGCAAAACAGTCGCGGACTTCATCGGCGAGGCCGATTTCATTCCGGGTACCATCGTGAGCGCCACCGCCACCGCGGCCGTGGTGGACACCGCGCTCGGGCGATTCGAGGGCGTGCTGGGCGATCCGACGGCGGTGCCGGCGACCGGGGCTACCGTGACGCTATCGGTGCGTCCGGAATGCTGGGCCTTGAGCCGGACGGCGCCAGTCCGCAACGCCGTGAAGGGAAAGATTGGGGAGGCGATTTACCTCGGTGAGTTGGCCCAATACGAATTGGTCGCAGGCGGACAGCCGCTGAAGATCCTGGAAATCAATCCGCGCTTCCTCGATCAGTCGGGCCGGGGCGAAGTCTACGCGAGTGCGGAAGCCGAGGACGTGGTCGTGCTGACCCGATGATCGTGCCGGACCTTTGTTTCGGGTCGAGGGAGCAAATTTTTAGCCACGGCCACCCATGATCCGGCGTTTGCTCCTCGTGTTCGCGCTTGGCGCGATTGTCGCGTTGCCGTTTCTGCTGCGGCCGAAACGCGCCGCGGCGCGGCGGACCGATGACACGCTGGTCGTCATCACTCCCCATAATGAAGCCATCCGCTTCGAGTTCGGGCGGGGCTTTGCCGAGTGGTATCGTGGGCGCACCGGGCGTACTGTGGCGATCGACTGGCGGGTGCTGGGTGGGACGAGCGACATCGCCCGGTTTCTCGAGAGCGAATATGTCGCCGCCTTCGAGAATTTCTGGCTCGGGAAACGGGGCCGGCCCTGGAGCGCGGAGATTCAGGCCGGGTTTCAAAACGGGCGGTTGCCCGCGGACGCCCCTGCCATCGTGCGGGAGGCGCGGGCGGCCTTCCTGGCTTCCACGGTCAGTTGTGGCATCGATGTCTTTTTCGGCGGGGGCACGTATGACTTTGCCAAGCAGGCGCAGGCGGGCCGGCTCGTGGATTCGGGGCTTTTGCGGCGCCATCCCGAATGGTTCACGGACGCCGTGATTCCCCGCGAGCATGGCGGCGAGGAATATTGGGAGCCCAACGGGCTGTGGATCGGTGCCGTGCTCAGTTCCTACGGAATCCTTTTCAATCGCGAGTCGCTCAAACGGCTTGGCTTCGAGCGCGAGCCCGCCCAATGGACTGATTTGGCTGATCCCCGCCTCGTGGGTGAGATCGGTCTGGCGGATCCGACCAAGAGTGGCTCGGTGGCCAAGGCCTTCGAAAATATTGTGCAGCAGCAGATGCAACGCCGGTGGCAGGCGCTGCGGTTGGCGCAGCCGGCGACGAAGACGGCGGACCTCGAAGGGCAAGCTGTGCGCGAAGGCTGGCTCGAGGGAATGAAGCTGGTGCAGTCGATCGGAGCCAACGCCCGTTATTTCTCAGACAGTTCCCAGAAGCCGCCGATCGACGTGGCGGCGGGCAACTGCGCCGTCGGCTTGTGCATCGATTTTTATGGCCGCCAGCAGCAGGAGGCGGTGCGCCGGCGCGACCAGTCCGAACGCCTGGGTTACGTTTCGCCCGCGGGTGGGTCGGTGGCCTCGGTCGATCCGATTGCGTTGTTGCGCGGCGCAAAGAATCGCGCGGTCGCCGAGGCGTTCATCGAGTACAACCTTTCCCTCGAGGGTCAGGCCCTGTGGAATTTGAAAATCGGAACACCGGGCGGCCCGCAACGCTATGTCCTGCGGCGAATGCCGGTGCGGCGGGATTTCTATAGCCGGACGGAGTGGGTGCCTTGGCGCAGCGATCCGGAGGACGCGCCGTACGCGCAGGCCGACCCGTTGATTTACCACGAGGCCTGGACCGGGGCGATCTTCCGGGAAATGTCGTTCGCGATTCGCGTCATGTGCGCGGACACGCATACCGAACTGGCGCGAGCGTGGCGCGCGGTGATGGCCGCTCCGGAACCCGCCAGGTCAAAGGGGCTCGCGGTCCTGCAGGACCTGTCCGCCGTGGACTACGCCCGTACGACCGGTGCGATTCACGCGGCCCTGACGTCGAAGAACAAAGTCGACGAAGTGACCCTGGCGCGGGAGTTGGGCGATATCTTCCGGCGCAATTACGCACGGGCCGAGGCGATCGCCACGAGATAGAAAAGACCGGACCTAATCTCGGATCGGGCGATAGGGGACGGCCAAGCGCTTCTCCATGTGACGCTGTGGCTCGGCTACCTCGGCGAATCCAAACTGGCGGTAAAGATCCTGGGCGTCGCGCGTGACCAGGTGCTGGCGCCGGATGTCTTGCAGCCTGGGGTGGGCATCGACGCAGCGCAGCGCCGCCTTCGACAGGCCCTGGCCGCGGTGCGCCTCAAGCACATAGACGTCGCACAGGTAGGCGAACGTGGTGTAGTCGGAAATCACGCGAACGAGGCCAACCTGGCTTCCGTCCGCGGCATAGACTCCCACGCAGAGCGAATTGGCGACCGAGCGGGCGACGACCTCATTGGGGGATTCCTTCGGCCCAGTAACTGCGCGTCAGATAGGCGTGAATCGCAGCGACATCGAGTCGCGCCGGATCATCGGAAATGAGGTAGCCCTCGTGACGTAGTTCGAACGGCATGCCCTGGTGGGAAGCTTCAAAATTTTGCGACGGTCGCAGCGAACGCGGCCTTGTCCTTGGCGCGGAAGAAGGAAGTGCCGGCCACAAACGTGTCCGCGCCAGCGGCCCGGCATTCCGCGGCCGTGGCGAGATCAATGCCCCCGTCGACTTCGAGGCGAAATCCGAGCGCGCGCTCCTGGCGCCACGTGTCGATCTGCTTGAGCTTCGGCAGCATGTCCCGCCGGAAAGGTTGGCCGCCGAAGCCAGGCTGCACGGTCATGACCAACACGAGATCCACCAGCGGCAACACGGCTTCGATGGCGGTGGCCGGGGTGCCGGGATTCAGGACAATGCCGCATTGGCAACCGAGACGGCGAATTTCTGCCAACGTGCCGGCGTGATCGTACGCGGGCTCGATGTGAATACTGATGAGGTTGGCGCCGGCCTTGGCGAACGGTTCGATGTAGCGGTGGGGCTCCGCCAGCATCAGGTGGGTGTCGAAGAAGAGTTTGTTTCCCGCGCGGCGCAGCGCGGCCAGCGTTTCCGGTCCGAAGCTCAGGTTCGGCACGAAGTGGCCGTCCATGATATCGAGATGGATCCACGCCAGCCCGGTATCGGCGACGACCTGGGCGCTCGCGGCCAGATTTGCATGATCACCGGCGAGGAGCGAGGGGCTGAGGAGCGGAGACATGGTCAGGAAAATGGAGGGATGACCCGGCCAAAGCTCAACCCTGGAGTCGTCCCGTCCCCGCCCCCCGGCCCCGCGCCGTTTGTCATCTATTAGATGACAAACGGCGCAGGAGCGGGTCACCAGACGTCGAGGGCGGCGTGGACGACCTTGGCGGCGAGGGCTTCGGCGAGCAGCGGCAGGATTTGGTATTCGGCCTGAAGTTGTCCGCTGTCGGTGAAGACTTCGCGCATCGCGTTCACCGGTCGGTTCTCGAAAAGCAACTTGCCCGTACGGTTGTCGCGCAGCGTGCAGGTGGCGCCGAGGGTGACATCGAATTTTCTGGCCAGGCCGGTGTCGTTCTCGCGGACCACGCTGATTTCGCGGCGGAACTCCTGGACGACAATGCTCAGCGTGGCGTCGGCCGTTTCGGCGGAATTGGCCAGCGCCACGCGGCCGTCACGGGCAAAGGTTTCCCGCAGGCGTGTCGTGAGCACGGCCTGCGATTGCGGCAGCAGGGTTCGGTTCGAAACCGGTTCGATATAGAGGCTGCGGAACCCCGGCGTGGCGCCGGTGCCGAGTTGGTAGTGGGCGCAACCGGGGGCGAAAAATAGGGCAGCGAGAAACGCGATCGCGGCGCAGCCCAGTCGGGCCCGAAGTGGCCATGGAGAAGTAAGCCCCCTGATTTTCACGATCGACGTGGTACTGAGTCCGGTGTGGTTCGGACCGCGAAAGTCTGGGTTAGGGCGTTTAGCTTGCTCATGCGGAGAGCCTCAGGGTTGGTCGTTCCGCCTTTAGGCCCAATTTGAACGGACAAAATTTTCTCTGAAAGGCCGAACGACGAACCAAGGCAGGAGGTGAGATCGGGTTTTTCCGCGAAGCGACTCCAGCGACGCCAGCGGCGACGAAGGCCGCGGCCGATCAGAAGAACAAGAACCGTTTCTTCTTGGGCGCCGGGGCCGGCGCCGAGGCGTCAGCGGCCGGAGGCGGATTGCCCGCGGCCTTCGCTTCCACCTCGTTCAGGTGGGTCCGGGCCCGGGTCGCAATTGCCGACTCGGGGTAGGCGGTAATGGCGGCGTTATAAAACACCCGCGCGGCCTTGTAGTTGTTGCGTTTGTAGAAATAGAAATCGCCCATCTTCATTTTGCTCTCGGCCAGCATCGTTTTCATCCCGTCGAGACCTTTTTCCGCGTTGGCGATGTTGGTATCGCTCGGGAACAGCAGCATGAAATCCGTAAAGTACGTGATCGCTTCTTTGGTTGACGCCTGATCGTAGAAGGGGCCTTCGACCATCGCGGCATGCGTTTGGGCGATTTTGAGATAGGCGTCGGGCGTGAGGAGGCTCTGCGGGTAATTGTTGATCATGCGATCGAGCGCATCGACCGCATCCTCGACCTGGTTGAGCCGGTCGTGCCCCCGGGCGATGTTCATCAACGATAGGGGGGCGTAGTCACTGTAGGGCGCGTTGGACAGAACGGTCTCAAAGTAGCCGAGGGCCTTTTCCCGCTGGGCGAAACCCGGCAGCAGGCCGAAGAACATCCGATCGCGGGCGCCGTCGAGCATCGCGCTGGCGATGCGGTATTGTTCGCCGATGATTTCGTTGAAGCGCTTGGTGTTTGGGTAACGGCTCAGGACGTCGTGATAGGACTCAAAGGACTTTGAATATTCCTTGCGGGCGAGGTGGAGTCGGGCGGCGCGATAAAGTGCCTCGGGCGCGTAAATGGAGTTGGGGAACTTTTTTGCGACGGAGGCGTAACCCTTGATGGCCGACCGCGAACTGCCGCTTTCCTCGGCGGCGCGCGCCTTGTTCATCTGATCAAGGGCATTGTTGCCCTCGGAGCCGGTCAGCCCGGATAAGACGCCCCCTTCCATGCGCCAGCCCGTCGCGGCACTCCAGACGAGATCGGCGCGCACGGCGGACGGCAGGAGACCGGACAGCATGGCCAGAAAAAGGAAGGGGCGAAGCGTGCGAAGAAAGGGAAGGGACATCGAAAAATTTAAGTTACCAACGAATCAAGGCGCTTCCGTAGGTCAAGCCCGCCCCAAACGCGACCAAAAGCGTGATGTCCCCGGTCTTGATGCGGCCGCTCCGGCGCGCTTCGTCGAGGGCAAGGGGAATGGAGGCCGCGGACGTGTTGCCGTAGCGATCGACGTTGACGAAGAAGCGCTCCATGGGGATCTCAAGGTATTCGGAAATCGCCTCGATGATGCGGAGGTTCGCCTGATGGGGGATCACGAGCGATATTTGATCCGCGTGCAGGTGATGTTGTTCCAGAATATCGCGGGCGGCCTCGTCCATGACGCGGACGGCCAGCTTGAACACTTCCTTGCCCTTCATCCGCATGCAGTGCTCGCGCCGGGCGATCGATTCCGGGGTGCTCGGGGAACTGCTGCCGCCGTGGGAGATATAAAGCAGTTCGACGCTGTCGCCAAAAGCGCCCAAGCGCGTGCCGAGCAGGCCACGATCGGGCTCCGGGCTGACGCCGACGACCACCGCCCCGGCGCCATCGCCAAAGAGCACGCAGGTCGTCCGATCCTGCCAGTCGACGATCGTCGAAAGTTTTTCCGCCCCAATGACCAACGCCTTCTGGTAGCGCCCCGAGGAGAGCATCGCGCACGCGGTGTCGAGGGCGTAGACAAACCCCGTGCAGGCGGCGTTGAGATCGAAACAGGCGGCCGTCGACGGCAGGCCCAGCTTGCGCTGGATGATGCAGGCCGCGGCGGGCATCGGCAGATCCGGGGTCATCGTCGCGACCACGAGCAGATCGATCTCGGTCGCTTTCAGGCCTGCATCATCGAGTGCGCGCTGCGCGGCCTTCGCGGCCATGTCCGAAGTGGCCTCGTTCGGTGCCGCGATCCGGCGTTCCCGGATGCCCGACCGGGTGCGAATCCAATCGTCCGAAGTGTCGAGGGTTTGGGAAATCTCATCGTTGCTGAGGACGCGCTCGGGAGCATAGGAACCGGTGCCGAGGATGACGGTGGAGCGGGTGGGCATTAAGACGGGCGGGCAGCAGGGAGATTCGAGGAAGGCGGCTTTGGGGTGGCGCGATCCGTCAGGTGAAGACTGGCTGGGCAAGCAATTCGTTGGCGCGGGCGATGTCGGGCTCAATGTGCTGGTTCATGTCGGCCGCGATGATCTCGTTGGCGGCGTGCAACGCGCTCTTGATGGCGCGACGGCTGGAGGAACCGTGGGCCTTGAGCACGTTGCCATTGAGCCCGAGCAGCGGCGCACCGCCATAGCGCTCAGGGTTGATCCGCTCCTTCAGGGCGCTGAAGGCCCCCTTCGAGAGCAACGCGCCGGTTAGGCGCAGCGGATTGGCCTGCAACTCCTCCTTGAGCATTCCGTAGAAAAACTTCACGAGCGATTCCCAGCTCTTGAGCATGATGTTGCCGACAAAGCCGTCGCAGACCACGACGTCGACGTGCTCGGCAAACACATGAAAGCCTTCGATGGGTCCGGCGTAATTGATGACGCTGCCAACGCGGCGCAGCAGTTCGTTGGTCTCGGTGATCACGGCGTTGCCCTTGCCCTCTTCGGTCCCGATATTCATCAGGCCGACGCGCGGCGACTTTACGCCCAACATGACGCGACAGTAATGGCTGCCGAGGATCGCATTGTGGACCAAATGCTCGGGTTTCGCCTCGGGATTGGCCCCCGCATCGATCAGCACAAAATGGCCGCCCTGCCGGGGACAGATCGCCGCCAGCGCCGGTCGGGCGATGCCTTCCATGGTGCGCAAACGAAGCGTGCCGGCGGCCATGAGCGCCCCGGTGTTGCCGCAACTGACCACGACACTGGCGTCTCCGTTCTTCACCAACTCAATCGCGCGAACCATCGACGAGTCCTTTTTCCGCTTCAACGCGTTGAGCGGCTTGTCCTCCATCGTGATGACCTCGGAGGCGTGATGGAGCGACAGGCGGTGGCTGCGCTGTAGCCCGGCCTGACTCATCAGCGGACCCAAGATGGCCTCATCACCGACCAGCGTGATCGGTTTGAGCTCCGGATATTGGTGAAGGGCGAGCTTGACGGCGGCGACGACCTCGGCGGGCCCTAAGTCGCCGCCCATGGCGTCAACCGCGATGCGGCCCGTGGCGCCGGAATTGGTGACCATCGCCGGGATGGCGTGACAGGGCCGAGGCTTAGACCTCGACGTTCAAAACCTGGCGGCCGCGGTACATGCCGTTCTTCGGGTTCACCCGGTGAGGGCGGAAGAGGCTGCCATCGGTCGGATCCTTGGCAAATTCGGGCGCGATATAAGCGTTGCCTGCGCGACGGTTGGCGCTGCGGCGTTTGGACTGCTTGCGTTTCGGATTAGCCATGGGAGGAAATGATTGGAGTGCCCCCGGCACACGAAAAACTCGTGGGTCGAAGGCGAAGGGGTCGGAGTAAAGGGCGGGGTTTGGACGCGTCAAGCGTCATAATCGCCCCTGATTTTCAGAGGTAAAATACCGCCGCGAGAACCACGGCCAGCCCAATTCGATACCAGGCGAAGACCGCGAGGCCGTGCCGCGTCAGCCAACCCACCAGAAATCGAACGCAAATGGCGGCAGTCACGGCGGCGACCGCGGCACCCAGCAGAACATGAGGCAGGCCAAAGACCTGGAGCATGGCCGAGCCGCTCTTGTACCCCTTGTAGGTCGAGGCCGCGCTGAGAGTCACGAAACCGAGCAGGAAACTGAATTCGGCCGCCCGCTTTGGTTCGAGGCCGGCAAAATATCCGCCGACGATAGTCGTCATGGAGCGGCTCATTCCGGGCCAAAGGGCGAGACATTGCAGTGCGCCAATCCCAGCCGAGGCCGAGTGGCTCAGTTCGGTCACCCCGAGATGCTCAGGAGAGATGCGAAGCGGCGGACTTGTCCCCATGGCGGCGGCGGCGAGGTGACGGCGACGCCAGGCTTCCGCCCAAAACATGAGTAAGGCGCCGACGATCAGCGCGGCAATCACCGTCCCGACTGAAAATAGGTGGGCTTCGATCCAATCGTGGGTCAGCAGTCCCACGATGGCGGCGGGCAGAAAGGCGATCATGACCGACCCCAGCAGTCGGCGGCCGGCCGGGTCGAAGCCGAGCAGGCCGCGCAGCATCGCCAGCAGTTGCGGCCAGTAGAGCAGGGCGACGGCCGCGATGGCGCCGAACTGAATCAAGACGTTGAACGTGTCGGCGGCCAGTTTGAGGGTGAGCGGCTCACCCGCGGGATGCTGGGGCGACGGCCGGCGATACCAAAGGGGCTGGCCATCGCGACTCCGGAGCGGCTGCTCGGATTCAAGATGCAGGAAACGGGTCGCGATAATCAGGTGCCCCGTGGAGGAAATCGGGAGGAATTCGGACACGCCCTCGACGACGCCGAGAATCACGGCGTCGGCAGCGCGGAGTTCCGCTGCGGGCGGCGCGGCCGGCTGCGCGAACGCGACCGCGGCGAAGAGGGGAAGCACGAAAACGAGCAACATGGTCCGCACTGGCGTTGGTTTCAGCTTTGGGCAGGCGGGGCAAATTTTATTTGCGGCGGTTTTCGCGCCGCGAAAACCGCTGCCTTTGCGCTCGACAAAGGTGCGCGTTGTGGCGGATTTCGAACCGCGGGTTCGGCCCCGCTTTAAAATGACCATCCTTCCCGATCTTACCGCTCAACTCGCCGCCGGCCGTGAACTCACGCCGGTCGAGGTCGAGGCGGCGGCCGTGGTGCTGGCGGCGGCCGAGGCCTCCGACGAAGTGAAGGGCGATTTTCTCGCGGCGCTCGCGCGGAAGGGCGAGTCCCCGGCGGAAGTCGCGGCGTTTGCGGCGGCGTTTCGCTCCCGGGCGACGAATCCCGGCGTGGAGGCCTGGGCGGCGCGGGCGATCGATATCGTGGGCACGGGCGGGGACCATGCGGGCGGTTTCAACATCTCGAGCGTGGTCGTGCTCGTGCTGGCCAGCGCGGGCGTGATCGTGATGAAGCACGGCAATCGCGGGATTACGTCGAAATGCGGCAGTGCCGATCTCCTCGCGGCGCTCGGCGTGAAACTCGATGCGCCGCCGGAGAAGTTGCGTCGGGCGCTGGACGAACTCGGTTTCGTTTTCTTTTTCGCGCCGGCGTATCACCCGGCGTTCAAGCACATCGTGCCGGTGCGCAAGGCGCTTGCGGCCCGCGGACAAAGAACCGTGTTCAATATTCTGGGCCCGTTGATCAACCCGGGCCAGCCAGCGCATTTGGTGCTCGGCTCGTTTTCGGCCGCTTGGGTGCCGCGGCTGGCGGAGGCGATTGATACCCTCGGGACGCAGACCGGAATGGTCGCGCATGGCGTGATCGATGCCCAGCGCGGCATCGACGAATTGACGACCGCAACCACGAATCGCGTCCGCGGATTTGGCGCGCGGCGTGCCCTCGACGGCGACTGGCTGCCAGAGGACTTCGGTCTGCCGCGGTCGCCGTTTTCCGATCTGTTGGGCGGAGACCTGACGGAGAATCTCGCGATCATCGATGCGCTGCTGGCGGGCCGTGGCCCGGCCGGATTGGCGGATACCATCGCGCTCAACGCGGCGGTGGCCATGGAGATCGTCGGCAAGCAGGCCAGCGTGCGTGACGGCGTGGCCCTGGCGCGCGACCTCCTGCTCGGTGGCGAAGTGAAAAAGAAGATCGCGGCGACCCGGGAATTTTATGCGTCGTAATCCGGCGCCGCTGGCGGGCCCGGCGTCGACCCTCCCATGACCCGGAAATATTTCGGCACGGATGGCGTGCGGGGGCACTACGGCGGCCCGGTGATGAACGAGGCGCTGGCGGCCCGACTGGGAATGGCGGCGGCCACGTCGCTAAAAACCAAGGGCCGCGTCTTGATCGGGCGGGACACGCGTTTTTCGGGGCCCGCGCTGGAAGCCGCGGTCGCGGCCGGTTTTCGGGCGGGTGGGGCGGTTCCCATTTCACTGGGCGTGTTGCCGACGCCGGCGGTGGCGCGGGCGGTGCGCGAGCAGGACGCGGTGTTTGGGGTCGTGATTACGGCGTCGCACAATCCCGCGGAGGACAATGGCATCAAGTTCTTTGGTCCCCGCGGTCTCAAACTGACGGATGGGCAGGAAGCTGAAATCGAACGGCTGATGCCGGCCGTTCCGCCGGCGCTCGACGCGGCGGTTCGCGTGCCACCGGAGTCGTGGCCGGGTGCGATCGCGAGCTACGTCGCCGCGACCCAGGCGATGCTGCCTCCGCAGGCCCTGGCTGGCTGGCGCATGGTGGTCGACACGGCGCACGGCGCCACTTGTGCCACGACGCCGACGGTTTTGCGCGCGCTCGGGGCGGAAGTCATTGGCCTCGGCGATTGCCCGGACGGTCGAAACATCAACGCCGGTGTGGGTAGTGAACACCCGCAGCCGCTCGCCGACCGCGTGCGCGCGGAACGGACCCGGCTTGGTCTTGCGCATGACGGTGATGGTGATCGCTGCGTGCTCTGCGACGAGAACGGCGACGTGCTCGATGGCGACGAGATCCTGACGCTGCTGGCCTTGCACGCGCTCGCGCACGGCCGGCTGGTCCAGCATCTCCTGGTCGTTACCCAACAGAGCAATCTGGGGGTCGATGCGGCGGTGGCGGCGGCCGGCGGCCGCGTGCTCCGGACCAACGTGGGCGACCGTTATGTCATTGAGCGCATGCTGGCGGAGGGCGCGACGCTCGGGGGCGAATCGTCGGGACACATCATTTTTTCCGAAGTGTCGCCAACCGGTGATGGCCTGGTGGCGGCGCTGAAAGTCATCGAGGTGATGCTGGCCACCGGCCGGCCGCTCTCCGCGTTGCGGCGTGCGTTGCGGAAATATCCCCAGGTGAGCGCCGCGTTGAAAGTGCGGGAGAAGGTTGCACTTGAAGCGCTGCCAAAACTTTCCGCCGCGATTCGGGCGGTTGAGTCCGCGCTCGGCGGCGACGGCCGGGTCCTGGTGCGATATTCGGGCACGGAGCTGAAATTGCGGCTGCTGGTCGAGGGGCCGACGACCGAAGCCGTAAATCACGGACTGGCGGATTTGGCGGCGGCGGTGAAGGCGGAAGGGCTGTTGGGGTAAAAGGCTCCGACGCCGCTCGGAGGTCGGCTTCGCGTTACTCCGGCGTTGACCGCGCCGGAACCGGGGCCTTCCCTTTTACTTCCCTATGCCCGAAGTCACTGTCGCCTCCCTCGACCCCCGAGCCCAAAAGCTGATGGAGAATGCGCGCGTGGCGCTGGAGCGCGGCAATCTCGACTACGTTTTCGAAGTCACGGCGCAGGTCTTGAAATTGGCGCCGGGCTGCCTGCCGGTGCGCAAGCTGCAGCGGGTCGCCCAGCTCCGTCAGCACAAGACCAAGGGCGGAGGTTTCATGGCGAAGACCCTCAGCGGTCTTTCCACGGCTCCGTTCATGTTTGGCGGGGGAAAGAAAGAACCGGCGAAATTGCTCGAGGCCGCGGACGGATTCTTGGCGAAAGATCCGGCCAGCGTGCCGGCGCTCAAGATGCTCGCCGAGGCGGCCGCCGGTCTGGGCTTCCCCGAAACCGTGGCTTTTGCGCTCGACGCCATTCGCGAGCTCGAACCGGAGAACCGGGCCAATTTACTGGCGCTCGGCGAAGCCTGGCTGGCGGCGGCCAAACCGACCGAAGCGCTGAAAATCGCCGATTTGATTCTGACCACGAAGCCCAACGACGCGGAGGCCCAGAACCTGATGCGCAAGGCGTCGGTGGCGCAGACCGTCGCGAAGCACAATTGGGATCAGCAGACGCACTACCGGGACAAACTGCGCGATGAGGCGCAGGCGGTTTCGCTCGAGCAACAGGGCAAGGTCAAGACGGCCGACAACATGACGCAGCGGCTGCTCGACGAGGCGCTCGAGCGGGTGGCGAAGGAGCCGAATAATCTGAATCACTACCGCAGCGTGGCGCAGGCCTACAAGCAGCTGGGCAACCTGGAGCAGTCGCTCGTGTGGGTGCGCCAGGCCCGGCAGCAGCCGGTGGGCCGCGCCGATGCTGCCCTCGAAAAGCAGGAGGCGGAATTGGCGACCGCAGTCATTGATCAGCGGGTGAAGGCGGCGGAGGCGGCGGTGGCCGCGGCGCCGAGCGATCCCGCCGCCCAGGCCAAGATGGATGCGGTCCGCCAGGAGCTCGCGGAATTCAAGCTCACGGAATCGACGCGCTACGTGGAGCGTTATCCGAACGACTACGTCGCGCGCCATGCGCTCGGGACGTTGCTGTTGGAATTGGGCAAGGTCGACGCGGCGATCGCCCAGTTCCAACAGGCGCAAAAGGGGCCCCAGGTGCGCATCGCTTCCCTCGTCGGACTCGGCCGCTGCTTCAAGGCCAAGCGACTTTACGATCTCGCCATCACCCAGCTCTCGACGGCCAAGACGGAATTGGGCGCGACCCTGGACGACATCAAGAAGGACGTGGTGTACGAATTGGGGGCGTGCTTCGAGATCATGGGTAAACCCGAGGCGGCCATCGCGGAATTCAAACTGATTTATGGCGAGGACATCGGCTTCCGCGACGTCGCCGACAAAATCAACGCCTACTATTCCAAGACCTGAGCAAGGCCTTCACCGCGGATGGCGCGGATAGATCGGCTTTGATCCGAGGCCGGCGGCGTTATCCGGGCGAAAATTACCCCATGAAAAACGGTTTGCGACTTTTGCTCGGATTGGCGTTGCTTACGGTGGGCGCCCGGGCGGGAAAAAAGGATCGGACGCTCGAGGTCTATTTCATCGATTCCGAGGGCGGCGGGTCGACGCTGATCGTGACTCCCAACGATGAGTCGGTGCTGATTGATGCCGGGCACCTGGGCGCGCGTGATGCGGGTTGGATCGTCACGGCGGCGAAAGCCGCCGGACTGACCAAGATCGACTACCTGGTGCTGACGCATTATCATTCTGATCACTTCGGCGCCGCCTCCGAGATCGTGAAGCAGCTCCCGTTTGGGAAAATTTATCAGCGGGAGATTCCGGATCACGATCCGGACGGAAAGAGTGCGTCGACCTTTCCGCTGCAGGTCAGAGGCTGGCGCGAGCTCACCGCCCCGCGGGTGACGCTCGCCCCGGGGACCATCGTTCCCTTGCGGCCGGTGGCCGGCGCGGGTGGGCCGAAACTTGAACTGCGTTGTCTGGCCACGGATCAAAAAATCGTGGCGCCGACCGCGGCCCAGGCGAGGCAGCGCAACCCGCTCGCCGGCACGGCGCCGGCCAAAATCGTGGTGCCGTCGGACGACGACAACAGCGCCGTCTTTGTCCTCGAGTATGGTGGCTTCCGTTTTTTCGACGGCGGCGACCTCACGTGGCACCTGGAGGAGCAGCTGGTCGCGCCGGTCAACGTCGTCGGCCTGGTGGATGTTTATCAGACCAACCATCACGGACTCGATTCGAGCAACAATCCTATGTTTGTCCAAAGCCTCGCTCCGGTGGTGTCCGTGATGAATAACGGTCCCCGCAAGGGCGGCCAGCCCGGTTCCATGGCGGTGATCAATGCCGCCCCGTCGCTCCAGGCGCGCTACCAGATTCACAAGAGCTTGAATGTGCCGGCGGCGGCGAATGCCCCGGATGAATTCATCGCCAACCTCGAGGAGGCGCAGCCGGCGGACAATTGCCCGGCAAACTTCCTCAAGCTCGCCGTCGCGCCGGATGGAAAACACTACACGATTTCGATTCCCGCGAACGGGCACGCGCGGACGTACGCGACTACGGCAAAGTAACAAATGGGTTTGTTAGTAGTTCCGCCTTCAGGCGGAATCCGACCAAACCCCACCTAAAGGCGGAACGAGGTGCACACCAGGTCTCCCGCCGACCATCCCTTTCCCCATGAAATCAAAACTACTCCTCGCCTTGGCACTGTGCGGTCTCGCCAGTGTATTCAGCAGCGCCCGCGCCGATCAAAAGACCAAGACGCTCGACGTCTATTGGATCGATTCGGAAGGCGGCGGCTCGACGCTGATCGTGACGCCGAATGACGAGTCCGTGTTGTTCGACACCGGCAATCCCGGCGGCCGGGATCCGGGGCGGATTGTCGCCGCCGCGAAGGCGGCGGGGCTCACGAAGATCGACTACATGATCCTCACCCATTTTCACACCGATCACTTCGGTGGCGCCGCGGAAGTCGCGCAGCAGATTCCCTTCGGCACCATCTACCAGCGGGCGATTCCCGATGCCGATCCGGATGGTCGTACGGCGTCGTCGTATCCGATCCAGATCAAACCCTATCGTGAAATCGCGGCCAAACGCGCGGCGCTGGCGCCGGGGGTGGTGATTCCGCTGCAAGCGGGGCGGGGAGCAAATGCGCCGAAGCTTTCATTGTCTTGCTTGGCGGCCGACAAAAAATTTGTCGAGCCGACCGCCGCGCAGATGAAGGTAAGGAATCCGTTGACGGGGACCGTCCCCGGCCAGCCGGTCGATCCCAGCGACAACGCCAACAGCGCGGTGTTCGTGCTCCAGTTCGGCGCCTTCCGCTTCTTCGAGGGAGGGGATCTCACTTGGAACCTCGAGGAGAAGTTGGTGACACCCTACAATCTCGCCGGAACGGTTGATGTCTATCAGACCAACCACCATGGCCTCGAGGTGAGCAACAATCCGCTGTTGCTGCAAAGCCTCCAGCCGACGGTGGTCATGATGAACAACGGACCGAAGAAAGGTGGTCAGCCGGGGACGTTTGCTTCGATTAAGACCGCCAAGTCGGTGCAGGCCCTGTTTCAGGTGCATCAGAGTTACAACGTGCCGGCCGGGGACAATGCCGCGCCGGAATTCGTGGCGAACCATGACAACTTCACCGGTCCCGATGCGGCGAAATGCCCGGGCAACATCGTCAAGATGGTCGTGGCCGCCGACGGCAAGAGCTACACGATCAGCGTCCCGGCAAATAACTTTTCGCGGACCTTCAAGACGAAGGGCTAGAGTCTCCGGAATTCAAGAGCCAGGAATCATGAATAGGCTCCTGGCTTCCTGGTTTCTGAATTAATTTGCTGTGTCATTCTGAGCGCAGCAAAGAATCCAGGCCATCGGAGTCCCCGACCGCATGGATTCTTCGCTGGCGCTCAGAATGACAGCAAGGAGAGGGTTCATCCTCAGGAAATACCGAACGGGCTTCCGTTGGGCCCCGTCTCAGAATGACCGCGAGAGGACAGGACGAAGGTTCCGATCATCGGCCCGCCGGTTTTCTCTCCGCCACCCAGACGGCCAGGCCCATGAAGGCTAAGCTGGCCAACAGCCGCGGCAGGTTGGCCTGTTCGCCGAAAAAAAGCAGCGAACAAGCAATGCCGAGGGGAATCTTCGCGTTGTTCAGGACGGCGAGGGTGCCGGCTTCGACGCGGGTTGCGCCGACATTCCAGAGAAAAAATCCGAGTCCCGAAGCGACGAGCCCGAGGTAAATGATCGTCCCGAACTGCGGGCCGTGCAGCACGACGTCGCCGCCGCGGCTCAGGAATACGGCCAGCGCCACGGCGAATCCCCCGGCGTAGAGCAGGGCGAAGACGTGGCGATCGTTGAGGTCGGGTTGGCGGGCGCGCAGTCGCCGATAGGCGACTTGCCCGACGGCGAAGGCGGCGTTGGAAAGTTGTACCAGGGCCAGTCCGGCGAGTGCAATTTTGACCTCGCCGGGCCGCACCACGACGAAGGCAGTGCCGAGCATCGCCAGCAGGGCGGCGAGCAGCGCGCGAAGCCGCAGTCGCTGGTCCAGCGCATCGGCAAAGAGCGTGACGAAAATGGGCGTGGTGATCGTGAAGAGGGCGACTTCGTAGGCGCTCAGGTAGGGGAAGCTTGCGAGGTAGGCCAGATACATGAGCCCGAACTGTACGGCGCCGATTCCGACGAGCGCGCTGGCGGTCGCGACCGACACGTTCTTGAGCCGGAGAAAGGGCAGGAACACGACGAGCGCCAAACCGAGCCGGGCCGTCGCCACAAACGCGCTGTCCACGCCCGGCAGCCAGCGTTTGATGAGGCCGAAAGAGAGCGCCCAAATCAGCGAGACGACGACGAGCAGTAACATGGAGACGAATCAGACGCGAAAGATCGCGCCGAGTTTGCGGCCGAGGACGAGGCTGAGGCCGGCGATCGTCACGCCGAGGAAGACCATCGCCCAGACCCCGAGCGCGCTGGCAATGAACTTCCCGTCGCCCAGCAGTTGGAAGAGCTCCATGATGGCCTTGGTGATCGGATAATACGCCTGTTTCTGCGCGAGGATGAGCGAGTCGCTGACCTCCAGCATCGCGAACGCAAACGCCAGCAACCCGCCGGCGATGAGGTTCGCGGTGATGAGCGGGAGGGTAATCTTGAGCAGCGACTTGAACGGCGGACAGCCCAGGTTCTGGGCGGCCTCCTCGAGGGTTTCGCTGGTCTGCTGGAAACCGGCGGCCGCCGAACGGACCACATATGGCAGGCGGCGCACCGAGTAGGCGATGATGAGCAGGACCGTCGGGTCGCGCGTCGGATTGAGGAACGAGAAGAATTTTCCGTCCTGCGCCATGGCGAGGTAGCCAAACGCGAGGACGAGTCCGGGGACGGCAAGGGGCAGCATCGCGAGAAAATCGAGCACGCCGCGCCCGGGCACCTTGCTGCGCACGACCACATAGGCAATCGCGACCCCGAGGATCAGATCGATGACGCTGGAAATACTGGCAAAGCGGAGACTGTTCGCGATCGCCGGCACGGTGAGGTCGTGACCGAGGGCCAGTTGAAAATTATCGAGCGTGTACGAGTGGGGGACGACGGTTCCGTACCAGTCGCGCGAGAACGCCACCAAGATTACGCCGAGGTGGGGTAAGACGGCGAGCAGCGTGATGCCACTGAACAGCCCGGTGCACAGCCAGGCGCGTCCGGCGGATAGCGCGCGCGGGCCGCCCGAGCTGGTGGCCTTGGCCATCATGGCGTAGTTGGAGCGGCCGAACAGTCCCTTGCTCAAGGCGTAGAGCGCGACGGAACACGTCAGCATGACTGCGACGAGCGTAAAGGGGAACGGGTTGCTGCCGATGTCCTTGAGCCCGTAGTAAATTTGCACGCTCGTCACGCGGTCGTAGTCGAAGATGAGCGGCGTCCCGAGTTCGGTGAACGCCCAGATGAAGACAATCGTGCCGCCGGCAAAGAGCCCGGGACGGATCAGTGGCAGCGTGATTTTCCAAAACCGCCGCACTCCGGTGCAGCCGAGATTTTGCGCCGCCTCTTCCATCGCGGGATCGATGTTCGCCAGCGCCGCCACCGCGTTGAGGTAGATGATGGGATAGAGCGCGAAGGCCTCGACGATGGCGATGCCGAGGAATTGGCGGCGAGCGAACCAGTCGATCGTCGCCGCGGGTGCGAGCAGGTGCAGGTGATGCAGGACGGCGTTGACCGCGCCGTATTGACCGAAGATCTGCTTGAGCCCGATCGCACCGACGAACGGCGGCAGGATCATCGGGACGAGCACGAGCGATCCGAGGAGGGCTTTGCCGGGAAAGAGAAAGCGATCGCTGACGACGGCCAGGGGCAGCGCGAGGAGCAGCGCGAGTCCCGTGGAGACGCAGGCCAGCAGGAAGGAATTGCGGAGCCCGGCCAGGTAAGTGGGGTCGGAGAGCAGGGCCGTGAGGTAGGCGAGGGTGAAGTGGCCGTCGGCATCGATGAAACCACCCCGCACGATCTGCAGGACAGGCCACAGGAAAAACGCCGCGAAAAACGCGGCGGTGACGGCAAACACGAGGCGCGCAAACGTAGGCGACATCTCCCGCGAGTGTGCGGGGCGGACGCGCGGTGCGGCAAGGGGGAAAGGGAACCTCGGCAGACGCGGCCCGGCCGCGAGGGCGCGGTCCAGCGCCCCGAACCCCGGACCGGCCTCCCGCCTTTCGCCGCGACCAATTTCTTGTCACGGCCGTGACAAAAAATTGGTCGCGGCAGCTCTGCGGGGTGACAGGGGAATTGGGGGTGAGTGCGGGAGTTGGGGGAGGCGCGAGCCCCTTTTGGCTGGCGCGGGCAAGGGCACTCCGCCTTCACTCGCGGGATGAACACTCGTAGGAGTTTCCGGCGTCGTCACTGGTGGGTCCCTGCCTTCTGGCTGATCGTGGCGGCGCGACTGGGGGCCCAGGTGACGGAGACGCCCCAGACTATCGCGCCGGGAAGCTTTTTTCTGCGGATGGATGCGATTTCGATCGGCGTGAACCGCGACCGGGTCGAGCCCAGCCGGTACAACGCGCTCGGGCTGGCCTCGACGATTCTTTCGACGGGCCTGACCCGGGATGTCGATCTGGAGGTCGGCGTGCAGTTCTTCGTGAAGCAAACCGTGCAATTGGGCGGTACGCGCACGTCGCATTCCGGCCGCGGCGACGTGTCGCTTCGCAGCAAGTGGACCTTCTGGCGCGATCCCACCCGGGGCGCGGCTGCCGCCGTGATTCCCTATGTCAAGCTGCCGAGCAACACCGGCGGCGTGGGCAACAATCACACCGAGGGCGGCGTCATTGTGCCCTGGTCGATGTCGTTGGGCGGCGGCACGGAACTGGGTGCGATGGGGCAATGGGACATCCTGCGCAACGCGGGAAACACGCGCTATGATTCGCGCTGGTTTGCCAGCGGGTTTCTGCACCAGCATCTCATCGGTTCACTGGGGGCTTACGCGGAGACGACCTTGGCGGTGTCGTCCGCCAGCGCTTCGACCTTGGCGGGTACGCTCGGTGGAGGCGTGACCTTCGACCTGAAGAAGAAATTGCAGCTCGACTACGGTTTGAGCCGGGGCCTGGGCGGGCAGGCGACCGACTGGATTCACGTGCTGCGGCTGCGCTGGGAGTTTTGAGTCGCGCCGGTCTTCGACCGGCGTCGGGGTCATCCCGAGACCGCCTGAAGGCGGAACGTCCAACTCAGCCTAACGCACCGGCTGCACTAGAATGTTTCCTGCCGCCGCCAGGCTCAGCGCAAGCGGGCGGGCGCCTTTGCGCCGAAGGGTGAGCAATCCCGCGACCAAGTTCCGGTCCGTGACGCGTACCTGGGATCCCGGCAGCAGGCCGTGTTGCTCGGCAAACTGCAGGAATTCGGCGGACTGCTCCGTGACGCGGACGACCCGAAGGGTGCGGTCGACCGCGCAGCTCGCGAGCGTCGAGTAGACTTGGACGTCGATTTTCCCCTGCCGGCTGGGAATCGGGTCGCCGTGGGGATCGGTGACGGG
>CANJNJ010000096.1 GCA_947474995.1 Opitutaceae bacterium | reverse complement strand
AAACGCCGACTCGAAGGCAAAGTTGTGCTCATCACTGGCGCCGGCTCCGGCATCGGCGCCGCGTGTGCCGTCCGGTTCGCCCAGGAGGGCGCCCGGGTTGTCGCGTCGGACCTCACGGTGAAATCGGTCCAACCGATCGTGCGCGAAATCAACCACGCCGGGGGCGAGGCCACGGCCTTCGCCTGCGACGTGTCCAAGCGCGCCTCAGTGGAAAAACTCGTCACGCGCACCGTCGCTAAGTTTGGCCGGCTGGACGCTCTCGTGAACAGCGCGGGCGTCACGTCCCGCCACGCGCCCAAGCACTGGGACTGGGAACGCACCTGGGACTTTGTCATGGCGGTAAACATGAAGGGGACGTTTCTCGTCTCGAAGTTTGCCGTGGAGCAAATGGTGCGCCAAGGCGGCGGCTCGATTGTCAATTTGTCTTCCATTTACGGCCTAGTCGGAAGGCCCGTCGGGCTCGGCAACGGGATGGACGGTTACGTGCACAGCAAGGGAGGCGTGGTGTTACTTACCCGCGACATGGCCGTGCACTTCGCGAAGAGTGGCGTTCGCATCAACGTCCTCTGCCCCGGATTCGTCTATTCCGCCCTGACTAAAGTGCTCACGGATGATCCCTCGCGGCGGCAATTCCTGGAGGAACGGCACCCGATGGGACGCCTGGGGCGGCCCGAAGAGATCGCCAATGCTGCGCTCTTTCTCGCCTCGGACGAAGCCTCATTCGTGACCGGCGCCTGTCTGTCGGTCGATGGCGGCTACGCGGCGCAGTAATCAAATCCCCCCCCCATGCGTGCAAGTGTCCTCCTGCAGCCGGTCGCAAAACCAAGGTTTTTCATTCTGAGCGTGAGCGAAAAATCCCCGCCTGCCGGTCAGCCTGCGGCTTGGATTCTTCACTTCGCGCAGAAGGATAGAAAGAAATCAGCTTTGGGGGATATCCTCTCAGCCATTTACGAACGCCTCTGCGGTGCCGTTCCCACCGCCCTGATCGGGATGCTGCTGTTGGCCCTGCCAAACTCCCTAACGGCCGCGGAAAAATTTTCCTGGGACGAGATCACCGCGTTCACCGATCGCCACTGCTCGGCGTGTCACAACGACGTGGATCGAGAAGCGGGACTCGATCTGACGTCGCTGCCGTTTATCCCGGATAACCCGACCAACTTTGCCACGTGGGTAAAAGTCCACGATCGCGTGCAGGCCGGGGAAATGCCGCCCAAGGAAAAGCGCCCGCCGCCCGCGACGACCCGAACCGCTTTTGCGCGCGCTCTCGCCGGCACCCTGACCTCCGCCGAGCGAGCTAGCCTGGCCCGCGATGGGCGGGCGACCCAGCGCCGCCTTAATCGTTATGAATTTGAAAACGCGCTGCGCGATCTCTTCGCGGCCCCCTGGCTGCAGGTGAAAAACGACCTGCCGGAAGACGGCGAAGCCCAACTCTACAACAAGATTGGAGACGTGCTCGATGTGTCGCACGTGCAGATGACCCGCTCACTGCGCGCCGCCGACCTCGCTATCCGGCAGGCAATGAGCCTCGAACTGGAGCACGTCGAGAATCCGACGACGAAATCCAAACGGTACTACGCCCGGGACGAACAAACCTTCACGCGGACGTTTCGGGGACCGCCCGACGCCGAACGCCAGGCGTTTCCCGTGCTCGGCACCAAGGGTGATCCGGAAGTTCGCGCCTATCGGGCTCCCCTGTCCGTCGGGGAGGCCGATCCGGCGAAACGCGATCTCGAGGCGGTCGGCTGGATGCGGAGCAACTACCACCCGTTTCACACGATTTGGGACAACTTCCGCGCGCCCGTGGCCGGCCGCTATCGCGTGCGGTGGAGTGGCTATACGATTTGGGTCGGGCCGAACGGATTCACCAGCCGCGTTACGCGCAAGGACGGAAAGACCACCCTCGTGGACCGCCTGCCCCAGTGGTTCGATCCCAATGGCGACGACGTCTCGCCCGGCCGGCGCAATGAGGCGATTACGATCTACGCGCAGGGGCCGACCGACATCCGTCGCATCGGGGGCTTCGATTTGACGCCCGAACCAGCGGTCAATGACCTCGGGACGGTCTGGCTCGCCGCCAACGAGTCGCTCGTGACCGACGCCGCACGCTTTTTCCGCAATCGGCCGGGCACTGCGGCGAACCCGCTGGCGCAACAGGACGGCGCGCCCGCGGTCGCGTTTCGCTGGATGGAGGTCGAAGGCCCGCTGCACGACGAAGCGACCACGGCCGGCTACCGCGTGCTCTTTGGCAACCTGCCACTGCGGCCAATGGACAAATCCGAAGTGAAGATCGCTGCGCTCGACCAGGGCCTCGCTCGCGGCGTCTCCGGCGCAGGCGACTACGGCCGCGTCGTGAAAATCCGGGAAGTACCGGTGGCAGTCGTGACCGCCCATCCCAAGGAGGACGCCGAACGGCTGCTGCGCGCGTTCATGCAACGCGCCTATCGCCGTCCGGTGCAGGAGGCCGAGGCGCAACGCTATCTTGGCGTCATCACCGGCCAGCTGGTGGCCGGACACGATTTTACCTATGCGATGATTGCCGGCTACACGGCGGTCCTGTGTTCGCCCGGATTTCTGTATATGGAACAGGAGCCCGGCCGGCTCGACGACTACGCCCTCGCCTCGCGGCTGGCGTTTTTCCTGTGGAACTCGCCGCCCGACCCGGCGCTGCTCGCCCGGGCGGCGCGCGGTGAATTGCGCCGGCCGGAGATGCTGCAGGCGGAAACGGAGCGGCTGCTCAGCGACCCGAAGTCCGCGCGCTTCGTCGAAGCGTTCCTCGATTACTGGCTCGATCTGCGGAAGCTGGATGCGACGACGCCCTCCAACACGCTGTATCCCGATTACTATCTCGATGAATCGCTCGCCGAAGCGGCGCTCGACGAGTCGCGGCTTTATTTCAGTGAATTGCTGCGGCGTGATCTGCCCGCGCGACTCGTGGTGGATTCCGATTTCACCTATTTGAACGAACGACTGGCGCAGCACTACGGCGTGCCCCACGTCGCGGGCGGCGCGATGCGCCGCGTGACCCTGCCCTCGCAAAGCGTGCGCGGTGGCGTCCTGACGCAGGCCAGCGTGCTCAAGGTCACGGCCAATGGCACGGCCACTTCGCCCGTGCTGCGGGGTCGCTGGATCACGGAGCGCATCATCGGAAATGAAGTTCCGCCGCCGCCGTCAGCAGTGGCCGCCGTCGATCCCGATACGCGCGGCGCGGTCACAATTCGCCAGCAACTCGAAAAGCACCGGGCGGACGAGAGCTGTGCCAATTGTCACAGCAAGATCGATCCGCCGGGCTTTGCGCTCGAAAGCTTCGACGTCATGGGCGGCTGGCGCGATCGTTATCGCGGTGACGCGAAAGACCAGTTGCCGGAGATCGGTATCGGCAAGAATGGCTGGCCTTTCGATTTCCATTTCGCTCTGCCGGTCGACGCCCGTGGCGCGCTCCCCGATGGCCGTGCCTTCAACGACGTGCGGGAGTTCAAGCAACTGCTGCTCAAGGACGAGGCCCAAATCGCCCGCAACCTCGCCCGGCAACTGACCATTTTTGCCACGGGCGCGCCCGTGCGTTTCAGCGACCGCGCGGCCATCGAGCAAGTCCTGACCGCAGCCAAATCCCACGGCTACGGCGTGCGCAGCCTGGTGCAGGCCATCGTGGCGAGTGAGTTATTCCTGAACAAGTGAGGGTGGCCGCCGGCTACCCGCCGCTCTGTTCGTCGTTCCGCCTTTAGGCGGAATCAGCCAACTCTGGGCCGCGGGGCCAACCTTTCGCCTGAAGACGGAACGACGAACGGAGAAATTCGCCGTTCGTGCCCTGGCCGCTTGGGCCGCTCAGTGCGGCACGACCCACGGGAAAACGAACGCGTACAGCCTCACGATTATTCCCACGAGCGCGACCAACCCGATACGGTGCTTGAACACGCCGCCACGCCGAGCCAGCCGAGCATCGTGCCTTCCCGGAAGGCGCCAAAGCACAAGGCGATTAAGGCCGATGGGAGCCGCTTGTCGGAGGAAAGCGCCAGGTGCGCGTGAACGCCAACCCGAGCCCTCCGGCGCCGAAATTTTCTCACCGCCGCGCGCGCGCGGACTTGCGCCGCGCCGGCCTGCGACCTACTTTTTGCGGAAGAAAAGACTCCGATGCGCCCGCCGAGTCCCGCGCGATGTCCTCATGACCAGCACGCCCAAAATTCTCCTGATCGACGATGATCCATTAATCGCCCAATTGGTCGGCATGATCGTCGCGGCCTTTCGCGAAGACGCCTACACGCTGGAGCACGTCCCCGACTACGCCGGCGGCCTGAAGCGCCTGCTCGGTGGCACCTATGCGCTCTGCCTGCTCGATTACCACCTCGGCGACGGCGACGGTCTGGAACTGCTGCGCGAAGCGAAGGCGCAAAAGTGCCCCACGCCCATCATCCTGCTGACCGGCGACAGCCGCGAAGAGACCGACTTGGCCGCGATGGACGGTGGCGCGTCTGATTTTATCAACAAGCGCGACCTGAAGCCCGAAGCGCTCGAGCGCTCCGTGCAATACGCGATCAAGACGGCCCAAGTGCGAAACGCGCTCATCGCCGCGCAAAAAGCCGCCGACGCTGCCAAGAAGGCCAACTAGCGGCCGGCTTCATTCCTTGATCGCGGGACCGCCGGACGTTATCCACGTTCCGGAGTCAGACCTTCCCCCTTTACCCCTATGAATCAGAACCTAAACCGGTTGAATCCTTCCCTGCGCGCGGTTGGTGGTCGTCTTGGTCTCGCCTCGCCGCGGTCCGTGGCCATCGCGCTCGGAGTCACGTTGCTGGCCGGATTTCGGGCCGCCGCCGCGTCGCTGGCGGGCGAGGCGGACGTGCTGGCCTTCACGGACCGCCACTGCTCGAGCTGCCACAACGACGTCGACAAGGAAGGCGGCCTCGATCTGACGTCTTTGACGTTCGCGCCGGGCGACCCGGCAAATTTTTCGACATGGGTAAAAATTCACGATCGCGTGCGAGCCGGCGAAATGCCGCCCAAGCAAAAAAAACGTCCGGATGCCGCGCAAGCCGCGACGATCCTCCGGGGGATCGCCACCTCGCTGACGACCTATGAGCGGGAAGTGGCGACGGTGGAGGGCCGGGCCACGCGGCGCCGGCTCAATCGCTCCGAGTATGAGAATGCGCTGCGCGATCTGCTCCAGGCGCCGTGGCTCGAAGTGAAGGCCCAGTTGCCCGAGGACGGCGAAGCGTATCGCTTCGACAAAGTCAGCTCCGCGCTCGACGTCTCCTACGTCCACATGACGCGCTACATGAGCGCGGCCGACTACGCCATGCGCCAGGCCATGAGCGTGCAGGCGGACCGGCCGCCCACCACGTTGGTCCGCCATTGGGCGCGCGACGAGGATCGCTGGACCGCAGTGTTCACGCCGCGCGTTGGCAACGGGGGGCCGGATCGGTTGAAATTCCCCGCGCTCGGGAACAGCGCCCAGCCCGACGTCCGGTCGCGGCAGGCCCCGCTGACCGCCGGCGACGCCGACCCGCAGACGCGCGAGCGCGAAGCCGTGGGCGGAATCTCCAGCAATTACCCGCCCGGCTCCGTGGATTTGGGCTGGCACAGTTTTAACGCGCCCGTTGCCGGGCGATATCGTTTCCGTTTTAGCGGCTACACCCTCTGGGTGGGCGGCGGCGGCCACGACCAGAAGTTCGCCAACGGCATGGATCGCGTGGGCCTGCCCGGACCGGTGCACTGGTTCAAACCCAACTACGACGAAATTTCCGCCGGCCGCCGCCCGGAGCAAATCACCCTCTACGCCAAAGGCGCCGGCGATCGCCGGATCGGGGGCTTTGATGTTTCGCCCGAGCCGTCGATCAGTCCGTGGACGGAAAGCTGGCTGATGGCGAACGAGTACGTCGTCACCGATCCTTCGCGGTTCTACCGTTCGCGCCCGACCGGTTTCCTCGGCGGCTTCACCAATCCCCTCGCGCAAAAGGACGGCATGCCCGCTGTCGCCTTTCGGTGGATGGAAGTGGAAGGCCCGATTTACGATGAAGCCACGGCCGCCGGATATCGCCTGCTGTTTGGCGACCTGCCGCTAAAGAAGAGCACCCCCGTCGCGGGAACGGAAGAGAGCGCGGTCAGCAATGGCGCGCGCGGTGGCCGCGGGGCCCGCGGCGGTGGTCGCGGCGGCCGCGCCGGCCCACCCGCCGTGCTGGAAGTCGTTTCGAGCAATCCGGCGGCCGATAGCGAACGGTTGCTGCGGGCTTTCTTGCCCCAGGCGTATCGACGGCCGGTGCAGGAGCGCGACGTGCAGCGCTTCCTGACCCTGATCAAGCAGCGGATGGACGTCGGACTCAATTTTACTGACGCCATGCTCGCCGGCTACACGGCCGTGCTGGCGTCGCCGGAGTTTGTCTACGTCGACGAAAAACCCGGGCGGCTCGACGACCACGCCCTCGCGACGCGACTGGCGCTCTTCCTGTGGAACTCCGGTCCGGACGCCGCCCTGCGCGCGCATGCGGCCGCGGGCGACTTGCACCGGCCGGAGATTCTCCAAGCCGAGACCGACCGGATGCTGCGCGATGACAAGTCGCAGCGTTTCGTCGAGGCGTTTCTCGATTACTGGCTCGAGATTCGAAAGATGACCGACACGACGCCCTCGACCGCGCTCTACAGCGACTATTATCTCGATGATGCCCTGACCGAGGCGGCACTCGCGGAAACGCGGCTCTATTTTGCGGAACTGCTTGGCCGCGATTTGCCCGCGCGCCACATCGTCGATTCCGATTTCGCTTTTCTCAACGAGCGTCTTGCCGCGCACTACGGGATTGCCGGGGTGGAAGGCATCGGGATGCGGCGGGTGACGCTGGCCGCGAACAGCCCGCGCGGCGGCCTGATGACGCAAGCGAGTGTGCTGAAAGTCACGGCCAATGGCACCACGACCTCGCCGGTGATTCGCGGCAAATGGATCATGGAGCGGATTCTCGGCTACGACCTGCCCCTGCCGCCCGCCTCGGTGCCGGCGGTGGAACCCGATATTCGCGGCGCGGTGACCATTCGCCAGCAGCTCGACAAACATCGCGCGGACGAAAGTTGCGCGATGTGCCACCGGAAAATTGATCCGCCGGGGTTTGCCCTGGAAAATTTCGATGTGATGGGCGCCTGGCGCGACCGCTATCGGGCGAGCGCCCAGGACAAGGAACCGGAACACGGTTTCGGGCACAACGGCTGGCCCTTCGCCTTTCACTACGCGATGCCGGTCGATGCGAGCGGCACGCTGGCCGATGGCCGTGCCTTCCAAGACGTGCGGGACTTCAAGAAGCTGATTCTGCAGGATGAAACCCCAATCGCCCGCAACCTCGCGCGCCAAATGATGGTGTTCGCGACCGGCGCGCCGGTACGTTTCAGCGACCGCGAGGCCATCGAAAACATTCTCAACGGAGCGAAGTCTCGCGCCTATGGGGTGCGCACCCTGGTTCAGGAAATTGTCCGCAGTGATCTGTTCCAAAACAAATAGCGGCGACGCGGAACGGTTGAGCGACGACGCACAATTTCCGAACGCTGTGGCGGGGTTCTTCGTTCCGCCTTCAGGCGGAATGATGGTCCAACGTCATTTGAGGGGCGGTTTCTACCCCGCGGCGGATCCAAGAGAGTGTCCAAGAAGGCCTGTCATTCTGCGCGCAGCGAAGGTGCCGAGCGAGGCGACGGGTTGGGGTCCTCCCGCTGGATTCTTCGCTGGCGCTCAGCCGGTCAAGCAGAGAAGTCTTTTTCGACATCCTTCAAGCGTGGTGAAGTTGATGGCCGCACTCGGCGTGGCCCTTGCGGCGGTGTTTTCCGTCGGTTCAACGTCGTACGCCCACCCCCCCTCCTCGGACTACGCGGCCAAACCAGCCGTTTCTCCGCCGCCCGGCGACACCACGTACGTCTTTGGCTGGGGCGATCTGCCCACGGACCTGGCCCTCCCTCGCGGCGGCAGTTCGATGGGGGCCCCAGTGACCCTCGCCCCGGGCGTCGCGCTGCCGCTGCCCGCGATGGTTTCGGCTCGCGACGCGTTTGCCCGCGACCGCGTTGCCATCCTCGCCCTGGCTGGCGACTACCGAGTGAGTTTCCATGAGTCCGAGCAGGTTGGGCTCGCGGCGGATTACCGGCCCATCCGCTCTTATCACTCGTGGGCCACCGAAGCCGTGCGCCTAGTCGAAGACGCCGGGAAACGCATCAGTCTCCAGCACACGCTCGTGATGTATTTCAAGAACGGTGCCGGGGCGGTCTCGGGGCCGGTGCTGACCAAACACTGGCGCCAGGATTGGACCTACGAAAAGACCGAGCTGCACCGGTGGAGCGGCAACGACATCTGGATTCGCCGCCAGGTGCCCACCAACGAGGCGTCCGGCACGTGGACGCATTCCGTCTACAATCTCGAAGATTCCCCGCGCTACGAAACCATCGGCCGGTGGGAGCACCGGGGCAATGTCTCGGCCTGGACCAGCGAGCGCGCGTGGCGCCCCCTGCCACGCCGCGAACACTCCGTGCGCCAGGATTACGATGTCCTCGAAGGCACGCATCAGGTCACCCTTACCCCCACGGGCTGGGTCGAGGAGCGCAAGATGTGGAAGCGCGCGACGGACGGACTCACGGCCGTCGAGCCGCCGCGTTATCTGGCCGAAGAAATCGGCATCGACCGCTACGAGCGCATCACCGCTCCCAGCCTGGCCGCCGCCGACGCTTACTGGAAAACCGCGGCGCCCTATTGGGCCATCGTTCGCCGCGTCTGGGCGGAGGAAACGGCGGGCCACGAGCGCTTCACGCTGCGCGACGAGGTGGACGGCAAGATCAGCTACACCTACCACAACGACTACCTGAAGAAAATCGCCGCCGGCCAGCCCTTCGACGCGATCGCCGTCGAAACATTTGTGCGGACGACCATTCGCAATTTTATCGCACCCGCGCCAGAGCCGAAGCGCTGAGCGCGCGTGGTGGCTACGGCTTCGTCGCGGACGGCGCGGGCCAGGCGAAAACCCGAGGCTGTTCGGCATTTTCTCGTCGGGCGCCCTCGGCCGGAGGTAAAGGAGCCGATAACTTGGAGCAGGGCAACCCGGCGCCGCTTTGCGCGGAGCGACCAGGCGCGCCGCGGGGAAATAGCACGAGTTGGAACCCGTCCTCAAGAGTGGCGTCAAGCCGCCGCACTCCACCGCACCTGACAGCCCCTAGATCCTAATGACGACGATCTCGTTTGTCGTGGCGTCCGTGGCCGTCACATCCGTGGCATCGTTGCCGATGACCCGATTGTCCCCCGGGTTGGCAAAGGAAACGGCGGTACCGTTGATCCGGCCAATATTCGAGGTGCTGGCGCCGGTTTGCGTCGCGCTGCCCGCCGCGGCGATGATGCCCGCGGTTGGCGTGGTCACTGTCGTGGTGGTAAACGCGCCCGCGCTGACGCTCAACTGCACGCTCAAGTCGGTCCCTTGAATCGTTCCGATTGTACCCACCAGCTTCGAATCGATTCGCGACAGCGCATTGGCCGAGAACACCGTGCCCGTCGTGGCCCGGACTCCCGCGAGGATAAGCAGACCATCCGCCCCCGTCTGCAGCCCTCCGGCCCCGATCAGGCGGTCGCTGCCGCCGGCGCCGGTAACATTAACGTTCCCGATCGAAACGCCTGCGGCCCCGCTGAAACTGGCCGTAGTTTCCTGGGCGGCCGTCATGTCGGGGTCAAACGAGACCGTGCCGATCGTGCCGTCGCCGTCGAAATCGATCCCCGCCGCATTGTTGAGCGTGTTGTCGCCGTCGCCGACCACGAAGGCCGCGCCCGCCGTCAACGCGGCCGGACTCCCAAAGAGCGACGTGGCCACATTGGCGCCGCCACCGCTTTGGATGTTGAGGTCCCCCATCTTCCCGAGCGCAAAAAACGTATTGGCGCCCGAAAAAAGCTGGGTATTCGAAATTCCGACCGGACTTGGGTTCTGCACGCTGATGTTCCCGATCGCATAGCTGGCAAGGTTCGAACCGTCGCGCGCCACCACCTCGCCCGCGCCCGCCGTCGCATTGCCATTATTGGTCACCTGCACGTTGAAATTCGTGACCAGTGCCTGCCCGGTGTTCGGCGTACCCTTGATGGTCAGAGCACCGATCGCACTGGCCCGCACCTCCGTGTTCGTCCCACCCATGACGAGGCCATTGAACGTCAGACTGGAAATCGTGTCTAGGGTTGAGAGCCCGTCATTGGCGGAGATCACGGCGATTTTTGTCCCCGCGCCCGAGAAGGTCGTGTTGCCGTTGAAAACCAGGGGCCCCGCGGTGCCACCCAGTTCAAAATTTGGGCTGCTGGAAACCGCACTGAAGACCACGTTGCCGTTCGCCGTGAATGAGGTCAGCCCGGCCTTGGCCACGATGCCCTTGTCCGCGGCAAAGGTCGTCGTCGCCGCCGTGACCGAGACTGGGCCAACCGTCGTCAACGCCGTGGCTGTGGTGCTCGCGCCAACGTCGCCATTCCAAGCCACGGCTCCCCTGGTGCCGGCGTTCAGGCTGACCGGGCCCACGGAAACAGTTCCATTCAGGTTTCCGGCCAACGTGATGGCCGCACTGGCGCTATCGATCGTCGTCGCCGAAATCGAACCTATGGTGCGGGCGGTGAGATTATTGATCGTGATCTGTTCGGCGCCCGCGAGCGTCAGACCGGAAAGCGCAAAACTGCTTCCAGAATTGGTCGAGGACTGGACGGTGATGAAATTGCCGGCCGCGCCGCCCGAAGTCAGCTTGATGTCGCCCAGCGTGGAAGCACCACCAACCTTGATCTCACCCAGAGTCAGGCTCGCCCCGTCCGTGACCGTGATGGAGCCCGATTTGGCAGTGAGGGCAGTATCCACCCGGATCGCTCCGAGAAAATTCGGCACCGTGAGATCGGTGCTGCTGAGGGTTCCGGCTCCACCGACCGTGATGTTGCCGAAGGTGCCTCGATTGATGTCGATCAGTGTTCCCGCACCCAAGTCCGCCGCGCTGAAACGCAGATTCAAATCACCCGTGATCGAAATCATCCCGATGTCCGCCTTAAACGTCTCGCCGGACGTGGCCGCGCTCTCGCTCAGCGTGACAAACCGGTACGCCACGCCGGTGTTCGAACCGGTAGCGGCGCCGCCGGTCACGTTGCCGCCAATGGTGACATTCCCAATGCCGAGCACGCCAATGACCCGACCACTGTCGTTGCCAGTGATCGTGATATTACCGATGGCCTTTTCGCCGGTCGTGTAGGACCCGCTGCCATCATAATCCGTGCTGAGCATGCCGCCGAAATCACCCGTGATTGAGACATTGCCAATGCTGCGAGCGACGACCGCCCCGACCGAAGTCACCGCGCCTCCTGATACGGTTACGTTGCCGATGCTGGCGGCCTTGAACGCCGCACCCAGGCCTTTGTTGAACGTGAGCGTCTTGACGGCGCCATCGATCGTGACCGCCCCGGCGACCGTTCCGGCAAAAGTCACGTTGCCGCGAAACTCGGCGGCCCCAAGGATCAATCCCGCCGCGAGATTGCCGTTGATGGTAAAATCGTTCGAAAAAGTTCGCGCCGCAAAAGCGCTGTTGAGGTCCGCCTGGGTCATGCCAGTCAGGTCAAACGTGGTCGTGGCATCGAGGGTGAAGGCATTGACCGGCTGCAGCCCGGCGACATTCAAATCACCATCAATCAGGGCAAGCGCGGCGGCGTTCGGAGCCTGGGCCCGCAACGTCCCGCCCGCCGAATCAGTGCCATTGACGGAACTCACCCCGGTGAAGCCGCTGCCGATGATCCCGAGGGAATTGGTCTGGGTGAGGTCGCCGCCCGAAAGGGTGATATTTCCAAATTGCGAACCCGTGCCAAACGTCAGCGTCGGGAATCCAGCGCCGCTGGCGTCGAGATCACCAATTATGACGGCGTCGCGGACATTTACCCCGCTGGCGATTACCCCCACGGCATTCGAAGTATCACTGAAGATGGCGTTGCCCGCGCGAATTCCACCCATGGCCGATCCGCCAACCTGGCTTTGGTCCGCGACAATCGTGAGCCGGGCGACGTCGGCCAGATGATTGCCCCCGGTCTTGTCCGCCGTGAACAACCCTTTGTTCACGGCATTCAGCGAGCCGATGGAGAAGACGGAAAAATTGGTCGTCGCGTCTTCACCCTGAATCGTAAACGACGCGAGACCGCCGACGTAGTTTACGCCCGGTTGATTGTAATTGGCGGCCGGCGCGGCGGTCTTGAACTGGTCGAGGCTGACCACGAGGGTCCCCTTCCCCGCAAATTCCGCCTGTACGATATCGCCCTGGAGATCGAGAAACGACACCCGGGTAACCTGGCCCGGATCCGCCGTCACTGTGACGGATGCGCCCGTCATCAGGATTTGATCATAGATTCGACCATCGGGATTCGTGATGTTCGATCCCACCTCGGTCCCGGCACCAGTGACGGTCGCCAGCAACTGGCGCTGTTCGAGAGCCTCCACCCGCAAAGAGGATCGGCGACGTTGGCGGGAAGACTTCGGAGAATAACGCTCAGCCATGGGAGATTGGTTTACGAGATTCGGTTACTGGCAGCACGGTTCGCCACCCGGTTTGAGTCATCAAGGCAACCCGGGAGCCGCAAGGCAACGGTGCGTTGCGTTTAATTTGCAAAAACCCATGGGCCGGCGCCCAACGCCCTAAGCACCTATCCGGCTAATCAGTGAAGAATAAGCTGTACCCCAGGGATGAGCTGTGACTTAAGCTTGGGATGGCCAAATTGGAAAAATGGGGAGTGAGCGATGAGCTATGGGCGGTGGTGGAGCCGTTAATTCCGGCGCGGCGCAACCGTCATCCCTGCGGTGGAGGGCGCAAACCGACGGAGCCGCGCCGGGTATTTGGGGCGATCGTGTTTGTGTGGCGTACAGGCTGCCAGTGGCGTGCCCTCGACGTGACGGGCTTGTGCAAGGGCAGCACCCGCGCACGATTGGTTTCAGCGGTGGACGTGCGCCGGGGTGTTTGCCCGACTCTGGGCGCGGGTGCGCCAGCGCTACGACGAACTGGTCGGGTTGGACTGGTCTTTTGTCAGTGTCGACGGCTGCATGACCAAGGCCCCCTTGGGTGGGGAAAAAAACCGGGCCCAATCCGACCGACCGCGGCAAGCGCGGCACCAAGCTGAGCCTGGCCACCGACGCGGCCGGGGTCCCGCTCGCCGTCGGCGTCGCAGGGGCCAACTGCAATGATCACAAGCTGCTCGCCCCGACACTGGCCAGCGCCGAAACCGTGCGGCCCACCTCGCGCCACCTCAACGGCCTTTGTCTCGACAAGGGCTACGACTACTCGATCACCCGCTGGCTGGCCGCCGCTTTTCGTTACCGCCTGCATCTGCGACGCCGGGGCGAAGACCGTCCCACGCGGCGCTGGAAACCACGCCGCTGGGTCGTCGAGCGCACTCATAGTTGGTGTCACCGCGCGCGCCGTCTGCTCGTGCGCTGGGAAAAGAAAGCCGACAACTTTCTCGCCTTCGTCCACCTCACCTGCGCCTTCATCACCCTCGACGCTACCTCATTAGCCGGATAGGCTCTTAGCGCTGCTCCGAAACTTACCGAGGCGCCGAGAACGGTTGCCGGGGAAAGCGCGAGTCCTGTATCACGTCTCCGTTACCCCACCCCACATGATCGATCCCAGCACACCTCCCTCCCGACGGGCATTTCTGCAGGCGACCGGACTCGGGCTGCTCGGTGCCACCCTTCCCCTCCCGCCGGCCTTGCGGGGCGCGGATCCGATCCCAAGCAGTACCAAACGCCCGACGGATGAGCCGCCGTCTCCGTTAACACCGCTGAACCGTTTTCCGCGCATGGTGCAGGAGTACTACGTCGGCCGGCTTCGCGCCGTGGAAGACGCGGCCAACCTCCGCCGCGCCGGAATCAAAACCAAGGGCGACGCCGAGGCCTACGTGGCCGAAGTTCGCCGCAAAATCCAAGGCGTCTTCGGGCCCTGGCCCGCCAAGACCCCGCTCAACCCGCGGGTCACCGGCACCGTCGATCGCGGCGTCTACCGGATCGAAAAAGTAATTTTCGAGAGCCGGCCCGGCTTTCCCGTTACCGCCAATCTCTACGTGCCGCAGGGGCGCCCCCTGCCGCTGCCCGGGGTCGTGGGCACGTGTGGCCACACCGACAACGGCAAGGCCGGTGCGACCTACCAATCGTTCGCCCAAGGACTGGCGCGGCAGGGCTACGTCGTCCTGCTCTACGATCCGATCGGCCAGGGCGAGCGACTCCAATACGCCACGCCGGAACACAAATCCCGTTTCGGCGCCGGTGTCCGCGAGCATCTCCAGGCGGGCAACCAGCAATTTCTCGTCGGCGAATTCATCGGCGCGTGGCGGGCGTGGGACGGCATCCGCGCGCTGGACTACCTCCTGACCCGGCCGGAGGTGGATCCCAACCACGTCGGCGTCACGGGCAACTCCGGTGGCGGCACCGACACCGCGTGGCTCTGCGGCGTCGAGTCGCGCTGGACCATGGCGGCGCCGAGCTGTTTCATCACGACGTTTCGGCGCAATCTGGAAAACGAACTGCCCGCCGACACCGAGCAATGTCCCCCGCGGGTCTTGGCGCTCGGACTCGACCAGGCGGATTTCGTCGCCGCCCTTGCGCCCAAACCCGTCATCCTGCTCGATCAGGAGAAGGATTTTTTCGACGTGCGCGGACTCGAGGAAGCCTGGGGCCGATTGCGCCCGCTCTACCGCTTGCTCGGCCGCGAAGACAACCTCCAGATGTTCCTCGGTCCCGACTACCATGGTTTTTCACGCCCGGTGCGGGAAGCGATGTATCGGTGGTTCAATCGCGCGACGAAGATTTCGACCGCGGAATCAGAACCGGCACTGCTGATCGAAAAGGACGAAGTCCTGTGGTGCACCCCGCGTGGTCAGCTCGAAGCGGAAGGCACGCGAACCGTGTTCTCATTCACCCGCGAGTTATCCGCGGCTTTGGGTCGCACGCGGAAAGCGCCAAGCGAGCCCGCTCTCCGCCAGGCCATTGTCGACACGCTGAAACTTCCCCCGCGCGAGGGCCCGCCGGAATATCGCATCCTGCGCCCCGACCCGGCGCGCCGCTACCCCAAGCCTTTTGCCGCCACCTACGCCGTTGAAACCGAACCCGGCGTCTTCGCCCTCGTCTACCGGCTGGACGAAAATCCGCTCCTGTCGCGCCCGCCGCGCACCCAGCCGCGCGCCTTGCTCTATGTGTCGCACCATTCCGCGGACGCCGAACTGCGCGATGATCCGTGGCTCGCGGAACTGATCCGAAACGAACCCACGGCCGCCATCTTTGCCTGTGATGTCCGCGGCATCGGAGAATCACAGCCCGGCACGACGGGCGCCGGTTTTCTCGAACCGTATGGCTCCGATTATTTCTATGCCATCCACGGGCTCATGCTCGACTATCCCTATGTCGGCCAGAAAACGCACGACGTGCTGCGGGTGCTCGGCTGGCTGCAGGCCAACGGACACACGAGCGTGCACCTCGCGGCCCGTGGCTGGGGCACGTTGCCGGCCACGTTCGCCGCCGTGCTCACGGCCGACGTGGCGCAGGTTACACTGAAGAATGCCCTCACCCGTTACAGCGACATCGCCGAAACCGAGGACTACACATGGCCCCTATCGTCGTTTGTGCCGGACGTGCTGCGCACCTTCGATCTGCCTGATTGTTACCGAGTCCTCGCGGCTAAAGGCCTTCGCCAAATTGATCCTTGGTCCGCAACGGTGCGCCCCTAACCGGCGCCAGGAACTTCACGGGAGGGCTGCAGCGTCGACCTCGATCTACCCGCCCCGAGAGCGGCGGAGCGCCGAACTTTCAGGCTCTCCATGCAGATACCCCGGGTCGGCTCCTTGAAGGGCGGCGACCTGGCGCCGCTTACTTACCCCGCCACAGAAAAGAGCAACGAGCGTCAATTTTCACGCGCACCCGGATTGCTCTCGCGTGGCTCACCCACCGGCCTTCGAGTGCCGAACCTGTATTTCTGATATGCGACGCTCGAAGCTCATCCTCCTCATTGCCGGTATCATTTTTGCCCTGCTGGCGCTCGTCGCCGGGCTCGCCCTGACGCCGGGAGTACAAACCTGGGCCGTTCGCCGTGCCCTCGCCGGTCAGACCGGCATGAAGGCCGAAGTGGGCCGCGTCGCCGCCGGCTTATCATCCCTCGAGTTGCGAAACGTGCGCGTCGAACAGGGTGGGATCGTCATCGTCGCCAAGGACGTAACCGCGACCTATTCGGCGACCGACTATCTTTTCGGCCACCGCATCACGGTCGGGAGTGTCGCCCTGCGCGGAGTCGAGGTCGATGCCCGCAAGCCCACCGCCACCGCGGCGCCCGCCTCGACCGCCGCCCTCGCCCCCTTTGCCGGCATTCTCTCCAGCGTGCGTCTCCCCGGCGACGTCCGCCTTGGCACCATTAAAATGGAAGCGAAGCTACTGCTCCCCGACAGTCAGACCGCCACGTTTAGGCTCGACGGTGGCGGGATGGCGCCGGGCGCGACCGCGACAATAAAATGGACCTCCGCCTTTGCCGACCCGCGGCCGACGGCCGCCCTTGCCACACTACAAGGTTCCGGGGAAATGAAGCTGCACACGACCACGGACCAGCGTTTCGACGCGATCGAAGTCACCGGCGAAGTCGGGGCCACCGGACCGCATTTGCCTACCGACCGGGCGCGACTGGAATTAAAACTCGCCCAAGCCTCACCGACCGCCGGCGAAACGATCGCCGCGAAAGTATCACTCGTGCGCGGCGCCGCCATCGAACCCCTGCTGCAGACCAGTGTGGCCTTCACCGCGGGCAAACCCGTGCTGGCGGGCACCTGGAATGTCACGGTGCGCAGCGAACAATTTGCCGCGGTACTCGCGGACTTCGGCCTGCCCGAAATCTCGCTGGCGGGTGACGGGGCGTTTACCTACGACCTCGGTTTGGGCACCGCCACGGCCTCGGGCACATTGAATAGCCAGGTCTCCCACCTCGAAAAGCTCGGGGCCGAACTCGCCGCGATCGGCGCACTACGCGTACACGCAGCGTTTGATGCCGGTGGCTCCCGGGTGTCCGCGCAACTCGCGAAACTCGAGTTCGAAATCGCCACCAGCGACGGCCGCAAGCTGGTCGCCGCCACCGCGGAGCAGAAGCTGACGTTCGATTTCAAAAATCAGCGGCTGACGCCTGAGCTCCCCGGGGCGGAACTGGCGCGCGTGTCGCTCCTGAGCGTGCCGCTGGCCTGGGCCCAGCCGTGGGTGAAACCGCGGGTCATTGACGGCGGCGATGTCTCCGGCGAGTTCGTCGTCGAAGCCGAACTCGACGGCAGCAAAGTCCGGACCCATGCGACAAAGCCACTGGTCATTCGCTCGGCCACGCTGCGCGAGGGGGCCAAGTTGTTGCTCGATCGCGTGACGCTCTCGGTCAGCCCGAACCTCGATTACACCGCGGGCCGCAGTCCCGTCGGCCAGCCCGGCACCCCCGCGCGCGTAGTCGCCGAGGTCCAGAATCTTTCCGTGTCCTCGCCGGACGGCGATGCGCTCACCGGTTCGCTTTCGGCTGACGTCGCCCTGGGCGCCAAGCCGGCGACGGCGTTTACGGCTCAACTGCAGGGACGCCTCACGACCCTCGTGAAACCCTACCTGCCGGCGGCGGGCCCGCTCGTCGTGACGGTCAGCACGAAGGGCCGGCTCGAAGGCAACGAACTGCAACTGGCCACGTTGAAGGCCCAGGTGGATCGCGAGGGCGGCGCCGTGCTGGCCGCCGTCGAGGCACTCCAACCGCTCTCACTGGATCTCGAGCCGCTCAAAGTCCGGGCGGGCAATGCCGCCGCGCCCGCAGCCCGGGTGCGCTGGGGCGAACTCCCGCTCGCCTGGGCAGAACCCTACGTGGCACAAATGAAAATTTCCGGACTGCTGGCGGGGGGAACCCTCGACGTGTCGCTGCCGGGAGGCGAAGCGATTGCCGTGCGGGTCGGCGAGAAAATTTCGGCCCGCGGGGTGACGCTTTCGCTCGAAGGTCAGGAACAGCTCCGCGACGCCGACCTGGCGACCGACCTGAACGCCACCTGGAAAGCCGGCACCCTCACGGCCGACGTGCGCCAGCTCGAGATTAGGCAAGGAAAAGTCGCGCTTCTTACGGGCGCGGTCGCCGGCGACGTCACTCCCGGCAAGACCCTGCGCGCGAGCGGTCATGGCTCGCTGGCGGTGGATTTTGCCAGTCTGGTGAAACAGCCGTCACTCGCGAGCCGGCTACCCGTGGTCAGCGGATCCGCGAACGTAAAATTCGACGGTGCGGTCGCCGACGGCGTGCGCGGCAAACTCGAGATCGTCGCCGACAATCTCGTGGCGCGCCAAGGGGCGTTGCCGCTGGGCAAACTCGAGTTGACGGTCGAGACCAACCTCGACGCCAGAAATTCCGGCACCGTGCGCGTGCCGCTCGTCCTGACCAAGGATGGCCGGCGCTCCGACCTCCTGCTCGAGGGTAAAGTCGGACTGAAACCCGACGCCTTGTCTTTCGAAGGCCGCGTCACCTCCACCGAGATCACCGTCGACGATTTACAGGCTTTTAATGCGCTGAACGCCGAACCGCCGCCGTCCCCTCCGGTCATGGCAACCGCGCCCGCCGCCCCCCGGCCAGCGGTTCCGTTGCCGGCGGCCAAGACAACGTCCGCGACTCCGGTACGTGACCCCTCGCCCGTCTGGGCGGGTTTTGCCGGTCGCATCGAGGTCGACCTCAAGAGTGTGAAGCAGGGCCCCGGCACCACCCTGCAAAACCTGCGGGGCACACTCGCGGCCACCGCGGATCGCTTCACGATCGAAAATGTGGCCGGCAAGTTGAACGGCAATCCGTTCAAAATTTCGACCGTCCTCGGCTTCGATCTCAAGCAAGCCCGCCCCTACACGCTCGTCGGCAGCCTGGATGTGCCGGGATTCGACGTCGGGGCCTTTCTTCGCGCCGCCGATCCCGGCACGCCGCCGCCGCTCGAAACGACATTCACCGTCACCAGCAGTCTCAAAGGCACGGGCGCCAACCTCGCCGACCTCGCGGACCACCTGACCGGGAAGTTTGATTTCAAGGGCTCGAAGGGCGTGCTCCGCGCTCTCAACCGCAAGGCCGAGGCCGCCAGCCTGGTTACCGGCTTGCTCGGTCTCGCAATGAAATCGAACAATCTGATGGCCACGAGCGAACTCGTCGGCGCCCTTCGCGATATCACCTTCGACTCACTGACGATGCACCTCGAGCGCAATGATCAGCAGGCCCTCCGCCTGACCAGCCTCGAGTTACTTTCCCCCCGGCTCCGTTTGACCGGCACTGGCAGCGTGGACCACAAACCCGGCACACCCTTCGCGGACAGTCCCTTGGAGGTGCGCCTGCTGCTGGCGGCCAAGGACAACCTCGCATCGCTCATGAACCAAGCCCGGCTGCTCGGTGGCAAGACCGACGACCGCGGCTACTACTCGATGCAGAGCCCGTTCGTACTCAGCGGCACGGCAGGGAAACCAGACGCGAGTGCACTTTGGGGCATCATCTTGAAATCAGGCGCGAACTTCCTGGCCCCGTAAGCGGGCGTCCCAGAGGGAGCCGCTGGTTGTCGTTCTTCCCCGCGCCGCTGATGCCGTGTCGGGCTACGTGATGTAAAACCCAACGAAAGCGTACCGGGTGGGCGGGGCGCTCCGCGCGCCGCCTGACCGCGCGCGGAGCGCACGGCCCACCGAGATGCCCGCTAGCGAACCGCCAAAGAGGCCTTCCTTCCCCCATTTGGCGCAGACCGATCGGGACTCGAACTTACTTCGTCTCCCCGCTGACGACCCGGTAGGCTTTTTCGATATTGGGGGGCATGCGCGCGGCCAAATCGACCAGCTTCGTATCGTACCGGGCCTTGAGAATCGGCGCGACCTGAGCGACCGCCTCGGTCATGGTGGCCCCGTTAGCGTAGACCAGCGCGGTCTCGTTCATGAGATCGGTGAGATAATGACGCCAGAGTTCGAATTGACCCTTGCCCCGCATCACGCCGCCGTGGCCGCCGACGACATAGTCAAAATCGAGTTTCTCCGCGGCCGCGAGGGTCTTGACCCAATCGTAGGGATAACCGTCGGCCATGTAGGGCACCCAGCCCTGCAGGGCGTCGCCGCTGGCGATGATCTTTTCCTTCGGGAGATATACAAACACGTCACCCTCGGTGTGGGCGTTGCCCAGCCAGAGTAACTCGATCGTCCGCGAGCCGCGATGGAGAACCATGCTGCGATCGAATGTGACCGTCGGGAGCGTCGGTTTAATCGATTTCAGGTCGGCCAGGAAGCCCTCCGCCTGCCGCAGGTTATCGGCGAGCGTCGCCTTCTCCTTGGGGTCCGTCGCCTTCGCCAGTTCTCCCTGCAACCGGTAGATATCCTTCGGCATGTCGACGATCTGGCGCTTGATCCGCGGAATGCCGCGCTGCTCCATGTTCTGCCGTGTGGTCTCGGACGAAATGATTTCGATGCCGGCGGGCCAGGCATTGGTATAGGCTTGGGTGCCTTGGAAGTGATCCCAGTGAAAATGGGTGTTCACGACAAACTTCACCGGCTTGTCCGTGATGGTCTTGATCTGCTCGATGAGCGCCCGGGCGGCCGACGGCTTCGAGTGCGTGTCGACGACCAGGACGCCGTCGTCGAGCAGGACGATCAGCGCGTTGCAGTTCACCTTGTAGGCCGGCCGCGCGATGGCCGCGTAAACGCCGTCCACAATCGGGGTGAGATCAAAGAGCTGTTCGGCCGCCGGCAGCGAAGCGGTCAAGGCCACGAGGGACAGGAGGAGGGCAAAGCTCTTTTT
>CANJNJ010000095.1 GCA_947474995.1 Opitutaceae bacterium | reverse complement strand
TGCTCGAATAATCGACAAAAGTGGCGGGAAGCGCGCGCAGCTTTGTGACGTCCTGCGCGGCGTGAACCCATACTCTTGGCGCTGTCGCTCGAGTGGGGACAGAAAAACGCGTCTTTCCAGGGCGCGTTGTCGATTATTCGAGCATGACCCCTTTTGCCCGCCCTTGTCGATTATTCGAGCATGACCCCTTTTGCCCGCCCCGACCCCTTTTGCCCGCCCCCCTTTTGCCCGTGACCCCTTTTGCCCGCCCCGCCAATGGAGGGCCGAGTTCCACCGAGGCCGTTGCGTTGGCGCGAAAATTCAGCCGCGACGGAGTGCGGCCCTCCACTGGACACGCTTTTCGTCGAGAAGCGCCGCAACGCATTCTCCGTCACCTTCACAATTGGGCTTCGATCAAGCGCGGACCCTTGGTCGCCAGGGCGCGGGTAAGGAGCGTGGCGAATTCAGCGACGGTCGTGGCCCGCGCAGCCTCGACGCCCAGGCCGCGCGCGAGACTGACCCAGTCGACCACCGGACGGCTGAGGTCGATCATCTGATCGGCTTTCGGCCCGATGGGGCCCGCGCCCGTGCGCTTCATCTCCACTTCGAGAATCCGGTACCGGCGGTTGGCAAAAATCACCGTCACCACATCGAGTTTCTCGCGCGCCATGGTCCAAAGCGCCTGCAGGGAATACATCGCGCTGCCATCGGCTTCGAGCGCGACGACCTTCCGCTGCGGACACGCAAGCGCCGCGCCCACCGCGACGGGCAGACCCTGGCCGATGGAACCGCCCGTGACCGGGAGAAGATCGTGGAACGCCGCACCGGCGAGCGCGCTGTTCACCGGTTCACCGGAGGAAATCATCTCGTCGCTGATGATCGCATCGGCGGGCAACAGCGCGGCGAGCACGGCGCCGAGCGACTCCGGCGTCAGCGCTCCATCCGGCGGCATCGCCGTCGATGGAGCCGGAGCGGGAAGAACTGATTTCCCGCCAAGCGATTCGAGGGCGGCCACGCCGTCCTCGTGATGAGACGCGAGGACGTGGAGCCGGCACAACGATGGCGCGAGCGTACTGGGACGTCCGGGATAGCCGAAAAAGGAAACGGGCGCCTCGGCCTCCACGAGGATAAGGTGCTGCAAACCCTGCAGCATCGCCTCCGCCGGTTCCGGGAAGTACGCGACGCGCCGGGCGAAAGCCCAGTCCCGGCCGCGCGGCACCCGGCCGCTGTAGCGGTTGAGAAAAACCGGCAGGCCGGTGCGGGCGGCCGCTTCGATGCCAGCGCGACTCGCGGCCGATCCTCCGAGAAAAAATGCGGCGCGCTCACCCGAGGCGACGACGGCGGCGACCGCGCGGAGATTCGCCTCCGCCGGCCGGGCGCGCGGCTCGTCCGCGGCAGCAGAGGCGGGCTCGCCGGCCTCGCTCCACGAGTGGTCGGCCGGAATGATGAGCGAGGCGACCTGGCCGGGCGGACGACGGGCCTCGCGCACGGCTTCGACCGCGGCGGCGCCGATGTTCTCGGCCTGATCGAGTGTGCGGACCCAGCCGGAGACCGGGTGCGCAAACGCGGCCACGTCGGCCGTGAGCGGCGCATCGTAGCGCAGGTGCGCGGTGGAGTGTTCGCCCACGATGTTCACGACCGGGGAACGCGCCTTGCGCGCGTTGTGGAAATTCGAGAGACCGTTGGCGAGGCCCGGGCCGAGGTGCAGCAGCGTGGCGGCCGGCCGGCCGGTCATCCGGGCGTAACCGTCGGCTGCGCCCGCGCACACGGTCTCGTGCAGGCAGAGCACGCCGCGCATCTGCGGCACGCGGTCGAGGGCGGCGACAAACTGCATCTCGCTCGTGCCCGGATTCATGAAGCAAACGTCGATGCCGTTGGCGACCAGCGTGCGGAGAAGTGATTCGGCGCCATTCATCGGAAGGCCGATTGTCAGACCACCGGACACCCGCGGTCAACCGGGATGCCGAAGAAACCCACGGGCCCATCATCCCGGTTGATCGGAAATCGACCCCGAGCCGCGACCGTTGCCGCGCTGAAGTTTTTATTGGCAACCCGCCGATTTCATGTCGCGCGGTTGCGTCCGATTGGCGTGGCAGTCGATTCGTGGGACACCACCAGCGATGCGACGCTTATTCGACATCTCGCTTCAGCATGGTCGTCACTTCCTTCAGCTGCCTCCGTCGTCGCTCGGCCGTCGAATCGGCGGCAAGACAAGGTTCCAGATGATCGAAAATGATTTGTTCCGCGAGCGACTTCACGGCTTGGCGCGCCGACACCAATTGGTTGAGCACCTCGCCGCAATCATAGCCACCCTGGATCAGCGTCTCGACCCCTTTGAACTGCCCGGCAATTTTCCGGCGGCGGATTTGCAAGGCTCGGCGGTCGCCATCGGGTTCGGCTCGGCGATGTGACCTGCCCGGGGATAAGCCCGAATACGGCGAAAACCAAAGGCGACTGTCCCCCCTTGCCCATAAGGGGGGAAGGGGCATGGTGCAGCGATGGACATCGCCCAACTTCTCCAGCAAGGTGAGACCCACGCTTGGCTATTCGTGCCCACGGCGATTCTCCTTGGGGCGTTGCACGGGATGGAGCCGGGACATTCCAAGACCATGATGGCCGCCTTCATCATCGCGGTGCGTGGCACCGTGCTGCAGGCCGTGATGCTGGGTCTTGCCGCGGCCGTTTCCCATTCCCTCATCATCTGGCTCCTGGCAGCAGCGGCGCTCCGCTACGGTTCCCAATGGTCGGTGGAGACGACCGAGCCTTATTTCCAAATCGCGTCCGGGATCATGATCGCAGGTTTGGCGATTTGGATGTTCTGGCGCACCCGCCGGGATCAGCATCTGGCCGCGGCCCATGAGCACGAGCACGAGAAGGAAGGGCCCCATGGCGGCAAGAAGGTCGATACCGGCCATGGCTCGATGGAAGTGGCCGTGTTTGAAACCGGCGTGCCGCCGCGTTTTCGGCTCTATTTTTTCAATACGCAAGGGAGGGAGCAGTCGGCCGCAGCCGCGTCGGGAGTAACCGTGGAAACCGTGCGGCCGAACGGGGGCTCACAGGTTTTTCAGTTTGACCGGAAGGACGACGCCACGGGTTCCTTCCTCGAATCAACCGCCGACATTCCCGAACCGCACGAGTTTACCGCGAAAGTGACGCTCGCGCACGGCAACCACGCCCACACTCACCCCGTGTTGTTCAGTGAGGCGGATCACCACCATCATCACGCTCACGCCGATTTATCGAATCTAACTGCGGGCGAATACGCCGACGCGCACGAACAGGCCCACGCCGCGGATATCGCCAAGCGGTTTACGAATCGCACCGTAACCACGCCGCAAATCATCTGGTTTGGAATCACCGGCGGATTGATGCCCTGTCCCGCGGCGTTTACGATTCTCCTGGTCTGCCTGCAATTGAAACGGTTCACGCTGGGCTTTACCCTGGTCGCGGCCTTCAGCCTTGGGCTCGCGATCACCATGGTGGCATCCGGCGTCGTGGCGGCATGGGGTCTGCGGCACGCGGAAAAGCGCATCAAGAACTTCGGCAAGTTAGCCCGCCAGGCGCCCTACCTTTCGGCGGCTTTGCTCACGGCGCTTGCGATCTTTTTTGTTACCCAAGGGTGGCGACACCTCGCGCACGCCGTCTAGAAACGGTCCTGAACCTTGGAGTGCGGCGACTTGGCGGCCGTTTTCCGCGGTTCGACCCGGCGCGCTGAGAGGAAACCGCGACGAGTTGGACCTCGTCGGCAAAAGCGGCGCCTGGTCGCCGCACTCCAAAGGGCCTGACCGCCACCAGCCAGCATTCGTCCGCACGCCCGGCGTAGCTGCCACCCAAGGAGCGGGGATTCCTTGCCCCGATTTCACCCACGGGCAATTCCCCGCTACTTCAGCCAGCTGAGATCAATCGCCCCATGCACCCGGTGGCCGCGGACGGAAATCAGGTCGACCCCGTTTTTCGCCGCCTTGATTTCGGCGACCCGATCGAAGCCGGCCGGAATCGCAGCCAGCCCCATGATATAACTAATCGCGGTGGGCCGCTTCGGATGCAAAGCGACGGACGTGGGAATGCCTTTTCGGTTCAGCGGATTCGGCTTCGCCGACTCGGCGAGGCCGTAGTGAAAATAGGCCATCACATCCTCGAGCCCCATCACCGCGGTGTGCCGGCTGCTCCACGGCGCATAATGCCGGCCACCGTTGGAAATCCAAAGGATCGTGTGCCGCAGCTGGCGGGGATCGCGCAAGGCGAACCATACATAGCGTTCTTTCGGAAAGGTCACCGCCGTCCACGCGAAGGGCAGTTTCGGGTTGGCGGTGAGCATCACCAGATCTTCGAAGCCTTGGCGGGCGGGATAGCGGCTGAGATCGGTGGTGCCACCGTTCAGCAACGGGACGCGGGAAAGGGAACGAAAGGTCGCGGCCGGCTTGAGGCTTTGGTAGCCGAACTGCTCCGGATTTTCAAAGGCCCCGGGAAAAACCTGGGCGCGCACGAAGGCACTCGTGCTGATGACGCCGCTGCCAGGAGCCTCGGGGAATTTCAGCATCGCATGGTGCCCGAGATTCATCGGCCCGGAGGCACCGGAAATCACGTGTCGTTGGTAGACGGCCGAATGCCCGTCGATCAAGGTGACGAACTTGTCGACCCGGCCGCGGCGGATTTTTTGCGCGAGGCTCGCGCGCAGCGTCACGCGGTCGCCGGTTCGTTCAAAGGCGTCCAAATGCCAGCGGCCGTTGGCCGCTTCCCCGTGAACCGGATGCTGTTCGCCGCGCCACGGGGTCGCATTGCCGCCGAAGGGCGCGCAGAAAAAATCACCGCGCAGCACGCGGATGATGTCCGGCGTGTCCGGCGCAAGTTTTTCGCCGGCCCACGGCGCCACCGAAAACGGCGCGATGTTTTTTCCGCCGACCCGAAACGTCACCGGGCCGAGATGGCCGCCCAGTTGCGTGAGGTTCGCCTGCACGCGGTTGGAGCGAAAGGACCAGGAGGGTTGGCCGCGAATCGTATGCAAGGTGGGGAAATTCATGCGCCGATGTTTTTCAACCCGCGCTTCGAGGCAAGCGCGCACAAGCTCCGCGTTGAGCCCCCCAGGCGCGCTGGTGGCAGTAGCATTTCCGCTCAACCCCGAGCCCCTTTTTCACGCGGAGCCGCGGAGGTCGCGGAGCGGGTCGCGAGTAAGAATTCCCGGGGCCTTTGAACAATCCCCCACCGCCCCACCATCGATCGCCCCATTCGTCCCAGGTCAGGTAGCTGCGAGCGCCCGCGAGTGGTCGGCCATCCGCTCGCGGGCGCTCGCAACTACGTCGTCTCGGCCGAAGCAAGCTTCGGGGCATCGGCCCCAAAGGGAATCAATCCCTTGCCCAGGCCTGCTCCGCGCCTCCGCGTCCCCGCGTGAGACAGTACGCTTCCTCACGTCTTGGCTTTGCATCGGCCCGCGAGCCCGCTAAGCTTCCCCTGTCTGTTAGCTACTCACCGCGTTGGGACTTCCGCCCGCGCCAGTTTTATCCCCATGAAACGTCTCCTCCTCCTTGCTGCCGCCTTTGCTGCGCTCGTCAGTTCCGCTTCCGCCCAGGATTGGGCGAAGGCGCGTCTCGACAAATCTCCCCGCCACCTTGAATGGGTCACCGTCAAGCACGATGGCCGCGACGTGATCTGCTATATCGGTTATCCCGAGATTAATACGAAGGCCCCCGCGGTCATCGTGATTCACGAAATCTTCGGCCTGTCCGACTGGGTCCGCACTGTCGTCGACGAGCTGGCGGAGGCGGGCTACATTGCCATCGCGCCGGACCTGCTCTCGGGGCTGGGCGCGAAGGGGGGCGGCACCGCGGAGCTGAACAGCACGGAGGTGGGACAAAAAATTCGCACGCTGCCGGCGGATCAAATCACCGCCGACCTCAACGCCGTCGCCGCCTACGCCACCAAGCTGCCCGCGTGCAACGGCAAGCTCGCCGTGACCGGCTATTGCTGGGGCGGCGGACAATCCTTCCGCTACGCAACCAACAGCAAGAACCTGAAGACCGCCTTTGTTTTTTACGGATCGGCTCCGACCGAGGACGCCGAACTCGCGCGCGTCAGCTGCCCCATTTACGGCGCTTTCGCCGGCAACGATGCCCGCATCAACGCCACGCTGCCCAAGACCGCGGAGCAGATGAAGGCGGCCGGAAAAGTGTTCGAGCAGGCGATCTACGACGGCGCGGGCCATGGCTTCATGCGCGCCGGGGTGGCGCCGCCGCCCGAGGCTTCGGCCGAGAGAAAGGCGCTCGAGGGCTTCGCCGCCAACAAGCAGGCGCGGGATGCGGCCTGGAAACGCATGCTGGAAGTGCTCGGAAAAATCTAGAGGCTGTCATGCCCTTCTTCGTCGTAGCCCTGCCCGGGAGGGCAGGGACCGAAGTATCGATCGATCCGACTTGTCCCGCTTCTCCCGAAGCGGGCTACCGCCGTTCGACTCGGCAATGAGATGGCAAAGTTCAGGACAGCCTCTAAGCGCCGGTCGGAAAACCAATGTTGTCATCCTGGGACAGGTCGCCAACGGAAAGCCGTTCGGCATTTCCTGCGAATGAGCCCTCTCCTTTCTGTCATTCTGAGCGCCAGCGAAGATACCGAGCGAAGCGACAGTTTGAGCATCCATGCGACAGGAGACTCCGATGGCGTGGATTCTTCGCTCACGCTCAGAATGACGAACCAAGGATTACTTTTAACCCGCCCCACGACTCTTCTCACGTTCCGCGCGGAGAGGATTGACGACGACCAAATGCCACCCACCCGACCGCGGTGTCGGCCCCAACCATGAAAATCTTTCCCCTCTCCTTCGCCCTGCGCCGAATTTTCGTCACGCTCGCTGTTCTCTGCGGCACACCCGCGCCCGCGCAAACGGCGGTGCCGCCCGCCAAGCGGCTGCCGCCGGCCGGCTTCGCCATCACCAAGCCGGAACGCGAGGAGCTCACGGCGTGGGCGCTGGTCCTGCGCCGGGAGATCGACGCGTTGTCCACCGAGCTCGCCGCGACGCCGACGCTTCTCCGTTACCTGCCCGACGTCGAAATTTTCCACAAGGCGGTGGATTGGGCGTTGCGCTATGATGAATTTTTCGCGGCCAAAGACGTCACCACCGCGCGGGAATTGCTCGGCCAGGGCCGGCGCCGCGCCGCCCTGATGCGCAAGGGCCAGATGCCGTGGCTCGATGACACCGGCCTGGTCGTTCGCGGGTACCGCTCGAAGCTGGACGGTTCGATTCAGCCTTACGGCCTGGTCGTTCCGCCCAACTGGAAGCGCCGCGAGCCCAGCCGCCTGCAAGTCTGGCTGCTGGGGCGCGGCGAAAAGCGCTCCGAGCTCGCTTTCCTGGCCGAGCGCGAAGCCGGCCCGCCGCAACTCACGCCGAAGGACACGATCATCCTGATCCCCTATGGCCGCTACTGCAACGCGACGAAGTTTGCCGGCGAAGTCGACGTCTTCGAGGCCATGGAAGCCGTCCACGGGCAAAACGCGATCGATCCGCTGCGCACGAGCGTCGCGGGCTTTTCGATGGGCGGCGCGAGTGTATGGCATCTCGCCACGCATCACGCCGGCCGCTGGAGTTCCGCTTCGCCCGGCGCCGGTTTCGCCGAGACGCCCATCTACACGAAAGCGTTTGCCCCCGGGAAAGAGCCGCCGACCTGGTGGGAGCAAAAATTATGGGGCTGGTACGACGCGACTCTCTACGCCGGGAATCTTTTCAACTGCCCGATTATTGCATACAGCGGTGAAATCGATCCGCAGAAGCAATCGGCCGACGTGATGGAGCAGACCCTGGCCGCCGAGGGATTGAAGCTCGAACGGCTCATCGGCCCGCAAACCGGCCACAAGTATCATCCCACAACGAAGGACGAACTCACCGCCCGCCTGGAGGCGCTGGCGGACCAGGGCGGCAATCCGCTGGCGCGCGAGGTTCGCCTCACGACCTACACGCTGCGCTACAGCGGAGACACATGGCTGAACATCCGGGGCCTCGAACACCACTGGGCGCGCGCGGACGTCCACGCCCGTCTCCTCGAAGGCGGCACGCTCGCCATCACGACGAAAAACGTCACCGCGCTGGAATTCCCTACCTGGGCGAAACAGGCGGAAATCGACGGGCAGAAATTCCCCCTGCCCGCCGGCCACGCCGGGGAGTCCGTCTGGCTCCGTAAAGAGAAGACCGGTTGGGCTGTGGCCGGACCGTGGACCGGTCTGCACAAGGACCACGGACTCAGCGGCCCGATCGACGACGCCTTCATGGACGCGTTCGTCTTCGTCCGGCCGACCGGCCCAGCCTTGAACGAGAAGGTGGGGCAATGGGTCGGGAGTGAACTGGCCCACGCCCAAAAAATGTGGCGCGATATTTTCCGCGGCGAAGCCCCGGTGAAAGATGACACTGCGGTTTCCGATGACGACATCGCCAATCGCAACCTCGTCCTCTGGGGCGACCCCTCTTCGAACCGCGTGCTGGCGAAAATCCTCGCGCAACTGCCGCTGACGTGGACCGCGGACAAACTCGTGTTTCGCGGCCAGACCTACGCCGCCGGAGATCACGCGCCGATTCTGATCTTCCCCAATCCGCTCAACCCGCGGCACTACGTCGTGCTGAACAGCGGCATCGATTTTCGCGATCACGCCTACGGCACGAACGCGCTGCAAATCCCAAAGCTGCCCGACTACGCCATCGTCGATTTGCGGGAGGCGCCCGGTCCGCGCTGGCCGGGAAAGATCGTGGACGCGGGGTTTTTTGATGAAGAGTGGAAGTAGCGCCAGTTGTTTGTAGTTCCGCCTTCAGGCGGAATCCGAGCTATCCAAACCTCCCGCCTAAAGGCGGGACTACGAACAAGGCTCGGTCCTACGAACCGAGACTCTCCAACGCCTGCTCGATCTCCGGTGGCGTCCACCAAAGCGACTTGCCCAAATCGGCCGCGACCACGCGGGCGGCGTTGTAGCCGCAGAGGCCGGTGACGTTGCCGCCGGGATGCGTCGAACCGCCGCACAGGTACAAACCGGGAATCGGCGTGCGATAGCGGCCCGCACCTGGAAACGGCCGCTGCGCGCCGATCTGGCCGTTCGCCAACGAACCCACGAGCAAATCTCCCCCAACCATATTTGGCAGTTCTCGCTCGGTATCGAGCGGTGAGCGCGTGAACACGTCGAGCACGTTCCCCGCCAGATTGGGCGCGAATTCCGTCCACTGCGCGAGCAACCGCCGGCCGTGCGCGTCGCGTTCGGCGTCCCAGTTGGCGGCGTTTCCGCGCAACGCATAGGGCAGCTTTTCCCAGAGGAAAGCCACGTGTTGCCCGGGCGGCGCCTGCGTGGGATCGAAGAGCGTCGGGCACGCGCCCCATGCCACGGTGGCGGGGATTTCACCGCGCTCGTGGGCGGCCACGATATCGGAGAACTGGCCGAAGCGCTCCAGACCCACGATGAACATGAACGCCTGCGTCAGTTCGGGCCGCCGGGCGGCCGCCGTCCACCGCGGCGGTTCGCGCAGGGCGAGGTTCAGCGCAAACAAGGGTGCGAGCAGGTTGTACTCGAACTTCGAAGCTTGGGCCCGAAGTGCTGCGGCCACGTTCGACTGGGGCAGCAATTGCAGGAAGGTCTGCTGCGGATTCAGGCCCGACACCACAAGGTCGGCGGTAAGTTCCTCGCCACTTGCCAGCGCCACGCCAGCTGCCCGGCCTTGGCGCATTAGGATCTCTTTTAATTCGATGCCGCAGCGAATCTCTCCGCCGTGCTCGGTGACGTCGGCGACCAGTCCGCGGGCGAGGTTGCCCGAACCGCCCACGCACATCTGCGCCTTGGCCGGCGACGCGAGGAGCGCCGGAATGGCGTGACCAAAGCCCCGCAATCGCAGATCCACTTCGCGCAGCCCGTTGAAAAAAAGGAGGCCCGCCCGGACGGCATCGTGCTCAAACTCGCGCGTCACAAATTCGAGCGGCGAGAGGGCGGAGACTTCGAGCAGTCTGCGGCCGAGCCTACTTCGGCTCAGCAGCTGCCGGCGCCGCTCCGGTTCCAGCGGGGGACACTGCGCTTCGGGGAGGAGAATCTGCTCAACAATCGGGCGAAACTCCTCCGTCCAACGTCGGAGCGCGTCGGCGTCCCGCGTCGAAAACTGCGCAAACGATGCCACCGTGCGCTCCAAGTCCGTCCACCATTCCAACGCGCGTCCATCGCGCTGCAGCATCGCGACGTTCAGTTCCGGCTGGAGATAGCGCACGCCATGCCGCTCGAGCTCGAGGTCGCGGAACCAAGGCATCCGGGTGATGGCGCGGTGAAAGAACGAATGCGGATGATGCGTGAAGCCCGGCAGTCGTGGATTCTCCATCGTGCGCAGTCCGCCGCCGGGCTGGGCCGCTCGATCCAGCGAGAGCGTCCGCAAGCCCAGCCGTGCCAGATAGGCCTGCGCGACGAGCGCATTGTGGCCGGTGCCGAGGAAGAGGACGTCGTAGGACATGTTGAGGTTTTTATGTTTCTTACCCTGCCTCCTAGCCTGCATCCATCACACTTTTTTCCGATGCGGACGACCGAGGTCGACGACATTGCCGCCGACCATTTTGGCTTGGGTGGGGATGCAGGCTAAAAGGAAAACCGCCTTGGCGGTTTTGCCCTAAGCCCGGATGCCCGGCACCCCATCGCAAACCGACGCCATTGCCGCACAGAGTGTAGGGCGTTGGCGAGTAGAGCGTGATGCATCCGGGCTTGAGGCTGTCATGAACTTTGCCATCTCGTAGCCGAGTCGACTGGAGGTAGCCATCGTGGTGTGAAGCGGGACTGGATCAAATACCACCGACACCCTCCCGATGCACCCGTCGGGCGTTTGTCATCTATTAGATGACAAAATCGTTTGGGGAGGGCGGGGGGAGCTGGCGCCCTGGAGTCGGCGCCGGAATCAGGTTCCGGCTCGCGCCGCCGCCGCCGCGCTCCGCGCCAGGTCACGGGGCAAGAACTTCAGGTAGGCCACTGCCAGACAGGTGATCGACGCGGCGATGACGACCGGCACCAGCCCAAAAACCACCTGGAAACCCAGCGAACTCTTGAAATAGCCAACGATCAAGGCCCCGCCGCCCCCGAAAACCGTGTTCACACAATTCGCCATTCCGATCGCGGTGGCGCGCCGCTCGGCCGGAACCAATTCGTACACCAACGGGTGAGAATTCAGATCCGACATCCCCCGGCAGAGCTGGAAAAAAAAGACGCTCACCAGCACCAGCGGAACCGCCTTGGCCGTGAGGAATAAAAGCGGCCACGGCAGCACGAGGCAGTAAAATCCGATCATCAGGAGCATGCGCCGCCGCGGATTTCCCGCCCCGGCATAATCCGAAAGCGCCCCACCGGCCAGGGAGCTGATGAAGGATGGGCCGGTGACCGCAAGATTTCCCCAGAAACCAGACTGGGCGAGGGTCAGGCCAAATGCCTCGACGAGAAAAAGTGGCAGCCAGGTGACCAGCATCCAGACCCCGAACGCGACCAGACCGACCGCCGCGGTCATGAGCACGTAGGAGGGAGTGCGGAGCAGGTCGCCGACCACCGTGCGCATGGCGGCTGGCGGCCGGGCGTCGGCTGGGGATTCCTCGCGCGTCTTCCGGTTCGTGGCGTCCCGGAGAAAGAGCCATTGGGTGAAGGCCAGCACCAAGCCGATTCCCCCGAGGATCATTAGCACGGGCCTCCAGCCGTAGTGATCCCCGATCCAGCCAGCGCCGGCGCCACCAAGGATCGGGCCCAGGCTCATTCCGAAAAGCACAATCCCCACCGCCTTCGCCCGCGTTTTGGCCGAGTGGTGATCGGCCACGATCGCGAGTGACGCCGGGATATAAAATGCCTCGCTGACCGCGAGCAGCACGCGCACGCCGATCATTTGATGGCCCGAAGTCACGAACCCCGCCGCGATCGTGACCAAGCTCCACGTCGCGAGGCAGCCCACGATGACCCGCGTCCGCGAAACCCGGTCCGCAATGTAACCCGCAAACGGCGAACAAAACGCGTACGTCCAAAGGAAGGCCGCCATCAGGATCCCAATTTGGAAATCGGTGAGCGCAAGATCTCTTCGGATCAGCGGCATGACCGAAAAGATCACGACCCGGTCCTCCATATTCAGGAATCCCGAGAAGAAAAGCAGCCCAACGACAATCCACTTGTACGATGGCCCGGCCGCGAGGCGGTCGCTCCAGTTTGCCTGACGGGGGGAACTCATGCAGAAATGAAAGGGGGCGGATTCATTGAGCTCGCAATGGGCGTGGCGGCGGGAGATGCGCGCGGCAAGCACGGACGGTGCCCCGGCGAAAAGGCCATCGCGGGAAAAACACGTCGTGGAACAGCGGCACCCGCGGGCCGTTGAGCTTCGCCGGACCCGGCATGGCGAATCGTAATCGGCGCGGGCGTGGCTCGGAGATTTGCCGACGGCGCTCCGCCGCCAAAGCGAAAACGGCGCCGCGACCAGCGCCAATTGGGCGAATCTTGGCGTGATGGAAGCGTTGCTCGGCGACCAGGACGAGGCGCTCCGCTGCGCACTCCTCCGCGGCGACCCGCGGTTCGAGGCGCTGCTCAACGCTCCGAAGAACAAAGCCCGCTGTTCTGAGCCTGGGAGCCCTCCTTGGAGTGCGGCGACCTGGCGCCGCTTTTAACGACGAGTTCCAACTCGTCACTGTTTCCTATCAGGACGGCGGCTCGCGCCGCAAAAAGCGGCGTCAGGTCGCCGCACTCCAAAGTTCATGACAGCCCCTACCCCGCCTGCGCCTCTCGAATATTCCGCGGATCAGTCGCGGCGATAATCGCGCTGACGGACTTTTGGTTGAAGCCCTTGAAGCCGCCGTGGCGCTCGAGGTTTTCGAGATGGCTGCCGATCGCCCCGTCGCGGAGAAAACTTTCCGCCTGCTCGGCGGTGAGCAGACCCTGCTGGCGCAACGCCGCCACCCGCGCCGACCGGACCGTCCAGCGCTCGCCCTCGGTGAAGGCCTGGCGCAGGAACTCAAAATCCGAGAAAGGTTTCATCGTCCGTATGCCCTCCGCCGCGAGTTGATCGCGCAGCCGCGCGAAATCGAACCGGGCCTCGAGGTGGTGCATGCCCGCCTGCAAAAAGCTGTCGCCGTGCAGGCCGCACCAGAGTCCGACCGTGCCGAGGCGCGGCGCCGCCGGCAGTCGCTGGATGGAGAAATCGATCGCGGTTTCCTCCGGCATCAAGTCCACATCCGCAAACACCACGATGCCCGCCGTCGCCTGCTCGGAGATCTGCGCACCCCAGCCGGCCTCGGCCCCGGCGTAGTAACGCTCGCGCTTCTGAAAGCCAAGGCGCTGCAGAAAGGCGTTCAGGTCGGCGAAGTGGGCGCGCGAGCAGCGAAACGTGTGGTGGTCGTGGTTCCCCCACCCCAGCCCGAGGCGATCCTGCCGGCGCTTCTGGACCCGGGCCGCGCGATTGCGGGCCTCCCAAAAACGCCGTTCCTCGGCGAAGAATAAATCACACGCGGCATCGCGATCCACCAGCGCCAGGACCGCCTCGAGCCGGGCCAACGCGTGCGTCACCCCCTCCGCGTCGGTCGCGAAATCACGCTTGCGCGTCCGCCACAGTTCGCGGGCGGCCAGGGCGCTGCGCACAAATTTCGCCGTGGGTTCGCGCACCAGGAAACCGCGGCCGCCGAGCCGCTCGACAGCCTGCAAGCGCGTGCCGTTCTCGTCGCTGACGAGGGCGCGACGCAGACGGGCCCCGAATTCGCCCTCGATCGGCACGTCGAGGTCGTGCGCCGCCAGGAAATCCCCGAGCCCTTCGGTCCGAAGCGCGAGCACGGATGGGACCTCCCCGTGCCCTCCTCCCGGTGGCAGGAGAACCCGGGGCATCATCGCGCGGGGATGCCACAGCACCGTGGTGCCGCGTGGCGCCTCGACTTTTTCCCGCTCAAATCCTGCGGCCAAAAAGGCCTTGGCCTCCTCAGGCGCAACCACGAGGTGGTCGACCCACTCGAAAAAATCCGTCCCGGTTTCGTCGCGCAGGCGCGCCGCCAGACGGCGCGCAAACGCGTTCCGGAGAAGGAACGCCTCGAGGTGGACACTGACCAGGCGTTCCGCCTCCGAACAAACCGGCCAGTCGAAGGCGCCGGCGGACGCCGGCGCCAAGGCGGGGGGCGGGACCGCGGAAGGCATGCCACCCAGCAAAGCGGCGTGGACGAGGGTTGCAATCGCGGGCAGATGGAAAAAACCCTTCGCTGTCGCGCGCGCGACTCGAAGGACAAGACTCTTTTCGCTTTTGGGATCGGCCACGGAGCGCCGATCCCATTCGTCAGGGCGATCGCAGGAATCGCGATGTTTACCGCCTGGTTAACCGGCTAAACGTTCTTTCTCCGAACGCACTATTGACGGCGCGGCGTCTTCCGGGCGGTCAGCAGTTCCCACATGAGAATCGCCGCGGCGACGGACACGTTGAGCGACTCCACGTTCCCGCCGCCGGGAATCGTCACCAGCCGCGTGCAGGCCGCGGCCATCTCCGGCGACAGCCCCCGCTCCTCGTTGCCAACGACCAGCGCCACGGGCTTGCCCGGCAAGCGGGCCAGGTCCGCCCGGCCCCCGCGGGTGGCGGCCCCAACGACATCGTAGCCCACGGCCGCCAGCTCGCTCGCAAATCGCAGCAAGTCTGGAACGCGAAACACCTCCACCGCCTCCAGCCCCCCTTCGGCCACGCGATAGGCGGCATCGCCCGGGAGCGCCGTATCGGGATGATCCGGCAATACGATCCGCGCCACGCCGAAAAATCCCGCCGACCGGGCAATCGCCCCAAGATTGTGCACGTTGCCGACCCGTTCCAACAGCAGCAGGGGCGCGCCTTTGGCCGCCCACGCGGACACTTCGGCGGACGACGGCGCGCGCAACACCGGCGGCGTGACGACTGCCACGATGCCGCCATGGTGCGTCGTGCCGGCAACCTTTTCCAACTCGGCCGGCTCGACCTGGCGGTAGATCTTCTTGGCCAGCGCGAGCGCGTGGCACATCACTCCCACCCGCTGGCCCGTCGCCCGATCAAAAAAGAGCCGCTGGATGGACCCCGGGTCACGGGCAAACCGGGCCCGCACCGCGGCGAGCCCGCATAACTTCACCTCGTCGCGCGCCGGACCACTGCGCGACCCCGGGAGCGGCGGTTCGGCCGGCACGGGAACCGGCGGCAGCTTGGCCTCGCGGAGGCCCACGGACGAACCGCGCATCCGCACCGTGTCCCCCGGTGCGACAAATTCCTCTCGCGAATAAGCCGGCCGCGGGGTCGGGCGACGCTCCGGTTCACGTTTGGAAAAATTAGGCATGCGACAGCCTGATCGAGCGGGCCGCACAAAACCAAACAAAAGAGAAGCGAGTTCGCGCGCTGACTTCGATTCGATGAAGCGGACCCCGCGTCAATCCCATCCGGGAGAATGCAGAAGCCAGGAAACCATGAATCCAGTCCTGGCTTCCTGGCTTCTGCCTTTATCGCCTTGTACCGGGCAGGTCGGGTTGCTTAGGCAACGACCTCGCCCACGAGGGTAAATTCCTCGCGATCGTGGTAAAGATGGCGGAGGCGCAAACCGGGCGCGTGGACCGCGAGCGGCGAGCCCGGCGCCCGTAATTCGCCGAGGAGCGCGATGGCGTCCACGCGGCCAAATTTCAGGTTCACGACGAAACGACGGCACCAGCGATTCACGAGCCATGGCTCGAGGATTTGGTGCAGCACATGATGGGGCTCCTCGACGACATCACAGAACATCCAATCAAAGGTTTCGCCCGCGGACGGGCGAAACCTAAAGGCGTCGTCGGTGCGATGGGCGATGCGCGGATGATGGAGCGCTCCACCCTTGAGCGGGCCGTTGTCAACTGCGACCACCGTCGCGCCGCGCTTTGCGGCGCTGAAACTCCAGCCGCCTGGGGCGGCGCCGAGATCACAAACCGTTTCACCCGGGGCGGGTTCGCGGCCGAGGATGATGTAGGCTTCCTCGATCTTCAGGTACGAGCGCGATGGCGCCAAATCGTCGTCCGCCATCCGGCGCTGGCCGTGGACAAACGCCTCGCGCGCCACGAACACGCGGCCAAAATCCGCGAAGAAAACAAACAAGCCGCGCGCCGGGCCGACCCCGCGGGGTACGTCGGGCACCGCCAGTTTCGCCACGCGCGACAATTTCTTGCGAAGCAACTCACCGCCCGCCGCCTCAACCGCCGATATCCTTCGCCCGAGCCCGACGACCTCCGTCGGACCGAGCCACACGCTCGGCCAGGCCGCTTCAATCCGTTCCCCGCGCAGGCTCGCAAAAAAATGCCCCGCAATCCCGGAGGCGAGGGCGTTGACGGAGTCACCCCGGACTTCGATCGGATCGCGCAGAGTGAGCTGGGCGAAGACCAAGCCCTCGGTTGAGAGTTGAGGGTTGAGCGTTGTGAGCCGGACCCAGCCAGGGCCCTGCTCAGCGATCGCGGCGCCGGGCAGCTCCGTGAGTTCCCGGGCAAGCAGCGTTTCGAATCCAACTTGACAAATGAGCAGCATCTCACGCGACGCTACGAAGGTTTTCGCTCCGCGAAAACCTTATTCGGGTTTCTTGCGCCGTAAAAACCGCTTAGACAATCTCGCAGGCGCCGCCAGCACACGCGACGGTTTGCTTCAGCTCCGTGATATCCTCGCTCTCCTCGAGCTCGGTGTAGTCGACGGACTGGTAGGCCAGCGTGTTCCACTTCCGGATGTCCTCGGCTGTGACGACGCGTTCGCGCGGCGCCTGCGCGTAGATTTTGTCCCCAGTGTCGCAGAGCAGCGCGACCCCCGTGAACGTGGCGCGGTGCTGCCAGATGTATTCGGCGACTTCGGTCCATTCGTCGTCGCGCACCGAAATGGTGCAGGAAACGTTGTGATGCAGCCCGGGAGAATGGCGCTCGTGGCGTCGCCCCGCCTGCACCCAGTTTTCCTGCACGAGCCGGATGTATTCGAGGTGTTTCACCGCGGAGAGATCGTCGCGATAGATGCCGAAATCCGGACCCTCGACGGGAAACGTGATGACCTCGGTGCGACCATTCGGATCGTAGACACTGGGCTCGACCATATGCGGATTGCGCCGCCGGAAGTGCCGGTAAATCGGATCGTGGATATTGGCCTGCACGCGGCGGAAATAGCGCGGGGCGTGATGCGGATGGAGTCCGCTGCTCGTCCCGAGCAACAGGCTGGCGGTCCCCTCGGGTTTCACGCAGGTGGTGCGGGCCGCCGGCGCGATCCCGAGGGCGCGGGCGACGATCGCGTTGACCGCCTTCACGAGGGCGGCGCCGCGGCGCAGCACCGTGGCGTCCAGCAAGACACTGGGACGATCAAGCACCCCGCACAGCGAGACCCCGAGCAAAGCCTCGCGCTCCGTGATTACCCGCGACACCGGCGACAGATAGCTGAAATTGGTGTAGCCCGCCTGCAACGTGCCGATGAGCGCGGCGTGCACGCAGAGTCGGAAGAACGCTTCCGGCGTCTCGGCCGCAGCCGCGGAGATGGTCGTGAGATTGCAAAATTGGACACCCGTGAGCTCGTCACCCAGGCGCAGAGCGCCCGTGTAGCCGAGTTCTCGTAAACGCGCAGCGATGGCGGCGTCAACGGTCAGCCGGGGATGAAGACCAATCTCCACGCAGGGATTCGCGCCGTATTCCTCATCGGCGACAAAATAGAATCCGGGTTCGCCGAACTGCTTTTGCTGCTCGAAGAGCGCCGTAAACTGTTCGCGCGTGGCCGTGGCCCGCGGGATTACGGCGGAATTGTTGCTGGCGGTGCGTTGCGGATGCTGCTCGAACCAGTTGCCGGTCTTGGCCGCGGCCATCTCGGCATCGTCCGCGGAGAAGAGGCAGATGGTCGCCGAACGCCGGACGCCGCCCGCAAGCACGGCTTTCGCCGCCCACATCAGGATGTCGTAGGCTTCGATGGAGCGGAGCCTTCGACCCGCCGCCGCTTTCACGATGTGTTCGATGCGCGTCAGCGAGTGAAACAGCGGGGCCGGACCCGGGGCGCGTCCCCCGGACGTGCGGAGCGGCGCGCCTTCGCGACGGATGAGCGAGTAGTCGAAGAGCATGGGGCGGCCGACGACCGCCCCTTCCATCAGGGCATTCAGCGCCTGCGCCCAGCCCTCGATCGTGTCCGGCACAATGAACGTGATCGGGGTCAGCTGCTCGTTGCGCGGGGCCAGGGCCGGCAGCTTGCTGATGTGCTGGCGCTGGACGGAAAAGCCCACGCCACAGCCGCACAAAAGCAGGTACAGCGCTTCGCCAAACGCCGCGAGACGATCGATGTAGGTGAAGGCACAGTTGTAGATTCGGGCGTGTTTCGAAAGGATGGCTTCGCCGCCAAACTGCAGCGAGCGCATCGAAGGCAACACCTCCCGACGGCTGACGGCATCAAAGGCCTCGCGGATCGCCCGGTGCAGGCCGGCGCCGCCGAATCCTTCGAGCGCCGTCAGATCCGCTGGCGTCACCTCGCCCGCCGCATACGCCGCAAGTTTCGCGTCGGTGAGAGAGCGTTCCGGATAGTGGGTCAGGTGCATGGCGCGCACCCGCCGCACGGCCTCGGCCCAGGTTTCACGCCGGCGCTTTTCCGGCGAGTACCGCGCGTAGCGGGAAATCGCGATGAAGTCCTGCAGGCCATCCGTGGCGTGCGAAACGGGCAAGGTATCGGCTGACATGGCGGTATAAAAACGACGGTTTCGTGATGAAAACCGGCCCCTCCCGGGGTGGTCTGGATTCACGGACGCCCACCACAGGTTGTGGTCATGGCAGAGTCAAACCACGACTAATTGTGGTCGACACTTATAACCGGTCATCATGCCAATGCGTGCGCAGCGCGCTCTGGTGGGCGAGATTTCTTGTCCCAATCTTGGGTGCCCTCGTCACGCAGACGCCAAGAATTGCGCAGGGACGACGGGAGTTCGCGTTCCACCCCAAGCCAACTGCCAAGAAACATCCCCTCCGTCGCCCGCTTCGAGAGAAGCGGAATTCAGCGAGGGACTGAACGACAGCCCTGCTCTTTCGAGCAGGGCGACAAAAACCGTCGTTTCTTCCCGTCGAAGCAAAACGCGTTTTGCGGCGGGGGCTGCATCGTTCCAGCCTAGAGCCGGTGCAGGTGAAACCCGCCGTCGACGTCAAAGACGGCGCCGGTGGAAAACGGAAACCGATCCTCAGCGATCGCGCGCACGGCCCGGCCGACATCCTCGGGCTGGCCCCAGCGCCGCTGCGGCGTGATGCCGCGCTCGTCGTGAATAATCAGCTTGTCGTATTTTTCCTTCACGCCGCCGGTCATGTCGGTGGCGATGACGCCGGGACGAATCTCGTAGACGTTGATGCTGTCGTTCGCGAGGCGGTCGGCCAGGAGCTTCGTCATCATCGAGAGCCCGGCCTTCACCATGCAGTAGTCGCCGCGATTGATGGATGCGGCGTAGGCGGAGATCGACGTGATGTTCACGATCCGGCCGCGAAAGCCCTCGGCATCGCGCTCCTGCTTGAGCATCTGTTTCGCGACGAGTTGGGAGAGGAAGAAGGGTCCCTTGAGGTTGATCCCGTAAAGGCGATCAAAGCTTTCCTCGCTGGAGTCGAGCAAGTCCGCGCGGACCTTTGGCGCCACGCCGGCATTGTTCACCAACACATCGATCCGGCCAAATTTCGCGATCGTTTCGCTGACGAGTCGCTGGCGATCCGCCGCGACCGCCACATCACCCTGGACCGTGAACCCGTCCCCGCCCGCGGCTTTCACGAGGGCGAGCGCCTCGGCGGCGGCCTCGACATTGCCCGCGTAATTGAGGGCGACGCGGCAGCCCGCGCGAGCCAGTTCAATGGCAATGCCGCGGCCAATGCCGCGCGATGCGCCGGTGATGAGTACCGTTTTGGAAGGTGCCATGTCGCTCCCAGCAAAGTTGCGCTATGGGGCCCCGGCAAGCCCGTTGGCGGCGACCCAAGTCAGGGAGCAAGCGCCCGATTGAGGCGGACAATGAGGCGGTTTTCGTTCTTTCGCTTCAACTCGTGTTCCCAGATGCGAAGCACACGCACGCCTCGAGCGAGGAGCGTGCGGTTCACCAGCCGGTCGCGGACTTGGTTGCCGGCGATCTTGTCGCGCCAGAACTTCGCGTTGTGCTTGGGTTTCGTGCCGTGGATTGGACAATTGTGCCAGAAGCAGCCGTCGACGAACACCGCCAGTTGCTGTTTGGGTAGCCCGCAACACCCGCCGTAGTGCATGGAGCGCAGTGCAGTGGTCGTTCGGCATCACAAAACATTTGCTGGCATTTTCGCTGTCCGAACCGAAAGAACATTCGCGTACGAAGGTCCCGTAAAATGTCGCGCCCAAGCGTGAGATTTTCGCTGACAGCATGAACGGATCCACCGTTCTTGTTCAGGCATGGCCGTGGGCGAAAACTGGTCACCACAAGAAGTCAGAGCGACTGTGCTCGACTACCTGGCCATGCTGCGATTCGAACTCGCAGGTCAGTCCTATAACAAGTCAGTTCACCGGCGTTCCCTCCTCGCGAAGCTCTCCGGAAGAACCGAAAGTGCCGTCGAACTGAAGCACCAGAACATCAGCGCCGTGCTCCGTGACCTGGGCTATTTCTGGATTCCTGGTTACAAGCCCCGTTCCAACTATCAAGGTCAACTGGCGGCGGAAGTGGAGGCCTGGGTTGCAACAAATCCAGAAATTGATCGGCACGCGTTGGCAGCGGCAGAAGCCCCCGCCGCGGTCCCGGAGCAGTTCGATTTTAGCGGATTTGAAGTCTCAGCTCCACCACCGACCAAAGGTTGGGAACCTGGTGTTCAGGAATATCAGGCAACGTATGGCGAGCGACCGCGCGTCGCTCTACGACGGGA
>CANJNJ010000094.1 GCA_947474995.1 Opitutaceae bacterium | reverse complement strand
GCACCCGGTACGATCAACCGTACCGGGTGCGCCGGGCGCTCCACCGCGCGGCCGTGAAGCACAACGTCAAGCCCAACTCCCCATCCGGCCGTCTCAGCCACCTCCACCTAGATCCGCCCGGCGGCCCACTTTATGAAACACGTTCGCCGCACCTCGTACTCCCAGTTCCTGCTCGCGACGGCGTTCGCCGCGGGCGTGGGGCTTACCCTGCCGCAACTGCCGACGCTTCCGCCCTGCGTTGTCTCGCCGACCTCGCGGACGTTCGCCCGGTAGTTGCGTGCGGTCTCGCTGACCGATCCCTTAACTTGGCAAACTTCTACCATCGCGTCGCCGCAGCCGCCGGCGATACGCGGCGAAACTCAGCACGCCGAGGCCGGCGAACGCTCCGTAGGTGGAGGGCTCAGGGACCGTGGCCTGGCCGAACGCATCGATTTCGCGGTAGAAGGTTCCCTTGTCGCTGAAACTAAACCGAACCGCGGCGACATTGCTGGCGAGCACTCCTCCAAAATCGGTGATGGAGACCATCGTGTGGGCGTTGGCAGGGGTATTCGAGGGATTATAATACGGTACAGCGATCAGCGTCGCAAACGTGGCCGGAGCGGAAGCGGTTGAGAAGGAAATGGTGTATTCCTGTCCGTCTCGGCCCGAGTCCCAGCCGGCATAAGTCGCGATCTTGGTCAGGGTGTAGCCTACAGGACTGGCTGCCAAATTAAGGCCGAAGGTGATCGTGGTGCCGTCTCCGGGCGATACACTCTCGCCCCAACCTGCCGTGCCGGCGGCGCCGAACACACCGTTCGCCAGTCGGTTAATATCCCCTGTGTTGGTGTAAAACGTGCCCGTTCCGCCTGCCGTCAAAGACGATAGCTTAGTTTGGAAAAGATCCGTGTTTGAGACGCTAAAAACCGAACCGTCACCACTGAAACTGGTGGCGATGTTGATTTGAGCAAAGGCGGTTGCCGTCGGGCCCAACGTTGCGGCGGCCAACAATCGCCTGAAGGTGCGGAGAGGAGTAGGGAACATTAATCGGAAATTGGCTTCTCGCAGGGCAGATCATCCGTAATGGCGGCCTGCTGCTGCCCCCTGCAAAACCCATCATGCCGAACCCAGGTGAAAAGACCCAGTTCCTCGTCCCACTTGCTGTTGATTCGCGGTGGAGTCGGTCGGAGCACGTTGATTAACTTTTGGCCAATTTCTTGGCCAGATCAGCGTTTATAATCAGCGCAATGGCGTTCCGGAGGCTGTCATTTTTTGACAGGGCACGGGTGAGATCGGCATATGACCAACTAATGTAAAGAGTGTCGGGCAGAGCCGATACCGTAGCGCTGGCCGGATCCTTCGTCACAAAGGAGATTTCGCCAACAAACATAGGCGGGGTCGCCTTAATTTTGCGTCCGCTCTTTTCTATTAATAATTCGCCCTCGAGGATAAAGTGGAGCGCATTTATGGGCTGCCCTTCTGCCGTCAATATCGTGTCGGCTTTGCCCTGATGCCACTTTCCGAGTCGGGCGAATTTCCTGAAATCTGGCGGCGAAATGGATTTTAGCCGACTATAGAGTTTGAGTTCGTTTTCGGTGAAAGTGGTGGAACTATTATCGCGGATAATGATCACGAGCATCACTCCGTTGAGGAGCAGGATAACTAAATTCCAATAGATGGCACTCCACAGCGGTTTGTCGGCGGCGTTGAGATAATAAATGAGATACGACAGGTCGCCCGCCATCGCGAAACTGCGCAGCAGAATCTGGTTTCGGAATAGAAAACAGACAAAGTAAAGCAGGGCGCCAATATGAACGAAATTCTGGAGGATTTCTTGTGTGGTAATCATTAGGCACAGCGACGTCAGACCACTGGGGGTTGTCGCTGGCGGCCAATAACATAGACCGCCGTTTCAAAGAGACCGAAGACTAATCGGAGGTAAAATTCGGAAATTGCTCATGGGGTGCTTTTCCTATGAGTAGCCCAACTTCAAACGGGCGGCTCTCGTTGTGCGGCGGCGGTTGCGCTCTACGCGATTAGCCGGCTGGTATCGCGTGAACCACGACGCAAAGAGACGCACAATGGCGGTCCCGGGGGGTGTACCAAGGGGCTCTTCTTGGGGGAGGACGATGTCGGGGCGGAGGTAGGCGAGCTTGGAAACCAATAAGGGACAGGTCAATTCGGCCGGCCAGCGACCCGGGGCGGCCACCTCGCGCAACTAACCTGCTCTTTCAGCGACCCGGAGCACACCGAAATCCGGGACGTCGCCTCCGCCCAGCCTAAGAAAGTCCGTCAACTGGCCGCCCTCTACGCCGCTTGGGCGAAACGCTGTGGCGTTCAGCCTTGGGCGCAAATTTCCGGTCGGATGCAGAATCTGCCCGGTGTGAGATAGAGCGCAGCGACCGGGCTGGCGGCGGCAACCGGCAGGCGCGGAATTTTGCCGGATAAATGTCGTAGGATTTATTCTTGCGCTGAATCGACCCGCTGGCGTTACTCACCGGCTCAGTTTTCCGGACCCTTAGCTCAGTTGGTTAGAGCGCTTCCTTGACATGGAAGAGGTCAACAGTTCGAGTCTGTTAGGGTCCACCATTTCTACGCAACCCGCTATCCTTAATCGGAAAGCGGGTTTTCTATTTCCGGAAAATAGCTTGGTTCGCGACGGAATCCAATTGAAGCGGCGTCATGGGTTTCAAATCAGGCGTCGGCATCATGCGTTGCACGCCCTTGCCAGGTGCCTCGGGGGCCTTCCGAGAGGCGATTCCAGTCTCCCGCCCTAGGCCACCCCGGCTTCTTCCTTGCCGCCTAATAATTATATTCGACCGCGTTCACTTTCTTCCGCCACAGTTGGGCGAGACCGGGGCCATTCCGACTCCGGGTTGAGTGTTCGTTACCCCGCTGGGCCGTCGTGTTGGTCAGTCACGCAGCCCAAAGTTGAAAAAGGATCCTAACCCATGAACCTGCGTATTGCGCGAAATAAGTTTGCGACCGCTGGGGCCCTGCTTGGCCTCGGTGTTTATTCAGCATCGAGTCAGACCGCCCCGGCGCCATCGGCACCCACTCCTGCGGAGTCCACCGTGAAGCTCGATCCGTTTACCGTTAACGCCGACTCCGACGTCGGCTTCGTCGCCTCCAGCTCGATGGCCGGAGGAAGAATTAACACCGCATTGAAGGACACCCCGGTAGCGTTCTCCGTCATCACGAAGGAATTCCTCGATGCCTTTAACATCACGGACATGACGTCGGCCAGCAACTGGTCGACCAACGCCACCTACACGTCCGGCGACAACACCAACTACGGCTATGGCGGCAACGAAACCGGCCAGGTCCGCATCCGGGGCATCTCGGTCAACGCGGCGACGCGGAATTTTTTCCCGTACGCGAGCGTGTCCGACAGCTTTGACCTCGATCGCATCGACTTCGCGCGCGGCGCGAATTCGGTGCTCTTCGGGGCGGGCGGCGCGGGCGGCACGCAGAACACCGGGACCAAGCAGGCCCAGACCAAGCGCAGCTTCGAGGAGGTCCGGATCCAGATCGGCAGCTGGAACAAATATCGGCTCACCGCGGATTGGAATCAGGCGGTGTCCGACAAATTTGCCGTCCGCACCAATGTCCTGTGGTCGACCAAGGACGACTGGCGCGACCGGATCTGGGAGGACAAGAAGGGCTTTCACTTTACGACCACCTACAAGTTGACGCCCAAAATTACGGTGCGCGGCGAGTTTGAGTACCTCCAGGTGAACCGCGCGATCACGAACTACCAGTTCAAGGACACGATTTCCGCCTGGGACGGGAAGACCCTCGAGAACGGCCAGCCGCTGACGGGCGCCGACGCGCCCACGGCGGCCCAATTGGCGCAGTGGGGCCTGGCCCGGACCCCGCAGCGCGTGGTGAGCCACCCCTCCTTTGGCGGCGAGTATTTGACCTACACCAATCGACTCCGGACCATCGGCATGGCGCAGAATAACACCACGCCGAACTACTATCAGGGCAAACCGATCATTACGGTGGGCTGGACCGACCGGGGCCAGGCGATGCGCGACGGCAACGATGGGCTGCCCGAGGCGGCGCGCTTTGCCGGTGCGCTGGCCGGTTCGCCATTTTTCCATAATCCGTCCCGCACGGAGACCCCGCTGTGGGACGATCCCCGCCATCAATATCCGCTCAATGGGCAGACGACACGGGACGCCTCGGTTTACCTGACCTATACGCCTTTCGAGGGCCTGTTCATGGAACTGGGAGGCGACGCGAACCGAGTCGCAGGCAAGGGCGATACGGCCGCCCGCCGCGGCATGCAGGATTTTTATATCGATATCAACCGGACCCTGCCCACGGGGGCGCCCAATCCGTGGTTCCTGCATTCCTATGAGGAACAGGGCCACTACAAACAGCGGCGCAACAGCTACCGCGACAGTCTTCGCTTGCAGACCGTTTACGTCAAAGAGACGAAATTCGGAAAACTTCAGGCGGGCCTGATGGGCGGCATCAACATCGACAAGGTCAATAACCGCTCGAGTCAATTGCTCATGCCCATGACCTGGATCGCACCCGATGCGCGGAGCTATTCCGGTGACGATAATTTCTTCATCTATAATCGTTATTACACGGACGACACGTCCCGGATCAAGAACCCGGCCTGGGCCAGCGGGCAGACGGGCCGGCCCGGCGTGGTGGTCGATCCCGCAAATGGCATCCGCCAGATCGTGACCCCGACTTGGATGTGGGATGCGCGACGCCAGGACAATGTTTACGACTCACAGAGGAACTCGAAATATCTTCAGGCGGCGGGCAATTTCGATCTCATCAAGAACCGGCTCGTGCTCATCGGCGCCTTCCGCCGCGACTTTGTTGAGTTCACCCAAAACCGAGTTCTGGCCCCCGGGAGTTTCCCGGCCGGTTGGGATGGAATCTCGCTCATCCTGCGCGATCCCGCGCCCAAAAACTACGACAACTTGGTGTATTATCCCAAGGACGCCACCGGCAAAATCACCGGCGTGCTAACGCCGGCGGATGCGCGGCCTAGGGTGACCTTCAAAGGGGCGGATATCCCCGCGCCGCAATACGACAAGGACAAGTTTAAGGACGACTTTAATTCCCCCGACGTGAAGCAGAACATCAACACCGGGACGATCGGTGCCGTGTTCAACCTGACCAAGTGGCTGGGAATTTTCGCGAACCAAAGCACCGCCTACACTTTTGGACAAGCCAACCAGGACGTTTACTTCAAATTTCTGCCGCCGACCATTTCTCATGGCAAGGATGCCGGCATCCGCGTGACATTGCCGAACAACAAATTGTCGTTCAGCGCCGGCTGGTTTCATACTTACCAGCAAGGAGCGATTGTCACGGTGGACTCGAACTTCCTGCCGGACTACAACGCCATCGGCGACCTGGGCCCGGTGGGCAGCGATTTCCTCAGCCGGAATACCCGGGACTTTGCCCGATTCGCCACCAATAACATCGCCTCGACGCAGACCAACGACACTCACGGCTACGAGTTTGAGATTACGGGAAACCCGCTGCCGAATTGGCGGATTACCTTCAATTATGGAACGAACGAGGCCAGAGCAAAGGACAAGAATCAGGATCTCGTCGCCTTCTTCAAGTCCGCCGACCCGATCGTCCGCAATATCCTGAAGGACGGCGGGATTATCATCGCGCCCAACAATACCGCCGCCATCGATCCGGCGGTAAACGATCCGACCAAGATCAACCAGGATCGTGCCACGGCCGCCGTAAATGCGTGGAATGATCTACAGAACGTCGTCATTCCAACGATTACCGCCCGCCCCGACAAACTGAACGCGGTCCTCCAGAACGTGCCGTGGACGGCGAATCTCGCGACGGACTATCGCTTCCGCAAGGGCCCCCTGGCCGGATTGCGCGCAGGGATTGGCCTTCAGTTCCGCGGCGACCAGTTCGTAGGTGACCGGGGAGGCGACACGATCCGCAATCCGAATAATCCCAGCGCGGCGATCGACGACCCGAAAGTTGACGCCTTCAATTGGGTGATGGCGAAAGGCTACTACACCAGCACCGGCACCTTGTCCTATACCGTCAAAATGAAGGACTCGCGGCGGTACTTCCCGAAGGCGATCCAGTTCGATCTGAGCATCGAGAATCTGCAGGGCCGCAATGCTCCGGTCTATGGGTATACCAGCACCGGCGGTCAGAACACGAATGGCGTGAACTTCCAGCCGAACGACGGTCCGACGGCAATCACGACGGATCCCTCGCGGCATGCGGTGCCCGGAAATTTTTTCTATCTCGCCCCCCGCAACTGGACGTTCTCGGCCAAGATGGATTTCTAAGCGACGCGGCGAGTTCGTCGAACTCGGCCTACGTTTTACCAGTCCGCGGGCCTCCGGCCCGCGGACTTTTTTTGCGCCTAATAGCGGGCCGCACTCCTGCCGTTTCCCGTGGCCGAAAGTCAGAGACGACCGAAACTCAGCGGCCGCGAAAATATTCTGCCGCGGACGCGCGATCGCAGCCGATCTGCGCCCGCAATTCCTCGACGCCCTTGAATGTCATCTCCGGCCGGAGAAAACGAAACCATTCAACCCTCACTTCATCGCCAGCGGCGAAAGGGCAGTCGCCGAGCACATGGACCTCGAGGAGCGGCTCCGCCGCCTGCTCCACCGTGGGGCGCAAGCCATAATTGGCCACCGCCGCCAAAGCCGCTGGCGACTTCGCCCCGGCGACGCGCACGGCATAAACTCCCAAGCGCGGCCGCAAGTCCGGGGACCACGCCACATTAAGGGTCGGAAATCCAATCGTCCGGCCGAGCCGCTTGCCGGACTGCACCACGCCCTCGGCGCTGTACTGATAACCGAGCAGCGCGTTCACCGCCTCGATGTCTCCGATCTCCAACAAGGCTCGCACCCGCGTGCTGCTGATCGGCTCGCCATCAAAGCTGACCCGCGGAGCGCTGAAGACCTGCAACCCGAGTTGGCGAGCCGCGGCGACCAGCAGCGGGACATCGCCGCGGCGACCGCGGCCGAATCGAAAATTTTCCCCGACGTAAATCGCCGTCAGGTGAGGCAGGCGCTGCTTCAGCCACGGCAGAAACTCTTCCGCACTCACCGCCGCAAATTCGGGCGTAAATGGCTGCGTGATGATCGCGTCGACCCCCAAGGTCTGCAGCACCCGTTCTTTGGCCCGCGAATCCTGCATCATTCGGGTGGGATTTCCGGAACGGAACAAAGCGCTCGGATGCGGCCAGAAGGTCAGCACCCCGGCGAGTCCGTCGCCCCGCCGCGCCGAATGCACCGCCGCCTCGATGACGGCGCGATGGCCCAGATGCACGCCGTCAAACATCCCGATCGCCAGATGCAGGGGACGCGCCGGCAACGTGACCTGCTCCAGGCTGTCGAAAGGGACCGGTGGCGTCATGCCGGAAAAAACCCCGATGCTGGTAGCCTCACCTTTAGGCGCAATCCGACCGACGCCATCCTTCCGCCTGAAGGCGGAACTACGAACTCGTCGGCGCCCTCCCCGCCCCTTTTCATAGCACCAGGCTCGGCACCGCGTCCCGCGGCGCGATCAATCGCTTTTCAATCTCCGGCAACGACAGCGCCTGAATCTGCTCCAGCGTCAAGGCGTCCGCCACATTGAACTTTTCCGTGGCCGTGCGGCGCAGCGCGGCCAGATGGGCGCCGCAACCGAGCTTTTGCCCGAGGTCGTGCGCGAGCGAGCGCACGTAGGTGCCCTTGGTGCAGCGTAGCTTGAAGTCGAATTGCGGCAGCGCCAGGCGCGTCAGCTCCCAATTCATCACGCGGATGAAACGCGGTTCGCGCACGATCTCCTCGCCCTTCCGCGCGCTCTTGTAGAGCGGCACCCCGTTGATCTTGATCGCCGAGTACATGGGCGGCATCTGGTATTGATCCCCGAGGAACCCGGCTATCGCCGCCTTGATTTCCACCTCGGTCAGCGGTGGGACCGGCCGCGTTTCCATCACCTCGCCGTCGGCATCCTGCGTGTCGGTGACCTTGCCGAATTCGACCGTGCCTTCGTACTCCTTGTCGAGGCTGATGAGGTATTGCGACACGCGCGTGGCCTTGCCCACGAGGATGATGAGCAACCCGGTCGCCATCGGATCCAGGGTGCCGGCGTGACCGATTCGCTTCATCTTCAACTTGCCGCGCAGGCGGGCGACCACGTCATGCGACGTGTGGTCGCGCGGTTTGTCCACGAGGAGGATGCCCTCCATCTCTTTCGGCGGTCCGAGCATGGTTTATTTCTTTCGGGCGGCGTCGACCACCGCGAGGCGGCGAGCGAGCGAGGCGACCAAGCGTTCCGCAAAATTCTCCGTGCCGGTCTTGAGATTGAGGCCAGCGGCACAGGCGTGCCCCCCGCCGTTGAATTCCGCCGCGACCAGATCGACCCGTAGGCCCGGCTCCTTGGCGCGCAAACTTGCTTTCACCGTTCCATCGGGTCGCAGTTCAATCAGCGCGCCGATTTCCACGCCCTCGATGCTGCGGGCGTAATCGACGAGACCTTCCGTGTCTTCGGCCGTCGTCCCGGTGGTTTCGAAAATCCCCACGGGCAGCGTGCCGAGGCACACCCGGCCGCCGCACTCGAGGCGCAACGACGCGAGGAACTGCTGCAAGAGTTTCAGTTTCCCCTCGGTCTCCCGCTCATAGAGTTCAAAGCCCGCCTCGGCGGGATTGGCCCCGCGCGCGACCAATTCGCCCGCCAACACAAAGCAGCGGCGCGAAGTGGACTGGAAACGAAACTGGCCCGTGTCTGTCAGGATGCCGGTGAACAACGCTTGCGCGCACTGCGCATCGACCGTCAGACCGTGGTCGAAAAACATCCCGGCCAGAATTTCGCAGGTCGCCGCCGAAAGATTATCGGCGAGGTTGACGGCCGCGAACCCGCCATTCGAAAGATGATGATCGACCATCGCGACGGGCGCGGGATAGCGCGCCTTCAGCCGTTCGCCGCCGCGGGCATGATCGGCGCAGTCGACGAAGATCGCCGCGCGATCCTCCGTATTTTGCATCACGTCGTCCGTCCGGAGAAACGTCATGCCCCGCGTGAGGAACTGCAGCCGGCGCGGCACGGGATCGAGGTTCACACACACGACGTCCAATCCGCGCGTCGCCAGCACGCGGGCGAGGGCGACCTGCGAGCCGATACAATCGCCGTCCGGACGGGCGTGACCGACGACCGCGACTTTGCGACCGGCCAGGCTGTCGAGCAGGCCGCCAAATTGGGCGGAGAGCGTTGGGTAGAATTTTTCCACGGCGGACACCTTGGGTTGGAGCGGAGGTCTAGCGACTAGACCAGCGGCGATTCCGGCGGGGCCGGATCGGTCGCCGCGGGGGCGACCTGTTCGATTTGGTCCAGAAGATTGAGGATCCGCGCGCCCTTCACGGCCGAATGGTCGAGAAGGTACTGAAACTTCGGCAAATACTTGAGGACAATCCGGCGTGAGACTTCGGCGCGGATATCGTTGGCCTTGGTGCGCAGCCAGCGCAGCTTTTGCGTCGCCATTTCCTCGTCGCCAACGATCGCGACGTACACGCGGGCATCGCGCAAATCGGGCGAGACCCTGACTTCCGACACGGTGATCGCGACGGCTTCGCTTTGGTAGCGCTTCCGCAGAATGTCACTGATTTCGCGTTGGATGAGCTCGTTGACGCGAAGGGTGCGATTGCTCATGGCGGTGAATCGTTGCCGATTTGCGCGGCCGCCAGACCGCGCCGAAAGGGGCGCGGAACGGCGACCTCGTCTACAGCGAGGCGCGAACCTTTTGGACCTCGTAGCACTCCACGACGTCCCCGGCCTGGTAGCCGTTGAAATCGTCGAGCTTGATGCCACACTCGAGACCGGCGCGAACCTCGTTGGCGTCGTCCTTGAAGCGCTTGAGGGTCGCAATTTTCCCTTCGTACAACACTTCCTTGCCCCGGCGCAGGCGCGCGGAGGCATTGCGGTTGATCTTGCCCTCGGTGACGAGGCATCCGGCCACGAAGCCCTTGGCGAGCGGAAACACCTGGCGCACTTCCGCGGCCCCGGTCTTGATTTCCTTCAGATCCGGGTCGAGCAGATCCGCCATCATTTCGCGGACCTTGTCGGCCATCTCGTAAATAATATCATACGTCTCCACGCGCACGCCGTGGTGCTTCGCGAGCGGCGTCACACCGGTTTCGAGCTTAGTGTGAAACCCGATGATCACGGAACCAGCCGCACCCGCCATCAGGACGTCGTTCTTGGTCACGATTCCGACCTCGGTCGACACGATCTCGATCGAGACCTTGGTGCTCTTGATGTTCTCGAGCACGTTGCGGACGGCTTCGGCCGAACCGAACACGTCGGTCTTGATGATGAGCTTGAGCACCTTGGCCTGCGTGGCCGCGATGTTCGCGAAGAGCTGCTCAACCGAAACTTCCTTCGGTACCGCGGCGGCCGTGGTATCGACCTGCTTGAGACGGAACTCCTCTTCCTCGGCCATCTTTTCCGCCACGCGCACGTTCTTGACGACTTTGAAAGCCGCGCCGCTGTCAGGGGTGCCGGACCAGCCAATCACGCGCACCGGCGTGCCGGGCGGGGCTTCCTTCACTGTCTCGCCCTTGTCGTCGAACATCGCGCGAACCTTCGCGTAGTTCGGGCCGGACACGATCGCATCGCCCACCCGCAGCGTGCCACGCTGCACGATGACGGTGGCCAAAGGACCACGGCCAAAATCGATTTCCGACTCGATCACGACACCGCTCGCCTCGGCCTTGGGGTTGGCCGTGAGTTCCAGCACGTCAGCCTGGAGCGCAATCATTTCCAACAATTCGGTGATACCCTGCCCCTTGATCGCGGCAACCGGGACGGTGACGGTCTCGCCACCCCAGTCTTCGGGCGCGATATTGCGCTGCTGCATCTGGTTTTTGACCTGATCCAGATTGGCGCCCTTCACATCCATCTTGTTTACCGCCACGATGAGGGCGAACCGGTCGGGCTGCTGTTCCTTCACGGCGAGCGCAATCTTCAGCGCTTCGTCGGTCTGCGGCATGAAGCCATCGTCCGCCGCCACGACCAGAATCGCGATGTCGGTGACGCTGGCACCGCGGGTGCGCATTTTGGTGAACGCGGCGTGACCCGGGGTGTCGAGGAAAGTGAGTTTGCGCCCGTTGAATTCCACCTGATAGGCGCCAATGTGCTGCGTGATGCCGCCCGCTTCGCCCGCGGCCACGTTGGCCTTGCGGATGGCGTCAAGCAGGGAGGTCTTGCCGTGGTCGACGTGACCGAGGATACACACGACCGGCGGCCGCGGCTGCAGAAACTTGGACTCATCCTCCTCGGGCTTCTTTTCCTTCTTCTCCTTGGCCGCAGCCAGCTGTGCCGGATCACCGCGGTGCTTGATTTCGAGGAGGAAGCCGTATTTCTCCGCGACCTTCTGCGCGATCGCCTCATCGATGGTCGAATTCATCGCCGCGAAGCCGACGAGCTGGTTGAGCTCGGAAATCAGCTTGAACGGCTTGAGGGAAAGGGCGGCGGCAAAATCGCGCACAACGATCGGCGGCTTGAGATGCAGGACCTTCACATCGCCCTGCATCGTGATGACGGGCGCGGCGGCAGCGGTGCTGCCCACGGCCGGCATCGTTCCCGGCAGTGGTGGTGGCTTCGGCGCCATCACCGCGGAAGGCGGCCGGATCGGCAACGGCGGCGGAGCGGAAGCCTTGGGTGCCGGCGCAGGCGCGGCAACGACCGGCGGAGGAGTCTCCGGACGCACTGCGACTGGAGTGGGCACGGGCGCAGGCACTGGAGCCGGGCTCGTCGCAGGACCGGCTGCCAGGGGAAACGAACGCGGAGCCGGAACTGAAACTGGCGGCGGGGAGGCCGGACGCGACACGGGCGCGGATACCGGAATTCGGGCGACGGGTGGCGGAGCCGACACGTAACGAGGCGCCGCGGGGGCAGCCGTAGCCGGCTTGGGCGCAAAGGGAGCCACCGGAGGAACAACCGGGGCAGGCGTGGCGGCAGCTTTCGCCGCCGCGACCTTGGCCGCCGCGACCTGCTCCTTTTCGCGATCGATGTCCTGCTTCGACTTAACGAACATGCCGACTGGCAGCATCACTTTGCTGCCGCCGACCGGAGTCTCCGGGGTGTTGGTGTCGGTCTTCGCCGTGGGCGCAGCCGGCGCGGCCGTCAGTGCGACCAGCGCGGGCGCCGGCTCTTTCTTGGCGGCAAACTCATCCCGCAACGCCGATGCGTTGATGTTATCGACCGTGCTGGAAACTGACTTCACATCCAGGGCGATGATCTTGCGCTCTTTGAGGAGCGACATCATCTCCTTGTTATCCAGGCCGAGTTCTTCGGCGAGTTTGTGGATGCGAATGCTCATGCAGCGGTAAACGAATACTGGGAAAGTTATTGTGCGGTGCGGGCGCCTACCCGCGAAATGATGTCGGCGGCTTCCTCGGCGGTAAAGCCGGCGCCTTCCAAGTCGCCCGCCTCTACGCCTTCGAAGAGCTCGAGGGAAACGAAACCAGCTTTGACCAGACGCAGCGCCGTCGCTTCGGGAATGCCGAGCGTCGTGACCAGCTTGCGCTTCGCGTCGCCTTCGGGATCGGCACCCACGGCCTTGAATTCCTCGATATCGAGACGCCAGCCCACGAGACGGGACGTCAGCCGCGCATTCTGGCCCTTGCGGCCGATCGCAATAGCGAGGTCATCCGTGGCAACCTTGAGCAGGATGCGATGCGTCTTCTCATCGAGCACGATTTCGCGCGGCACCGCCGGCTTCAGGGCCTCGATGATCATTTCGCGCGGATCGGCGTAATATTTGACGATGTCGATCTTCTCGCCGCCGAGTTCGCGCACGATGGTCTTCACCCGCGCACCGCGGGCCCCGACGCAGGCGCCAACGGGATCGACCTTGGGGTCGCTGCTCGTGACGGCGATCTTGGTTCGATAGCCCGGTTCACGGGCAAAGGCCTCAATCTTTACCGTGCCATCGGCGACCTCGGTGACTTCGAGCTCAAAAAGACGGCGAACAAACTTCGAACTCGCGCGGCTGAGGATGATCTCCGGACCACGCGGCGAACTCTGAATTTCCACCAAAATGCAGCGTATGCGTTCGCCGGGCTGATACTCTTCGCCGGGGACCTGCTCCTTGGCGGGCATAACCGCCTCGGCTTTGCCGAGGTCGACGTAAAGATCGTTGCTCTCGCGGCGCCGGACCGTGCCCGTGACAATGTTGCCCACCTGATCCTTGAAATCGTCGTAGATCCGGTCCTTCTCGAACTGCCGCAGGCGCTGCATCACGGCCTGACGCGCGGTCTGGGCCGCGATTCGGCCCAAGGTGGAGGGGTCGACTTCCTTGTCGATCATTTCACCGATGAGGGCACCGGGCTTCACGGCCTGGGCTTTTTCGACATGAATCTCGGTCTTGGGATTGCTGACCGAATCAACAACCTTAAGCACCGCCCACGCATGGAGCTGCCCATTCTTGGGATTGATGTCGATCTTGAGCTCCTGGCCGGAATTGACACCCTTTTGGGCCGCCGTCTTGAGCGCGTTCGAGATCGTGGCGATCATGTCGGCCCGCGGGATACCCTTTTCCTTTTCCATGTATTCCAGGACGGATAGTATTTCGCTGCTCATAAGGGAGGATTAATGGGAAAAAAAAAGCGGGCCGCAGGGCCCACTTTTTGGAAAGTGAGTGTGATAGAGTCAGGTAACGTATCGGTTGGACCAAATTGTTGTCAAGTCCCCCCGCCCTGCAGCCTGCAGACTCCGGGGCCGGGCCCCCGGTCTGAGACCTACGCTGGTGAAACCTTCAGGTCGTCGCTTCCCGCTGAATCAGCCAACCCAGCAAGCCCTGCGCCGGTCCGAGGCAAGCCGCCCGCCGGCGTCCGTCGAAGACTCCAAGCTGCCGCAATGTCCGCGCTAAAACCGGCGGCAAATCACCGGGATACCAGTGAAACCATCCGCCAAAGAAGGGGCGTCCGCTCCGCACCGCAAGCAACGGAAGCAGCCCATCGCCGAGGAGATTGTCGAACCGTGACCCGCTCAAGGCTCCCACCCCGATTGCCTCCGCCGCCTCAGTACGCCGGCTCGAAAACGTGTGGATCCGCCGCACGTCACGCGTATCGCCTCTACCGTCCAGCACCGGCCAGTTCGCGCCCCATTGCGTCAGGCGCGCCGGCCAGTCGGGCGTGGCGCGCACCCACGCGGCGTATTGCCGCAAGCGAATGCGCGGGTGATTAGCTGGCCGCACACCCTGCAGACTCCAGCGCCCCGCTTCGGCGGCCAAGACCGCAGCAAGGTCAAACGCCGCTTCCGTCCAGCTCGCCAAAGGGTACCCGCTGGCCACCCGCAACATCGGCGCGCGATTGAACCGGTAGCCCAGAACTTCCAGTGCGGCGTGGTGACAAGCCGCCTCCCACCCAAGCCGCTGGATGCGCAACCGCGCGAAATGCACTTTCTGCTCCCAGCGCTTTTCCGCGTGGCCCTGCAAGAGGTTCGCCAACTCTTCCGCCGGCAGCACCCCGAGTTCGTCCGGCACGCGAGTCAGCGCGCGGTTCGCGAGATGCTCGACCACCTCCTCGGCCGCGAATTCTTCCAGTGCGTGATGCAACAACGGCAGCAGCACGAAGACGGGAATGCTCCGGCCACCCGCGCCCACGGTGACCTGCGTCGGTTCACTCGGAAAGAGCACGACGTGAAGTTCCACCCTGTCGTACGCGGAATCCCGCGCATGGCCGTGGGCGTTCCAATCCGCGGCGTGCAAGTGCACCTCGACGTCACCGCGCACTTCCGGCCCGTCGTCGAAGCGCAACCGCGCGCCCAAAAAATCGGGGCCGCCGAGGAGATTCCATTTTCCCGGATGCACCACCCGAAGGCGGCGGCCATCCACCGTCAGGGCGGCACTGGCATTGAAGTCACCGCGCAGCCAAATCTTCTGGAGCAATTTCTCCGGAAACGTGAACGCGCCATACAGGCCCTGGATTTCGGCCACGGCAGGCCGGACAGGATCAGCACCAAAAGAATGCACGGCGCAGAGGATCCACGTCTTTGCCGGCAAAACCCAGTGCGTTATCCCCCGAATTCGTGGGGTGTCCGCCCGGGCGCGGATTGGTCCGCCGAAGAACGGAGGGGGTGAGATTCGAACTCACGGTGAGCTTACACCCACGCCAGTTTTCAAGACTGGAGCCATAAACCACTCGGCCACCCCTCCAACGATCGAATCTGATCCTCTCGCCGTTTTTCGCCGGGTTGCAAGCCCCTCATGCAGGGCGACCCCGAGAAAAGACGTACGGAGCGGACCGCACGCCCCGCGACAAGCTCGGGGCCCTGCGCAAGTCGCACGGGCTCCGTGCGCGGTCTGGCGGCACCCGGAGTGCACCACCCCTCCAAAACGATCGCGATCGGCCTGGCTCGGGATGAAAGGATCTCCCCGCCACGCCGAAACCGCTTGGCGGCGCCGACATTTCCCCTTCACTCGCATCGCCTTGTTTCCGCGGAGCCAACTCTCCGGCACACCAACCCCTTCATGCCCCTCCCTGCCCCGTCTGCGCCGTCGACGCCGCCCGCGACTCGTTTTCGCTGGTTCATCTGCACCCTGCTGTTCCTGGCGACCACCATCAATTACATCGACCGGCAGATTCTCGCGCTACTCAAGCCGATGCTCGATGAGACGCTGCACTGGACGAACGAACAGTACGGCCAGGTTAACTCCGCCTTTCAGGCCTCGTACGCTGTCAGCTACGTCTTCTTCGGCTGGTTTGTCGACCGGGTCGGGGTCAGGTTGGGCTACACCGTTTCCATCGTCGCGTGGAGTCTCGCCGCACTGGCCCACGGTTTCGTCGGCTCCATCAGCGGGTTCTTCTTTGCCCGCATTGCGCTCGGCGTTGGTGAGGGCGGATGTTTTCCCTCCTCGGTCAAAGCCGTGATGCACTGGTTTCCACCCCGCGAGCGCGCGCTGGGCGCCAGCTACTTCAACGCCGGGCCCAACGTCGCCGCCGTCATCGCACCCGCCATCGTGCCCTGGATTGCCTACGCTTTCGGCTGGCAGATGGCGTTCATCGCCGCCGGCGTCGCCGGTCTGCTGTGGGTGATTCTCTTCCTGCCCTTTTATCGGAACGAACCCGCGGAGAGCCGGTTCGTTTCACCCAGTGAGCGCGCGTGGATTGCGGGCGATGAAGACGCGTCAGTCAGCACCGGTTCGATCAGCTGGCGGCGGCTTTTCACGCTTCGGCAGGCGTGGGCCATTTTTCTGGCAAAATTCCTGACCGATCCGATCTTTTGGTTTTTCCTCACCTGGCTGCCGGATTTCTTCAAGAAGACGCGCGGCCTCGATTTGAAGGGCAGCTGGGTCCACCTTGTCACCATCTACGCCATCGCCACCGTGCTCAGTGTCTGCGGCGGCTGGCTCAGCGGCCGGTTCATGCAGTTCGGCTGGACGACGACGCGCGCGCGCAAGACCGCGATGATCCTCTTCGCGCTGTGCGTGATCCCGGTGGCTTTTGCGCCACAGGCCAATGAATGGGTCGCCGTGTTCTTCATCGGTCTTGCCGCCGCCGCGCACCAGGCTTGGTCCGCCACGATTTACGCCTCCGGCTCCGATATGTTTCCCAAGCGCACCATCGCCGCCATCGCCGGCATTGGCGGCAGCATCGGTTCGCTCGGCGGCATTCTCTTCCCGATTTTCGCCGGACGGCTGCTCGACCACTACAAATTGCTGCCGGGCGGAGAAACGGCCGGCTACGCCATCCTCTTTACGATTTGCGGCAGCGCGTATGTCGTCGCCTTCGCCATCAATCATCTGCTGGCGCCGAAGTTCGAGGCCGTGAAGATCTGATACCAATTACCGTCAGGAATTGGACTCTTGAAGAGGTAGGGACGAATCTCCGAGCCGTCCGCGGACGCCTGCGGAAAGGCGTCCCTACCGCACCGCTGCGCGAAAGTCCAAATGCAATCGGTAATTGGTATGAGCCGGACTCTTGCAGCTGAGCGTCTTGGGTTGAGCGTTGAGAGACCAATCCAGCGAACGAATACCAAGGCATTTTTACCCGTCACTCGGGGTTCCCGATTTGGCTTTGCTTTCAACCCTCAGCTCTCAACTCAATAGTTCCCCCTTCCGGCGGAAAGTTTTCGACCAACGCACGGCCTGAAGGCGGGACGACAAACGGCTCGCTTGAATTCCGTGCCCGGCGCTGGCGCCGTCACTCCTTAAATTCGTCGCGCTGCTTCGCCGCTTCGTCCTCGGCCTTGAGTTGGGCGGCCGCCTGGGGATCGAGCGCCGCTTCCCGCTCGCGAATTCGCCGCTCGCGCGCGCGCAGGTCCTCGTCGCGCTGCTCCTGCTCAATTTCCTTTTCCTGCTGCGCCTGGACCTTTTCGAAGAGTTTCGTCTCCGACTCGTCGAGAAATTGTTCGCGCTCGCGCAGCGCCTGTTTCGCCTCCTTGACCGCCTCTTCCTGCCGTTCGAGTTCCGCCCGCAATTGCTCGAGCGCAGCTCTTTCCTCCTCTGAAATCACCGCTTTGACCGGGGCGGGCTTCCGCGAGGCCGCCAGCAATCGCTCGCGCGCCTGCAACAACGCTTCCGTCTCCGCCAAGTCGCGCTCGCGCTCGGCCATCCGCGCCTCGCTCTCGTTCAGCGCGCGTTCCCGTTCCGCCAGGATGAGCTCAAGCTGGCGGAGCGACCGCTCGAGGCCCGCCACCTTTTCCGCTTCCACCCCCGTCGCGCTCGCAAACGGCGCGCGGGTGGCGGAAACGATTGCCTTGATCGAAGCCCGCGCCGCCACCGACGCTTCGGAAACTTCAAACGGCGAATGCGTCGTCGTGACGCGCCGCCGGGCCAGCACGAGGTTCGGACCGGTACTCACCGGCCGCCCACCGACATATTTGATCGGGCCAGAGTCGGGCATCGGGGGCTATGGCTTGAACAACCAGCCGAAGAACCCGGATTTCTTCTTCTCCCCCGGCGCGGCCGCTTCCTTGGCCGGGCCCACGCGCAAATGCGGCCGGAGCAAATCGGCCGCGCGCTTTTCCAGCGCGGCATCGCCCAGCACGACAAAGTGCCGGGCATAGGAACCGCCACCGGCGAGGTCCTTTTCCATCGCCGCCAATTCATCGCGAAACCACGTGGTGGCCACTTCCGCCCGCACGGCGGCATCCGGAGCCCACACGGCCTGCGCCATCGCCTCCACCAAATGCAGTCCCTTCTGCCCCCGGCGAAACGGCATCACTTCGGCCACCGCCGCCTCGTCGACATGGGAAAGCGCGTTGAGCAATTTCCGAAAATCGCCCCCGACAATCACGCTCTGGGCCATGCCCTGGGCAAAAACGGCAAATTCTCCGAGTGTGGCCAGCTGCTCCAGCTTGCAGAATTCGAGCGTGGACGGTTCGAGCGCCGTCAGCGTGATCGGAAAATTTTCCGGGATGCCGAGTTTCGCGAGATTCTTGAGCAGGGGATTGTCGCGCGCCGCCGCGACCTCGGTTTGCGCGACCATGTCGCCAAACGGGCTGTCAAATGCCAGGGTCTCGCGCAGGAGGCCGGCCAGCTGATCGATGCGTTCGGGCGACTGGCCCTTGATCTGCAGCAGTTCGAGCACCTCGGCGAAAGTCAGATCGATGTAGACCGACGGCGTCTCGTCCTTGCCCTTGATCGGCCAGTCGGGGCCGTCGAGATTCTGCGCGAGGCTGCTCAAAGCCGTGTCGACCATGATGGAACTAGCAAAAGCCCGGCGAACTTCATCCCAATCTTTGGCCGTGGTCTTCATGAGAGTATGGGGCGCGCCGCGTCAGGCCGAAACCTGCTGGATCATCTCGTTGGCCAGTTTGCGGTAGTCATTGACGACGTTGTCGGCGCCCGCCCCGACATCCGCCGCCTCGGCACTCACCAAGGCCACGGGCAGACCGAGCGCGACCGCGCGGCGTACGATCATCGCATCGCGAATCTGGGTCTCAAATATCTTCGCCGTCGGGGCCGCCCGCTTCGCGGTCTTGAATTGGTTAAGCCGCAGCTGCATTCGCATCTTGGGCACCTCGATATCGATTCCCGTCTTGATCGAATTGAAGATGATCCCGTGCACCTGCGCCGCGGGCCCCATCGCCGCTTTCCGGAAACTCGCCGAGAGCTGGTGAAACTTCTGCAGCTTCTCCACCAGCAGGGTGAAACCGATCAGGCTGAGCGCGTCGGGATTCGACGGCACATAGATTTCGTTGGACGCAAACACGCCGCACTGGGAGGCGCGCAAAATGTTCGGCGGGCAATCAAAGAGGATGAAGTCGTAGTTCGCCTCGATCGCGGCGAGTTGCTCGGAAAAAACCAGATAAGGCGGACGCTTGGGGTCGCCGTTGTACTCGTTCTCCAAGTCGACGAGGTTGAACGTCGTCGGCACCAAATCGAGGCCGGGCAGCAGCTTCTCCCCCGCCTTGCCCTCGACGACACTGGGAATCACGAGGTCCTTCACCTGCGCGCGACCGGGGTCAAAGACGGAGTAAATCGCCCCCTCCCCGGTGGCGTTGATCTTGTTCCAGCGATCGAGCTTCAGCAGCCAGATGCTCGCATTCGACTGCGTATCGAAGTCGAACAGTAAAACGCGCTTCCCCAGTTTGGCGAGCGCCGCTGCCGTGTTGACGATCAGCGAAGTCTTTCCGACGCCACCCTTGTAGTTGATAAAACTGATTTTGCGCGCCATGCGTGATGCCCGTTGACAAGCCGGACGAGTAGCGAGTGAACATGCGCTTCGGCATCCGGCTCCGCGAGTCAAAAACGGGTGCGCGAGCTTTTACCAATTTTTCTTCCCCGCGTGACCAAGTCCGACCTGCGCCAAGCCATCCTCCAGCAACTCCAGGCGGAGCTCTCCCTGCAGGTCAACGCGGCCGCGGGAGCCCGGGAGGAAGCGATCAGCGAAGAAAGCCGCGCCGAGAACAAGTGGGACACCCACAGCCAGGAAGCGGCTTACCTCGCCGAAGGGCAGGCCCGGCTCGCCGCCGAGGTCGTCACGAGTCTCGAAGTTTTTGCGACGCTGCCCTTTCCTGACCTCGGACCCAACGACGTCATCGTGCTTGGGGCCATCGTCTCCTTGGCGGATGCCGGCAAGACCGCCTGGTATTTTCTGGGGCCGCGCGCCGGCGGACTCGAACTGGAAATCGACGACCGCAAAGTACTCGTCGTCACCCCGTCATCGCCGCTCGGCCGGCAACTCATCGGAAAACGCGTCGGCGACACTGTCCAGACGGTCGGCCGCGGGGCCAAGGCCGCGTCGCGCATCGTGTCGGTGGCCTGACGATTATTTCCGAACCAAGCCACTCTTGGGGCCGCTCCCGGGCGTGCTCCGCGAGTTCGGTTGCATCCCGGTCCCCGATTCGCTTTCACGACGCGATGCGTTTTCTGTCGCTGTGTCTCCTGGTTGCCGGTCTGGCGATAGCCGCGTCGCCGGGCGATCTAACTCCCCCTCCGGATTTGGCCGAGGCGTTGAAAAATTTCCACAGCGACGCCCCCAAGGGGTGGTCTTTTGTCCAAACCACGGCCGCCGAAGGAAAGTCCATGATCGAGCGCTGCGACGCCGCCCGGCCGGAATTTGGTCGCTGGTCCCTGATCGAAAAAGACGGCCGCGCACCGAGTCTCGACGAACTGAAGGACTACGGGGAAGGCCGCTCCCGTCGTTCCCGCGGGGGCACGGCGCCGAAAATCACGGACCAACTCAATCTCGCGACGCTCGAAACCGTGGCGGACACCCCCGAGCGCGTCACTTTTCGGTGCGCGCTCCGGCCCGGCGAGGCCCGCGACAACGTCGCCGCCTTCCTCCGAGTAACCCTCATCGTGCACAAGCCCTCGCATACGATCGAGTCGCTGGAAATCGGCAGCGTGGCCGAGTTCGCCCCGACGATCGGCGTGAAGATCGCG
>CANJNJ010000093.1 GCA_947474995.1 Opitutaceae bacterium | reverse complement strand
GGGCTCCGTGTTTTTTGTTCCCCCGCAGCCGGGGGGGGGGGCCCCCCCCCCCCACCCCGGAGCAAATCGGCGGCATTTCTTTTCGACATGTCGGGCTGGGCGAACAGCGTGCGACCATGGGGGATAAAATGCGCGTTGTCGTGGTGGGAGCCGGGGCCGCGGGCTTTTTTGCGGCCATCGCGTGCGCTGAAAAACTGGGCGACGCGGGCGAGGTGACGATTTATGAGGCGACCGCGCATCCGCTGGCAAAAGTCCGGGTGTCGGGTGGCGGGCGTTGCAACGTCACGCATGCGTGCTTTGAGCCGCGGGAACTGGTCCGGAATTATCCTCGCGGGGGCCGCGAATTGATCGGGGCTTTTCATCGCTGGCAGCCGCGCGACACGGTGGAGTGGTTCGCCGCGCGCGGCGTGGAAACGAAAACCGAGGCAGATGGGAGAATGTTTCCCGTCACGGACGACTCGGCCACGATTGTCGAATGTCTGACGCAGGCCGCGGAGAAAGCGGGCGTGCGCCTCGTTACCAGCATGGGGGTGCGGACGGCGGAACGGGCCGGGGGTGGGTTCTGGCTGACCTTGACCGACGGCTCCAACCTGCGGTGCGAACGCCTGCTGATCGCCACGGGTGGCAACCGGGCGTCGGCGGGTTTCACCATCGCGGAGAAGCTCGGGCACACGATCGAACCGCTCGTGCCCTCGTTGTTCACGTTTCACCTCGACGATGCGCGGCTCATCGGACTTTCGGGTGTCGCCGTCGAAGAGGTCGCGGCGGCCGTGCAGGGGACAAAACTTCGGACGAGCGGCCCGTTGCTGGTGACGCATTGGGGTTTGAGTGGCCCGGCGATTTTGAAGCTGTCGGCGTGGGGGGCGCGCGAACTGGCGACGGCGAACTATGAGTTTCCGCTCGTGGTGAACTTTGTCCCGCCGCATACGGCGGAGTCGCTGACGCGGGAGCTCTGGAGCGTGCGGGAAAAGAATCCGCGCAAGCAAATCGCCACGTGGAGTCCGCTGCCCTTGCCCCAGCGCTTCTGGGAGCGGTTTGTCGCTGCGGCCGGAATCGTCCCGGCGACCCCGTGGGCGTCGGTCGGCAAGGCGGCGCTGGCCACGCTGGCGGGCCAGCTCACGGCCGCGGAATTCAAGGTCGTGGGCAAGAGTCTCTTCAAAGAGGAGTTTGTCACCTGCGGCGGCGTCCGCCTGAACGAGGTCGATTTTCGCACGATGGAAAGTCGCGTGTGCCCCGGGTTGCATTTCGCCGGCGAGGTGCTGGACATCGATGGCGTCACGGGTGGTTTCAATTTCCAGTCCGCGTGGACGACCGGTTGGATCGCGGGTCAGGCAATGGCGGAGAGCGCCGGTCTCTGACCGGCGCTACTTTCAACGCCGCGCACTTTACTTCGCGAGTAACGCCTGCTGGCGTGGCGTTGGCCCTAGGCGGGGCCTTGGTGCGGGCGATCCTGCCACGGCCCCGCATCCCCTCCCCAAAAAACTATGCCCTGCATTAATGGTTCCTTCTTGGTCCGCGCCCTGTGGTTGGTCCCTTTGCTCGCACTATCCGTTCCCAGCGCGCGCGCGGAAATCGCCGTCGTGGTCAACGAACAGAAGCTTGCGCTCGTCAACGGCGCCCAGCGCGTCGCGCCCAATCCCAAGCCTGGCTCCCTTTCGATCATCGATCTTTCCGGACCGGCCCCGCGGCTCGTGGCGGAAGTCGAGGGCGTGCCCAGCAGCATGGTCGGCCCGGCCGTGAGCGTGGCCGTCACCCCCGATGCGGGTCTCGCCCTTGCCACCGGCGCCAACAAGGTCGATCCGGCCAATCCCTCGCGGCAGGCGCCGGACAACAAGCTGACGGTGGTTGATCTCAAGGCCACGCCACCCCGCGTCATTGCCACGCTCGAAACCGGGCCGGGGGCATCGGGCGTTGCCATCAACCGGGCCGGCAATCTCGCGCTCGTGGCCAATAAAGGCGATGGCACGGTCTCCGTTCTGGCGATTGACGGAAAAACGGTGACGGCCGTCGATAAGGTGCAGGTGGGCAATGCCGCGGCCGGGGTGAACCACGCGATCTTCACGCCGGACGGCAAGCGGGCGCTCGTGACCCGCGACGGCGATCACATGGTCACGATGCTGAACGTCGACGGCCAGAAGGTGACGCTGGCGAATCGAAATATCCGAACGGGCTTGAAGCCTTATGGGGCGGATGTGAGTCGCGACGGACGCCTCGCGGTGGTGGCCAACGTGGGCTACTTGGCCGGCGACCTGGACACGATCGGGGTCATCGATTTGCAGTCCAATCCGCCGCGGACGGTCGACGTGGTGCCTGTCGGCTTTGTGCCTGAGAGCGTCAAACTTTCACCCGACGGCAAGGCGTGTGCGGTGGTGCTGCAGAACGGCAGCAACCGGGCGAAGGACTCGCCGTTCTTTTCCCCGCAGGGCAAAGTCGTGATGCTGCGCATCGACGGCATGAAATTCACCCGCGTCGCCGAAGCCCCCCTGGGCTCGTGGCCTCAGGGCGCCGTTTTTTCCGAGGATGGTCGCACGCTCCTGGTCGTGAACGCGGGCAATCAGGAAGTCCAAGTCTTCAAGTGGGACGGCCAGACGCTCGTCGACACCCAGCAGCCGATCAAGGTCAGCGGCGGCCCGGCGGCGATCGCCACGGCGAGTCGCTAAGCCGGCAAATTTGTCAGCCAGGAATCGCTCATGGCTTCCTGGTTTCGGAATTAATCAAACGCCGGTCTTGGACTTCGCAAAGACCGCGACGTCGAACTGCAGATTCAGAATCCACATCGACGAGGCGAACGGTGAGCGACTGCCGGAGGCGAAGGGCGCCGTGTCCCCCCGCGGGAATTCCATGACCTTCTGCCCAAAGCGCGCTTCCACTTTCTGCCCGAGTTCCTTGCGCTCCGCGAGGGACAGGCGGGCGAGGGAGCCCATCGTTTCCGCCAGTTTTCCGGTCAGCCGCATCAAATCTCCCAGAGCTTCCTGCCCGTGAAAAACCTTTTGGGCCTCCGCCCCGGTGACTTTGCTGACCGCCTGCCCGGCGGCGTCGAGCACGGCGGCGCACGCCGCGAGGCGCGCACTAAAGTCCTCGGCCACTCCCCCCTGGGCGGCCGCGAGCAGTTCAACCTTTCCCGCCGCCAGGTCAGTCTCGAAGTCCTTCGCCTGGCTCTTGCCGGCACTCGCGGCCCGAAAGGTGGCGTCGAGCCGGGCGTACGTTTCGATCATCTGGGCCACGGCCTTGCCGTGAACGGCGTCGGCCCGCGCGGCCAGGGGCAGAAGGAGAAGCAGGAAGCAAGCGGGGTAAAAATTTTTCATGCTCGTTCAAGTCCGAGCGTACGTTGGCGCGGTCGGAAATCAACCTGCGAAAACGTGCCGCGCGCCGCGCAGGCCCGCCACCGCTCCGTTCGGAAGCTTTTCCTTGCGGCGGCGAGGAGGGTCATACCTCATCGCGAGCTTTTCCATGAATTCCCCGGAACTCGCCGCGTTTCTCAAGGCCAAACTGCGCGCGGACCACCTGCCGGTGCACACGTTGTGCGAGTTTTCCGAGGAAGAATGAGGGCCGCCTGGCAATGCCGACGCTCTGAACAGGTGGGACGGGCACGCCGTGCGCGGCCAAGTCGATCGTCCGTTCCCCTGCTTCTTCCGGGGGGCCGCATTCGCTAAGCTCCGAACATTCGGCCGCGCGCGGAGCGCCCGGCCGACCGTTAATTTCGAACCATGAACCTGACCATCTGGTGTAACGCCAAGTTTCCCGCGGCTGAGATGAAGCTGCTCGTCGAGGGCACGCGCGGGCACAAGCTCGTCATGTCCGAAAAGGCGACCACGGCCGTGCTGGCGGCGGGTGCCCCCGATCCGGCCCTCGAAGGGGCCGACATCGCCTTTGGCCAGCCCAACGCGGCGCAGTGCCTGGCGAGCCAACGATTGCGCTGGGTCGAGGTGAACACGGCCGGCTACACGCGCTTCGACACGCCGGAATTTCGCGAGGGCTTCAGCCGGCGCGGCGCGTCGTTTTCGAATGTGTCGACCGTCTTTGCGGATCCGTGCGCGCAGCACGTGCTCGGCATGATGCTCGCATTGTGCCGGCGATTGCATCCGTCGCGGCAGGACCAACTGGGCGATCATTCCTGGCACTACACCGAACGCCGTTTCGAGTCCCAGCTGCTCACGGGGCAAACCGTCTTGCTGCTCGGCTTTGGTGCGATCAGCCGGCGACTGGCGGAATTGTTGGCGCCGTTTGGGGTGACGCTCATTGCCGTGCGCCGACAGACCAAGAGTGAGCGCGGCGTCCGGATTATTCCCGAGGAACTGGTCAGCAGCGCGCTGGGCGAGGCCGACCACGTGATCAATATCCTGCCGGAAAACGCCAGCACCCGCAATTACGTCAACGCCCGGCGGCTCGCCTGCTGCAAGCCCGGGGCCCGGTTCTATAATATCGGCCGCGGCACGACCGTCGACGAGCGGGCCTTGCAGGAAGCGCTGCGCTCCGGGCGGATCAGCGAAGCCTACCTCGACGTGTTCGAAACCGAACCGCTGCCCGTCGACCACCCGCTCTGGACGACGCCGAACTGTTACATCACGCCGCACACCGGGGGCGGCCGGCGGGACCAGGACGAAGCCGTGGTCCGTCACTTTGTCAGTAATTTGGAGGCATTTATCCACGGCCGGCCGATGGTGGATCGCATTATCTGATGCCTGCCCGACGGCCGAAGGTGCGAAAAAAGTTCGCCTTGCGGGAAGAACTTGGTCCGTAGTTGCTCCTATCCTGAAGCCGGTCCAGCCGGCTGCACTAGGGCGTTTCCCAACAAACCAAAGTCAGTTCATCGTCGTTCATCCCCAATGAAAAAATCCACACGTCTCATGATCACCGCCGCGGCTCTCGCGGGTCTCTATGCCGGCTCCATGGCCACGCGCGCGTCTGCCGCCGCTGACGCCAAGGCGGGCACCTCGGACACCGCCAAGAAGGACGCCGGCAAGCACGACTGCAAAGGCAAGAACACCTGCAAGGGCGAGGGCGGCTGCAAATCGAGCGACAACGGCTGCAAGGGCAAAAACTCCTGCAAGGGCAAGGGCGGCTGCAGCACCGCGATGGGTGAGCAGATGGACAAGCAGAAGAAGAAAACCACGTAACCTTCTTCCAACGCGGCCGACGTTCAGCGTCGGCCGCTTTTTTTTTGACCACGACCCGGAGGCAGGTGATGCGTTGTAGCCCGCTTCGAGAGAAGCGGGACTCAGCCATGGACCGAAGGAGACCCCTGCTCTCTCGAGCAGGGCTACGAGAACTAACGTTTCTTTCCGTCCGGAGCAAAACGCGTTTTGCGGTGGGGGCTGCATAGTTTCGGCCCTGAGCCACATTGCTGGTTTCGCTTTCCATGCCCGCCAACCGCTTCAACGCCTTTACCGACTATGGCATCGGCCTGGGCCTGCGCGTGCCGCACTACGCGCACATCCTCGAGCGGAAACCGTTGGTCGACTGGTTTGAAATCATCTCGGAGAACTTCATGGTCGATGGCGGCCGCCCGCTGCAGGTGCTCGATCGGATTCTCGAGCAGTACCGCGTCGTGCAGCACGGGGTCTCGATGTACTTCGGTTCGGCTGACAAACCCGACCGCGCGCACCTCCGGAAACTAAAAACCTTGGTGAAGCGCACGAAAACGCCCTGGCTGTCGGACCATTTGTGCTGGGGCAGCATCGATGGCACGTACACGCACGACTTGTTGCCGATGCCGTACACGTTTTCGGCCGCGCGGCGGACGGCGGAAAAAATCCGCCAGGTGCGCGACTATCTCGAGGTGCCGATCTGCGTGGAGAACGTCTCGAGTTACGCCGAGTTCCATGTCTCGGAGATGACGGAGTGGGAGTTCCTCCGCGAAGTCGTCGAGCGCGCCGACTGCGGAATCCTGCTCGACGTGAACAATATCTACGTCTCGTCGCAGAATCACAATTTTGACCCTTACGACTATCTGCGCGGCGTGCCGCCGGAGCGCGTCGGCCAGATCCACATCGCGGGCCACACCCGGTTTGAGAAGTACCTCCTCGATACCCACGATCATCCGGTGCTTGACCCGGTGTGGAAGCTCTATGCCCGCGCCACGCAGCTTTGCGGCGTGAGCGCGACGCTCCTCGAGTGGGACGACCGGATTCCGTCCTTCGGCGAAGTTCACCGCGAGGCGCTCAAGGCAAAAAAATTCATCGGCGGGGCGCGAACGCACCAGAGTCAGAGCAAGGCGAGTGAACCGCGAAGAGCGCGAAGAGACGCGAAAGTTATGAGCGCGCCATGAATCGTGCGATTAGTATTCGTCTGCAGGAAGCTTCGCCAGATGCGGCTGACCTCTCTGGCCTTGGGGTTTCTTCGCGCTCTTCGCGGTTCACCAATTCGTTGGTTAGCGTTGTCCAGCCCGCCGCCGGGAAATGAAAGCCGTGCGTCCAATCGGACTGAAGCCCCCGCCCCGCCACGCGCCGCGGCGACTGCGGACCGACGCCGATCTGCGCGCGTTGCAGCGCCTGATGACGCACGCGCTGGTTCAGCCGCTGAGGCCGAATGACGAGGTCGCGCCGCGCTTCCACGCTGGCCGGCCGATGGCCGAGGTTGTGGGTGAATTTATCAAGCCCAACGATCGCCTCACCGCGGTCGAACGGCTGCAAATCTACGCGCACAGCTATTGGTCTCGATTAATCGATTGCGTCTACGACGATGCGCCGGGATTGCGGGCCCTGCTGGGCGAAAAGAAGTTCTCGGCCCTGGTGCGGGCGTATCTCGCGAAATATCCGTCGCGCTCCTTCACCCTGCGCAATCTCTGCTCCCGGTTGCCGCAGTTTATCCGGGAAGAACCGCGCTGGACGGCGCCGGACCCGGCTCGCGCCCACGCGGTGGCACGGTTCGAGTGGGCGCAGACGGTGGCGTTTGATGGCGAAGCCCGCGCGGTGCTGACGCCCGAAGACCTCGCCGGTCGACCGCCGGCGAAGCTCCGGCTGGCGCTGCAGCCTTATGTCTCGCTGCTCGTGCTCGCATGGCCGGTCGATGACTACGTGATCGCGGTGAAGCAGCGCGATGCGCTCCGTGACGAGGCGAGCCACGCGGTCGATCACGGCCCGCGGGCCAGCACCGGCAAGCGCGTCGCGCGGCCGCGCCGAGGTCGCGTGAACGTCGTGGTTCACCGTTACCGCGAAAGACTCTTCTACAAGCGGCTCTCGGCCCCGGCGTTCAAGATCCTCGCCGCGCTGGCCGCGGGCCAATCCGTGGCCCGCGCCGTTGCCGCCGGAGGGCGGGGAGTGACGCCGGCCGCGGTCCAGGAGTGGTTCGCGACCTGGATGGAACTCGGCTGGTTCTGCCGGAGACAAGCCGGGCGAGCGAACCGGGATAAATCACGGTCAATTAAACCCGAGGCTTGAGCCACAGAGTCAGCTCCTGCCGCCTCCGAATACGACCAAATTTCTGTCCGCGACGGGCGGGATCCGCGAAAAAATGTGCGGCATCCGGGCTACGCCTTCACCACTCGCGTACTGGCAATGTAGTCGTGCACGCACCGGCGTTCTTCCCCGAAGATGAAGCACACGTCGATGAGCCAAAAGAGTCCGCCGAGCACCGGAATTTGTTCAATCACCCAGATGGTGGTGCCACGCAGGAGGAAGGCGTGCACCAATCCGGCCTGGACGTTGCCCGGCAGACGCACGATGCGGAGGCCGCAAAGAATCTTTCCAATCGACTGGCCGCGGCGCGCGAGCAGGACGCCCTGGACGGCCGCAAGGACGAGCAGCAGCGGCAGGGATTTCATCATCGCCCCGTTCATTACCGTCATGACTTGGGACGGCGACGGCTGTTGGCCGGCCATGATGTCACTGGCGAAAGCCTGCCAGATCGCGGCGCCGGTGGGCAGCCAGCAGAGACTTTTGAGCACGCCGTCGACGAGCGCCGCGCCAAACCGCAATCCGAGTCCGGCGGAATCGGGGGCGGCGGTGGCGGACGCCGTCGCTTCGCCAAAACCCACGGGCACGCCCAGGACCGGCGGCGCCCCGTCCGGCGACGAAAACTCTGCGTAGTCACCGAGTTGGCGCCACTCCTCGGAGCCGACCGCCCGGGCCTTGGTGTCGAGGTCGGCGCGTCCCGCGCTGATCCAGCCGCGGATCTGGTCCGTGCTCACCGGCCCGTATTCTTTCCCGTCGCCTCCGATGATGGTGAACATGCACTACCGAACACCGCGCCCCGTCGTCCGTCAATCGCCAGTCACGCCCCCCGGTCCCGGTCCTCCCTTTCCTCGCGATCCCGCGCGCCCCGCGCTCCCCGCCCCGAACCCTCCGTCCGTTTGTCATCTAATAGATGACAAACGGCCCTCGGGGTTGGAGGCGGAGCAGCGCCGGCGGCGGGACGGAATCGGAAAATCACCGACCAACGGCGGTACTGCCCACCAGGAACCGCCCGCTAGCCAGTCGTGAGCACGCGCGTGAACACCGTCGCGTCGAGGTTGCCGCCGGTTAACACAACTCCGACGCGGCGGCCGCGGTGCGCGGAACTCTCGCGCAACAAGGCGGCGAGCGCCGCCGCCGCCGCGCCTTCGGCCAGGTTGTGGGTGTCGGCGAAATAGGCGCGGATGGCGGCTTCGGTTTTATCGTCCGACACGCACACGACGCGTTCCAATCCCCGCAGCATGAACGCGAGGGCCTCGGGGTCGGGGGTCGAGCAGGCGATGCCGTCGGCGATCCGTGTGGCCACGGAATGAACGACCACCCGCCGCGCGGCGAAGGAGAGGGCGATGGCGGGCGCGGTGTCCGAGGCAACCCCGACAATCTTGGTCGGCAGCTTGAGCGCGTCGCGGGCCGCGATGAGGGCGCACGCGCCCGAGCCCATGCCGACGGGCACATAGACGACATCTAGCGGCAGGCAGTGCCGCAGGAAATTCAATTTGGAAACCGCGATGCCTTGCACCAAGTCGCGATGAAAAGGGGCCATGGCGTGGAGGCCGCGCTGCTTGGCGAGCCGGCCGGATTCCTCGAAGGCCGCCTGGAAATCACCGCCATGCTCGATCAGCTCCGCGCCCTGCGCCCGCATCGCCCGGTTTTTTTCGGCGCTGTTGCCATGGGGCACGACAATCGTCGCGCTCAACCCGTGCCGCCGCGCCGCGAACGCCACGGCCTGACCGAAGTTTCCCCGGGTCGCCGCAATCACGCCGGGCAAACCGGGCTCGCAGGCGACGAGGCGGTTAAGGTAGTGGAGGGCACCGCGAATCTTGAACGAACCGATCGCGGTATGGTTCTCATGCTTGACCCACACCTCGGTCCCTGCGCGTTCATTGAGCAGCGGCCAGGTGAACTGGGGTGTCGGCGGCACCACCGTGTCGATGGATCCGGTGATGGACTAGATTTCGGCAAGGGTTGGGAGCGACGGCACCACCCCAACGTGCGTGGGGCGGCGTGCACCGCAAGCGGTGGTCGACGGTGCCCGGGTTATTTGCGCGTCACCGTGCCGGTGCGGCGCCACGGCGGGCCATTTCCGGGCGGGGGTTTCGGCTTCTTACGGCAACGCCACCACCCGCTCGCCCGCCTCGGGATTCTGCCGGTAGAATAAAGCGGTATGCCCCACCGCGCCGACGAGGACGCAGCGACCTTCGTCGGCAATCTTCGTGCTGAGCGTGGCGCGGGCCTCCCGGTCGCTGCCGACAAACCGCAGCTTCACGAGCTCGTGCGCCCGGAGCAGGCGCTGCAATTCCAGCAAGAGCGCCGGCGTGAACCCTTCGCGGCCGACCTTGAGCGTGGCTTCGAGCGTTTGTCCGCGGCTGCGCAGAAAAGCGCGCTGCGCGCTGGTGAGAGGAAAGTCGTACATCTGTCCGCGAATGACGCGAATCGCGCCGAAAGGAAAGGTATTAAGTGGCGCCGGTCTCCGACTGGCGCCGAATCCCCGGTCAGAGACCGGCTCTATTTTTGGCGTTCGAAAAAATCGATGGGCAGCTCCCGCCATGATTTGGGCGCAAGTTCGCCGAGTTCGAGCGGGCCGAAGTGACTGCGGTGCAACGTCAGCACCGTTGTGCCGGTCGCCGCAAACATCCGGCGCACTTGGTGATAACGCCCCTCGGTCAATGTCACGGCGGCATCCCGCGGTGCCAGAATGGCCAGCGTCGCGGGCGCGCACGGTTCGGACTCGCCGGCGAGCAGGAGCTGGCCGCTGGCAAACAAGGGCACGAGTTCGGGCGAAAGATCGCGATCGAGCGTGGCGCGATAAACTTTGGGCACCTTGTGTTTCGGCGAGGTCAGCCGGTGGACGAGCGCCGATTGATCCGTGAGCAGCAGCAGCCCGCTCGTGTCCTTGTCGAGGCGGCCGACACTCGTCACCGTGGGATGGCGCCGGCGCCAGCGTTCGGGGAGTAGCGAATAAACATTGGCGCCTTCGCGGTCCTCGTGGGTGCAGACCAGGCCGACCGGTTTGTGCACCAGGAGCAGCAGGCCGTCGGGATGATCCAGCGGCGCCCCGTCGACGCGGACGTCGCCTGCGACCACTTTCCCGCCGGAATCGTCCGTGACCTCGCCCCGCACGGTGACCCGGCCGGCCGCGACCCAGTCGCGCGCCTCCCGCCGGCTGCAATAGCCGAGATTGGCGAGGAGTTGGTCGAGGCGGCGCATGGCACAATCGCGGCGGGCCGGACCGCCGGGCGCAAAGTTTTTCGGTCGGTGAGTTGCCGGTTCGCCACCCGTACTCACGGAATCTTTGGGCGTCGCGCATCGGCTGGGGGCAGCGCGGCTGGCTTATCTTTGGGTAATCGGCCCCGCCTCTCTCGAGGCGGGCTCCGATATTCGAGCCCTCGCCCGTCGCCCGCTTCGAGAGCCCCTCGGCTGGCGCGGGGTCCTGCGCCTGTCGAATGGAAAGCGGGGTTGGATCAATACGAACCCACCGATGCGTCCGAAGCGACCCTCGGGCCAAAAAGATATCGCGCCGCCTCGGCATCTCTGCGGCGATGGGCCGCGTATCTTATCGTGATGTTTCGCTGGTCCCTTCTCCTGTTTTCCCTCGCGCTTGCCGCTCTCAGCTCGCTCACCGCGATAAAGGCGCCCGACTGGTCGCCTTGGCGGCTTGCCGTGTTGTCCGGCGAGTTTGGCTACCTGCTGGCGCCGGTGCCGCTGCTCATTGCGGCGGTTGCCTGGCTGTGGCGCGGCGATGGGTCGGGCGGCGCGGCCGCAACGGTGCTGGTGTGCGCGGTCGCGTTCGGGTTGTTCTTGAAACCGTGCGTCGAAGCCGCGCAGCTCGGGCGCACCTTGTCGGAGCGAATGACGGCGGCATTTGGCCACCGGGAAGCACCCGAGGCGGCATTCTCATTCGGTGGATTTTTTCGGTCGCGCCCGGCGGCGGTGTCCGCGGAGACGAGAACGTTTTCCGGCGAGCTGGCCCTCGATTTCTTTCGGGCGCCGGGCACGGACCCACGCGGCGTGCCGTGCCTTGTGGTGATTCATGGCGGGGGTTGGGACAGCGGCGACCGGACGCAGTTGGCGACATTTAATCACTGGCTCGTCAGCCGCGGGTATGCTGTCGCGGCGGTTTCGTATCGGCTCGCCCCGAAGCACATCTGGCCGGCCCAACAGGAAGATGTGCGGGCGGCCCTTGCCTATCTCAAAACCCGGGCCGGCGAACTGGGCATCGACCCGACGCGGCTGGTTTTGTTGGGCCGGTCGGCGGGCGGACAAATTGCCGAGGCGGCAGGCTATGCGGCGAACGATCCGGCCATTCGCGGCGTCGTGGGGCTCTACGCCCCATCGGACATGAATTTTGCCTACGTCAATGCGCACGAGGACGACATGCTCAAGTCGCCGACCCTCATGCGGCAGTTTCTCGGCGGCCCACCGGAAGCCGCGCCGGCCGCCTACGACAGCGCGAGTGCGTTGCCACGCGTGAATGGCCGGACGCCACCGACGTTGTTAATCCACGGTCAGCTCGATGCGCTCGTGTGGCACCGTCACAGCGAGCGGCTCGACGCAAAATTGGCCGAGCAGGGTGTGCCGCACGTTTTCCTTTCGCTGCCGTGGGCCACGCATGCGTTCGAATACAATCTCAACGGGCCGGGCGGCCAGCTGACGAGTTACGCCGTCGAATGGTTTTTGGCCGCCGTGACTCGGTGAGGGGGTTCCCGCGACATTTAGCGTTCCGTGACGTGCCAGGCTGCTGGTAGTTCCGCCTTCAGGCGGAATCTGGTCCGCCGTCTATGGCCGGCCAGCCTTCCGCCTGAAGGCGGAACTACGAACGCGCAGGAGACGGCGCATTTCTCCGCTGCTTTATGATCCGCGCCACTTCGAGCAGCAGCAGCGGGACGAAGATCCACAGCACCTGCAGCGGAAAAATCTTTCGGGCGGCCGCCTGGTGGTAGGCCGCGAGCCCGGCGGCCACGTAGGCCAGCCGATGAATGTTCTTCCAAAGTTTTCCGCCCAACCAGCGAATGGCGGCCGTCAGGCTGGTGATCGTGAGCAGGAAAAGAATCGCCAGCGTCAGGAGGCCGATGAGTTGAAACGGTTTTCCGACCGCCGTCCGCAGAATCGAGGGAATCGTGCCAACGTCGGTGCCGCCCTCGTAGATCACGTGTGTCGCGAAATGCAGCGCCGCGTAGGCAAACGCACTGACGCCAACGAGACGGCGGTGTCGGTTGAGCGCCTGGGCCACGCCCCATTTCGGGAAAAGTACGCGCAGGGGCGTGAAGGTCAGCACCGTGGCGAGGAGCAGGCACGCGGTGAAGCCCAGATGGTGCAGGATGAACTTCAGCGGGTCCGCGAGTACACTCGAGTTCGGGTGGAGGAAAATCGGCCACACCGGCCAAAGCCCCGGCAGGAGGATCAAAATCCAGACGAAGACCTTCGAGCGGAGGAGTTTTTCGAGGAAAGACACGCGAGCAAAACGAGACTGGCGTTTCGGGCTGACCGGAAATCGGGAGAAGCGCGTTGGCGGCGATTTGGTTTGTAGTCCCGCCTTTAGGCGGTCCGGAGCTCGAATTCCGCCTAAAGGCGGAACTACGAACGCCGCGGGGCGGCGCGGCCGCTCAATAGAACTTCTTCAGGTCGACACCCTGATACAGCGCGGCGACCTGTTTTTCATAGCCGTTAAACATGAGCGTCTTTTGCCGGGCGCCGAGCAGGCCGCCGCCGCCGATGATGCGCTCGCTGGCCTGCGACCAGCGCGGGTGATCGACCGTGGGATTCACGTTGGCGAGAAAGCCGTATTCGCGGGGGGCCATGACGCGCCAGGTGTTCATCGGCTGTTCCGCGACGAACTCGATCTTCGCGATCGATTTCACCCCTTTGAAGCCGTACTTCCAAGGCGTGACCAGCCGCAGCGGCGCCCCGTTCTGGTTGGGAATCGGTTTGCCGTAAATTCCGGTCGCGATGAAAGCCAGTTCGTTGTTCGCCTCGTCGAGGTGCAGGCCTTCGACGTAGGGCCACCGGAGAATGTTTTCCTGCTGACCGGGGAGATTCTTCGGATCGAGGATCGTCGTCAGCTTGAGGAATTTCGCCTCCGGCTTCGGGTCGGCGAACGCCACCAGCTTCGACAGCGGGAAGCCGTCCCACGGAATCACCATCGACCACGCCTCGACGCAGCGCATCCGGTAAACGCGTTGCTCGATGCCGCCGAGTTTGCCGATGAGATCGTTGACGTCGATTTTGACCGGGTTGCGGATAAGCCCCGCGATTTCCACCGTCCAGGGCTCGGGTTTCCACTTCTTCGAGTTCGGTTTCGGCTCATCCTTGTCGGTGCCGAATTCGTAGAAATTGTTGTAGCTCGTAATCAGATCGTAGGACGTCGGCTTGAGCGCGCTGGCCGGATAGGCGGGATTTTCCTTCGCCGGAAAACCGGCGGTGGCGCCGAGCAAGTCGCGGGCGGCCAGGGCCACGCCGGCGACGCCGATCGACTTCAGGAAATCGCGGCGCTTCGAAAGATGATAGAATTTTTCCTCGGTGGCGGCGGACTCGGGTAATTCCCAATCTTGGGGTGAACGGATGAGCATGGGAGTAGGAGGTTGGGAGGGAGGAATTATTCCGCGATGGGCGCTAGGATCGCACAAAAATCCTTAAGCGCCAGCTTCCAAGGTTGGTCGGAAAGTCGGGAGAAATCCCGCCTTTCCCGAGGCGGGCGACAAAAAGCGAGCACTTGCTCGTAGCCCGCTTCGAGAGAAGCGGGAATGGATCGGTTATCGCGAAACTCCGCAAATGCGCCCGTGGCACGGTGGGTGGCGGTTGAAGGTTGGAGCCCGGCGATTCACGCCTCTCACCATTTGCCCCGCAACCCGCCGAGGATCAGGCGCGGCGTGCCGACGTTGACAATCCCGTCGACACTCCGCCCGGTTTCGATGCGGGCCTCGCCGAGGTTTTCGGCGTTGAGGAAGAGATCGATGCGCCGCGTGAGCGGATAACTGACGCCGACATCGACGACCACCACCTCGCCGAGGTTCAGGAGGTTCTCGTCGTCTTCGAATTGCGGGCCCATCCATCGCACGCGCGGTGTGACGGTGATCCCGTGGGGGCCGCGCCACGCGGCGCTGACCGAAGTGTTATACCGCGGGACCTGGGCCACGCGGTTGCCCACGAGTGCGGGGGCCACGCGGGCCTTGGTGACCTTCGCGTTGTCGTATTGATAGGCGGCGATCACGGAGAGCGCCGGAGTCAAGCGCCAGGTGCCGGCTAATTCGACGCCATTCACTTCGATGCGATCGATGTTGAGGCGTTGCCGGCCAAGGCCGCCGGCGGCGATGACGCCGACAATGGGAAACGTGCCCGGGCCGCGCGCGATGGTCACGTTCCCGACGGCATCGCGGAGATCGTTCCAGAAGGCGGTCGCGCCGAGCGTGAGTACTGGCGCGGTCGTCCCGGTGGCGGCCGCGTTGAACACCTTCCATTCGGCGCCGAGTTCACCACTCGTGACCTGTTCGGTGCGGAGGTCGGCGTTGGCTTCCGTGACATTGGCGCCGGCGCGGAACGGGCGGTAGATTTCATTGAGCGTGGGACGGCGAAAGGCCTGCTGGGCGTTGGCCCGGACCCGCCAGCTTTTCGAGGGAGCCCACACCAAGCCCGCACTGGGATTGAACTCGGTGCCATCACGATCGGCGTAGTGATCATCGCGGAGAATCGCGCCGGTGGCCCGGTCGGTTTCCTTCCGGTGACCAGCGGTGTCGCGCCACTGATCGAACCGGCCGCCAAGGGTCGCGCGCAGATGGGGCGCGAGCTCCCGTTCGTGCAGGAAAAACAGGCCGCCGACGGCCTGGTCGCCGCCCGCGATGCGCTGGCGGGTGAAATTGCCGGCGGCAAACGTGAAGAACTCGCGGGTTTCACCGCGCACCGTGCGCCAGTCTCCGCCGCCGCTGGTCCGGGCGCCGCCGGCGTGCTTCCAGGTGCCGGTCCAGGCGAAACCGGCCGCCTTGGCGGGCACGGCGTATTGGTTGCTGGCCGGAGTCTCGATGGTGCGCGTCGCGTTGACCGAGCTAAACGTGGCGGCGAACGTTTGATCCTGAGCGTAGCCGACCGCATCCCAGACAAAGTTGGCGCTGGGCTGACCGGCCAGTCCGACCGAGGCAAATTTCTCGCGCGAGTTGTTCACCACGTAGGGCGTGCCGTTGTCGCGGTACTCTTCGTAGTAGCGCGCGGTCGCGCTGATCTGGAGATTCGCGCCGAGCGGGTGGGCGAAGCGTCCCTCGAGCCAGCGGTGGCGGTTCCACGCGTCGATGTCGACGGGGCCGCGTCGCTCGGGGGCGGTGAGCTTGAAGCCATCGGTTTCGAACGCGCGACCGAGGAGCTGAAGCGAGCCGCCGCCGACGGGCTGGGCCGCGGAGAACTCGAAACTATGCGTGCCATATTGGCCGGCCGCCGCCGTGGCCATGGTTTGGGCGCCCGTGATCGGCTCGGTGAAAAGCTGGACGACACCGCCGAGCGCCGCGTTGCCCCAGGCCGTGGCGCCGCCGCCGGGAACGAGCTCGGCGCGCGCGAGGCCGTCGCGGGGAATTTTTGTCCACGCGATCCAGCCGCCAAAGGGGTCATTGAGCGGCACGCCATCGAGCACGACGAGCGAACGACTGGCCCCGCTCGGTCCGAGGCCGCGGAGCGACACGCCCTGGGTGGTCGGGTTGCCGGTCAGGCTGTCGTTGCGGCGAAATAGACTGAAGCCCGGGACGGACCGCAGGGCGCCGTCGAGCATGATGGCGGGATTCGTGCGAATCGAATCGGCGTCGAGCGTAGTGACGGAAAACGCGACCTGGTCGGGTGACTGTGGGGCGCGCGACGCCGTGATGACGACCGAGTCGAGTTTTTGCGGGGCGCTTTGGGCGCTGGCGATGGTCGCAAAGCAGGACGCGACCAGCGCGGAGGTGAGACAACGGAAGATCATGGCGAAGAAGGCCGGGCAGAGGGTGCTTGGTGACGGATTCAGGTGCCGCTGCTTGGCGCAGCGTACCGAAAAACGTTCCGCCGAAACTGGCAGCAATGCGACCCGGCGCAAGGCGCCGTTTCCGCCCGCCCCTCCCCCGAGCCGACCCTCGCCTGCCGCATTTGTCATCTAATAGATGACAAATACGGCAGGCTCTTTCGCCGAGCCCCCGGCAAGTTGTCATCTAATGGATGACAAACATCTCGCCGTTTGAGCGCCTCTCGGTGGGCGGTGACGGAACAGATCGTAGCACGCCATAAGACGACGAGGAACCGATTTCGGCCAAGCCTTCCACCCCCAAAGAAAATCAGACGAGATCCCCACCGTTGCGGCGTGCTTCCAGCCACAGGATAAGTTGCAGGGTTCTCTCCGCGTCGGGACAGGCGGTGGGTTTGACGATCAGCACGTGCAGTCGCTGGCGCGAGATTCCGAGGCTGCGCGCAAGCCTCGCCTTTTCTCCGCGCCGCCGAAACGCCCGCCGGACCGCGGCGGCGAGTTCGTTCCAAAGCGGCGTGGCGGGACCGGGCCGCAAGGCCCCCGCGTAACCAGGACGCCGATAGGGGGTGAATTTTCTTGCCGCGGCCAATGCCCGCGCCGCGGACAGGTCCCGTAGAAGTGCCGTATAGGTTTTGAGGTGACCGATAGCCATGCGGGAGAAGACCCCGGTGCCTGTGAAATGAGAACCACGCGGTTCCCCCCAATTTCGGGGTGACAGCCGCCTTTCCCCTCGGGGGGGGTAATTGTCATCTATTAGATGACAAACCGGCTTGGCCCGAGACTCGACTCGGGGGGATGAGGTGGGGAGGAAAGTGGGATGACTTGCGTGACGGGAGGGGTGCTCGAGCGGGGCTGAGTGGCGGCTGACCTTGGGGCGCATTCCTTGCTCCGAGATCTGGGCGGCAGCGCGTCTTGGCCGCAGCTGCGAACTTCATCGGTGAGCCGGTCCCTCGAGCCGATTTTTCACCGGCGGGAGGTTAATTTTCCGAATGGCGTCCGTAAGGAGACTAAACACCGAGGCTGATTGGAGGCTGGCGGGCCGGAGCGACGACGCTCGTTCGCGTCAGCTCGGCAGACGTGAACAACTTGGGCGAAAAATCCATCATCCCCCTCGATTTGCGCACCGCGCCGGTCGCTCGCCAGAAACATTGCGGACGGAGTGCGGGCGCTTTTGGCGATGCGGGATGGGGGAGCGGATGTCGTATTTTACCACTCTTTCGCAACGACGTGCTGGACTTGGGCGTCTCGCAGGTGATGGTGCATAAAGCCCTGAGTATCGTGGAACAACTTTCGCCAAATTCCGCTGCCACGTGAAAACCTTGTTCCATCTTGCGGCGGTCGCGAGTGCCTGGTTCGCCCTGCTGGGCGGCTTGTCTCGCGCTGCCCAATATGACCAACGGCTGGGCAATCTCTCGTCCCGCGCCCAGGTCGGCACTGGCAACAACATCCTGGTCACCGGTTTTGTGGTGCAGGAGGGTGCGCCCAAGCGAATCCTGATTCGTGCGGTCGGGGCGCGGCTGGCTTCGGCGCCGTTCAATCTGACCGGCACGCTTTCGGATCCCCAGGTTCAGTTGTTCAACAGCAATGGCGTGCTGGTGCTGGCCAACGACAATTGGTCAGCCGACGACGCGGCGACGATGGCCGGAGTCGGGGCCTTTCCGCTGGTCGCGGGCAGTCGCGATGCGGCGCTGGTGGCCACGCTTTCCCCTGGCACCTACACGGCTCAAGTCAGCGGCGTGAACAACACCTCGGGGGTCGCGATCCTCGAACTCTACGATGTCACGGGTTCGGCGCGGCTGATCAACTTGTCGACCCGCGCGCTGGTGGGCAGCGGCGCCAGCACCTTTTTCTCCGGTCTCTCCGTTTCGGCTGGCGGAGGCGCCCGGCGGGTGCTCATCCGTGCGGCCGGTCCGGCGCTCGCGGTCTTCGGCGTGACCAATCCGCTCGCCGATCCCTCGCTCGCCGTGCTCGACAACGCGGGTCGCCAGGTCGCCGGCGGCACGAACGACAATTGGGAATCGGTGGCGCCGGCGGCGCTCACGAGCGCCTTTGTGCAGGCGGGAGCTTTTCCGTTTCAAGCGGGCAGCCGGGATGCCGCGCTGCTCATTGATCTCGCCCCGGGCAACTACACGATCCAGGCCAACGGGGTCGGCGGGGTCTCGGGCATTGCGCTCGTCGAGGTTTACGACCTGACGCCGGAAAGCCTTTCCACGATTAGCGTGAGCGCCAGCACGTCGGCCACCGATGTCGCGGGCGCTCCGCCGGGAGTCTTCACGTTGACCCGGGTTGGGGCGGTCAATGAGGCGATCACGGTTGGCTACGCGATTTCCGGCACGGCGGATACCGGCGCGGACTTCAGCGCCCTGCCGGGAACGGTTACAATTCCAGCTGGGGCCACTTCGGCAACCGTGCGGGTCGTGCCGAAGGCCAACCCGGCAAACACGAATAATCGCACGGTCTTCCTCACCCTCACGCCAAACAACGCCTACGGCATCGGGGTCAACGACCGCGCGAGCGTCACGATTTTCGCCAACCAGGGATCGCTTTTCGTTTCCAACCTTCGCGCCGCGCCCAATGCGGGCGCCTCCACGGCCTATGGCACCGGCACGATCCTGCTCAGCCCGGACGAAAAATACGCTTTTGTTAATATCTCATTTTCCAACCTGAGTTCGCCCGAGGTCGTCGGGCACCTCGAGATCGACGGCAACTACGTGTTCAATCTCCCGCCCGGCCAGGTGACGAACGCCTATTGGGACTTCAGCCCGGTGGGAACCTATAGCACGCCGGCGCTGATCGCGGCGCTCAAGGCGGGCCGGGTGACCGTGAGCGTCGACACCGCGCTCAATCCCACTGGCGAGCTCGCGGGTGGATTCGTCCGCAACAGTGGCACGGCCGCGTTCAATCCGCCCCCGTCCGCTCCGCCCATCGATCTCTCGAAAATTACGCCGGCGGACGGCGCGCGTTTCCTTTCGCAGGCGACCTTTGGCGCGACGTCGGCGGAAATCACGGCGCTCATGGCCAAGGGTTATCAAGCGTGGATCACCGAGCAAATGGGTTTGCCGGCATCGCTCCATCGCAGTGCCACGATGGCTGATTTTGCGGCGAACAACACCGCCGGTGGTGTCGGCACGCGCGATGCGACGACCCTGGTCTATCAATATCCCGGCGGGCCGCACCGGCAGGCCGCGTGGTGGAAGCTTGCGGTGGCCGCGCCCGATCAGCTCCGGCAGCGCGTGGCCTTTGCCCTCAGTGAGATCTTGGTGATTTCCGATGCCAACGCCACGGTTACCCAGTGGCAGGAGGGCGTGGCGAATTACTACGATCTTCTGGTCCGCGGGGCCTTCGGCAATTTCCGCGATGTCCTCGAGCAGGTGACCCTGAGCCCGATGATGGGCATCTATCTCAGCGCGTTGCGCAACGCCAAGGCGGCCAGCGGCACGACGCCCGACGAAAACTACGCCCGCGAAATCATGCAGCTCTTCACCATCGGGCTGAACGAACTGAATCCCGACGGCAGCCTGCGCCTCGATCAATCCGGCCTGCCGATTCCCACCTACACGCAGGACACGATTGTGCAGACCGCGAAGGTTTTCACCGGCTGGGCCTTCAACAATTCCGCGGCCAACGCGGCCGCCAATACCGGACTCTTCCGCGGCGGAGCGGCTGACTACCTCACCCCGATGATGCTGTGGCCCGCGTTTCATGACGACACGGCGAAGACCATCGTGGGCGGCGCGATTCTGCCCGCGGCGCAGGGCGGGGTGAAGGATCTGAAGGACACGCTCGACGCCCTGTTCCGCCACCCCAGCACGGGCCCCTTCCTCGCACGGCAGCTCATTCAGCGGCTGGTCACGAGCAATCCAAGTCCAGGCTACATCTACCGGGTCGCGCAGGTTTTCGACGACAACGGGGTCGGGGTGCGCGGCGACCTCGGCGCGGTGGTTCGTGTGGTCCTGACTGACTACGAGGCGCGCTCACCAGCGGTCGCGGCGATGCCGGCATTTGGCAAACTCAAGGAGCCGCTCCTGCGCGGGACGGCGCTGTTCCGCGCCTTTAATGCCAGCTCGAATTCCGGCCGCTTCAACATCCCGAACGCCGAGGGCAGTCTCGGCCAGGCCGCCGTGCGCGCGCCGACTGTTTTCAATTTCTTCGAGCCGAACTTCGTCCTGCCGGGCGCGATTGCCGCGGCGGGTTTGTTCGCTCCCGAATATCAAATCCTCACGGACACCACGGCGATTACCCAGCCGAATTTTTACTACACTTATGTCGTGTTCACCCGCTCGGCGACGAACCCGGCGGAGCAGACCCCGGCGCTGGTCTTCGATAACCTGCTGCCGCTCGCGGCTCAGCCGGCCCAGTTGGTGGAGGCGCTGAATCTCCTGCTGAGTTCCGGTTCCATGCCGACGGCGACGACGGCCCGCATCACGGGTGCGCTTACCGCCCTGCCGGCGAGCACCGGGTCGCTGGAGAAGGTGCGTCTGGCCGTTT
>CANJNJ010000092.1 GCA_947474995.1 Opitutaceae bacterium | reverse complement strand
TTTCTTCTGGCTCAACACCGACCGCCGGTTCGCGGTTCCGCCGGACGCGTATTACATGCAGGGCGCGGGCGGACAGACGACCCTCATCGTTCCCTCGCACGATCTCGTGGTCGTCCGCATGGGTCACTTCAAGGGCGCGACGCCCGGCGAGAAGGATTTCAACCAGGCCCTCGCGCTGCTCTTGGAAGCGGTGCCGACGAACAAGTAGGACCAGGACATCGGAAAGATCGCCGCCACGGCATCGGCCGCGCCCGGAGGGCCCGGCCCACCCGATACGATTCATCATGCCGGGTGGGCCGGGCGCTCCGCCGCGCGGCCATGACACGTTGGACTATTCCCTGGTAGGGACGGCTCTCCGAGCCGTCCGCGGGACCGTTTGATCGACCGTGCGGAAGCGGACGCCTGCGCCCGTTCGGCGGGCTCAGGGTCCCGAGCCTGTCGAGGGAAAGAGGCTCCGCCCCACCCCCGCCTCACACCACCGCGAGCAGCGCCTTTTCCATCGCTTCGAACGGCGGTTTCTTTCCGGCGTACAATTCAAACTGAAACAGCGCCTGATGGATCAACATCCGGTAGCCCGGCACGGTCCGGCAGCCCCGCTCCTCGGCAAATTTCAGGAACGTGGTCCGCGTCGGCATGAACACCACGTCCTGCACGACGACCCCGCGCTTGATCGCGTCCCGCGGCACCGGCGATTCCTCCGTGCCGAAACCGATCGAGGTCGAGTTCACCAGCACGTCGTAGTCATTGCGCCCGGCCAGTTGGTCAAGTCCGCCGCCATACGTCGCCCCGAATTCCCGCGCGAGCTGCGCCCCCTTCGCGGCGTCGCGGTTCAAGAGTGTCACGACGGCCCCATGCCGCCTGAGGCCAAAGACGATCGCCCGCGCCGTGCCTCCGGCCCCGAGGACGATAATCCGTTTGCCCTCGAGACTCGTCGCTTCCTTCAACGCCTCCGTCGCCCCGACCCAATCCGAATTGTACCCCATCAAGACCCCGTCCTTGTTCGACACAGTATTCACGGCCCCGATCGTCTTCGCGACTTCGTCGACCCGGTCGAGATACGGCATCACGGTTTGCTTGTGCGGCATCGACACGTTGGTGCCGGCCAGTTTCAGGCCGCGGATACCCGCCACCGCGCCCTTAATGTCGTCCGTGGTGATCGGCACGTAAATAAAATCGACGCCCAACGCCTCGAACCCGGCATTGTACATCGCGGCGCCAATGTTGCCCTGCTTGGCGGCCAGCGACGTGATGATTTTCGTATCCTTCGTGATGCGCATGAGAGTGGGATTGGAAAAATCCTGCACGTTCGTGTCAGCTTGAGGGGCCTGACGAAAGCACGGAAAGGTGGGCCGGGCGCCGGTGCTGAGCTTGTCGCGGGGCTCCGCCCCGCGGCCAGGGAACGTTCGCTCCCGCCCAACGCTTCGGCCGCGCGCGGAGCGCCCGGCCCACCCGGTACGCCACCCCGACAAAAGTCTCGATTCAACCCAGTCGAATCCCTACTTCTTCACCATGTACCCTCCCTGCCCCACCCTTAAACCAACAATTCTGGTTTGGGCTCTTTCGTTGGCGTTAGCCACCAGCTCAGCGCTCGCGCAGGCCCCGAAGTCCGCGGAGAAAAAAGACGGCGCCGCGAAACAGCCGCCCGCCGCGCCGTTAAAAGAAACGATCGCCACCGACATCCCGGGCGTGATCAAGGGCGGAACGAAAATCGTCCTCATCCGCGACGGCTTCAAGGCGACCGAGGGAATCATCGCCCATCCGGATGGCAGCAGCGTGATCTTCACCGAGCAGGATGCGGACAAGCTCATCAAGGTCGACCAGAACGGCAATATCACGACCTTCCTCGAAAACACCAATCGCACCACCGGCCTGACGTATGACACGAAGGGCCGGCTCATCGGCGCGCAATCGCGTGATCCGAAGATCGGGGTGCTGTCGCCCGAGCCGCGTACCGTGCTCGCGGACTCTTTCAACGGTCAACCGCTCGTGCGGCCGAATGACCTCATCGCCGACAAAAAAGGCGGCATCTATTTCAGCGATCCCCTCGGTGCCCCAGCCGCCCGTTTCCGTGAGCCGCCGGCCGGCCGCACTCCCCTGCTTTTGTACGTCACGCCCGCCGGCAAAGTCGTGAAGCCCACCGAGGACGTGCTGAACCCGAACGGCATCGAGCTCACCGCCGACGAGAAGATCCTCTACGTTACCAACGGCACCAACATCATGGTCTACGACGTGCAGCCCGACGGCATGCTGAAGAACGGCCGCGAATTCTGCAAAGGCGGCGGTGACGGTCTGGCCATTGACACCGAAGGCCGGCTCTATTCCGCCGTGGCCGGTTTGAAGGCCATCCGCGTCAACGACAAAACCGGCAAGGAACTCGGCCTGATTCCGATCGGCGTCCCGCCGCAAAGCGTCGGCTTCGCCGGCCCAGGCAAAAAGACCCTCTACATCAACGGCGCCGGCGCGCTCTACAAAGTCGAGATGATCGCGCAGGGCATTCAGGTCCGCGCGAAGTAGCCGGTTGCCGAGGTGGGCCGCGCACGGAGTACCCGGCCCACCCGGGACGTTGTTCGCCCGCAGTCCCTGAACCTTGGTCATTGCGCCGGTCCGCCTGCCCGTCTTCATGGGCGGCCGCTCCATGTCGACGGACCAACCTGAACCTCGTCCCGCTCACCGCCCGCAGCAAACCGTGGCGGGCATCGCTTTGCTCGCGAGTGCGGTGGCGTGCTTCGCCTGCATCGACGCCTCGGCCAAGTGGCTGAACCGCAGCATGCCACCCATGCAGACGGTCACGATCCGTTACCTCGGCAGTTTTCTGATCTCCGGCATGCTGCTCAATCCGATCCACAACCGTGGCATCATGCGTACCCGCCGGCCCTGGCTGCAGTGCGCCCGCGCCGCCTGCGTCGTGGTCATGTCGATCTGCACCTACACCGCGTTTCAGTACCTCCCGCTGACTACGCTGACCTCGATCGCGTTCGCCGCGCCGCTGCTCGTCGCCGTGCTGGCCGCCCCGTTGCTCGGCGAAACACTCGGCCCGCGGCGCATCGTGGCCGTCTGCATCGGCTTTACCGGCGTGCTCGTCGTCACGCGACCGTGGACCGGGAATTTTCATTGGGCGATGCTGCTCGCCCTCGCGACCGCTTGTATCAACGCGCTCTACTCGCTCGCGACGCGCGTCGTCGCCGCCTACGACCCGCCCAAGACGACGATGTTTTACACCGGACTCGTCGGGGCCGTCGCCGTGCTGCCGATCGTGCCGTTTGTCTGGCACACGCCGACGTCGTGGCAGGTCTGGATTGTCATCGGACTCTTCAGTTGCTTCGGCGCGCTCGGACACTGGCTGCTCATCCTCGCCCACATGCGCGCTCCGGCCTCCGTCCTCGCGCCGTTCTTCTATACGCATCTCATCTGGGCGACGCTGCTCGGCGCGGCAATTTTCAACGAACTGCCCGACCGCTGGACGATACTCGGTGGGGCAATTGTGATGAGCTCCGGCCTGTATCTCCTCTATCGCGAACACATCCGCCATCGCCCGCCAAGCGTGGACGTGTCGGTGTAGCGCCGGTCATGAACCTTGAGCGGATGGGGGTCACGGGAATTGCGCCCTGTGCCCCTTCCCCACCACCGGACGTGCGGTTTACCCCATCCGGCGGTTGAAACAGGCGCTGGTCACTCGCGTGCCGGCGTCGGTGCCCACGGAAGAAGAAACCGCCAATCGGCTAGCTGGAAGTAGTTCCACCGTCCCCGCATGGAGCGCTGCCTTTCCATCCCAGCGATCACTCTGGCCTTGACGCGCTCGACGGCGCGCGGACTGAAGACGAAAATCGCGATGTCGTCGGAGGACGGCCCGCCACGATGGTCGAAGTCGCTCGGCGGATCGAGCGGTGCTGTTCCTTCGGGCCCTTCGCTCCGACCGGCTTTCCCGGCCCGCTTCAAGCCGACGGCCTCGGCTGACGGCTCCCGCGCTCTCACGCGGGAGCTCTCCCCGGGTAAGGGGCCCGAACTTTCGGCCCGCTTTCGCGCTGAGTGCCTCGCGGCACCCGCCTGGTCTTCGCTCCGGTTGTTGTCACGGCCTGCGAACATTTCGTCTTATAGGTTTCGTTCCTGCCCATGCCGGGCACACGAGGGCGGCGGGCTACTTGACCGATCGACGTGATCGCACAGCATCGCTTCGTTGCTGCCACCCCATCCCCCCTCATGCCTTCCCCGCATTTGAACTGTGACTGCTGCCGCCGCGTTTCCCGGCGCGATTTCCTCTCCACCGCCGCGCTGGCCACGGCTGCCCTGGCGTTGCCCAGGTTGTCCGCGGCCGAATCCGCTCCAGCCCGGCCGCCGTTCATCGACCTCCACTTTCACCACAACTCGGCCGGCGCACCCGTTCCGGGCTCCAAGGATGCCAACGACCCGACGATGGTCGCGATCGGCAAGCGCAACGACGCCGATGTCGTCACGCACCAGAAGAATGTCGGCGCGCTCCTCTCGGTGATGCTCAGCGCCAACGACGTGACGATGGAGTTCGCACGCCGCGACCCCGCCCGCTGGGTGTGCTTCGCCCGCGAACCCGCGGACGACACCGACGGTCGCCAGCGGATCGAACGCATGTTGAAGATGGGCGCGATTGGCGTCGGCGAAATGAAGGAGAAGGTCGCCTGCGATTCTCCGCAGATGATGGCGATCTTCGAACTCGCCCGCGATTACGGCGTGCCAGTGCTCATGCACTTCGAGGACGAGACGTGGTGCGACGGTTTCAGCCGCTTTCACCGGGTCCTCGAAAAATTCCCGACCGTCAAATTTATCGGTCACGCGCAGACCTGGTGGGCGAACGTTGACAAGAACTATACGCTGGCGCTCGGCAAATCGCCGAAGGGCCCCGTCGCGCCCGGCGGCCTCACGGATCGCTGGCTGGCCGATTACCCCAATCTCTACTGCGATCTCTCCGCCAATTCCGGCAACAACGCGCTGATCCGGGACGCCGAGTTTGCGCGGGCGTTTCTGGTACGGCATCAGGACAAAGTTCTGTTCGGCTCCGACTGCATCTGCGCCACGGGAGTCGGCCCGACGTGCATCACGCAGAACAAGTTCAACGCCCTCGCCGCGCTCAACCTGGACGAAAAGGTCCAGGCCAAAATCTACCGCGACAACGCCCGCCGCCTGCTGAAGCTGAAAGTCGCGTAATTTGGCGTGCGGCGACCCGGCGCCGCTTTTGTCCGATTCGAAAGCCGGCACCTCGCGCCCATCCCAAAGCGGCGCCAGGCCGCCGCACTCCACCTCAAGTCAACTCAAGCAGATTCAACGTCGGAGCGCACCGGTTGGCAGATCACGGGAGACTCCGGTGCACCCTCCCGCTCGTTGGCGCAACACGCGCCTTTCTGCGCATAGCAATCCGGGCAAAGCCTCACGTGTCCAAAATCAATGGCGCCACATTGCCCGCAGTCTGCACACGCTTGCTCCCAGTCGACGGCCAACCCCGGGGAGTTCGGGACCAAAGGTGACGCGGCTTCGCTCATGACGGATGACCAGCGAAGCCACGGCGGCAAAATCCGCAACTCGCTTGTTGTGGCAGTTGCTCGTTTTGGAGCGCGCCGACCCGCCTGCCGTGAGCTTCGTCGAACGGGCGCCGCACTCCAAAGCCCTATACCTCCTCGCGCTTCGGCCAGTCGTACACGTGTTTGTAATTCGACGTCGGAACGAACAAGCGATCGTTCTCCACCTCGGGCGTGATCTCCATCACTTCGAGCCGGAAAATCACGCGACCAGCGTCAGTGCGGGTCACGACGCGCAACGGAAACAAGTCGGTCCCCGCCAGCGCGTATTCCCACCCCCGTGGCGGCGGCGACTCGGGGACATCCACCCCGGGGATATGCTGCGGGGGTCGCTCGAAGCCTTCGCCAAAGCCGGGGTACTTGCCCAAACCCTCGACCAGCCACAGCTCGGTCGTACCCTCGTCGGACACGAACAGGTACTTTTGCGCGATGAAGCCAAAGAGCTTGACCGTCTCTTCGGTTTTTTCGAGGAGAGGTCCGTCGGGCAGCGGGGAGAGCGCAGGCAGGATGAGGTACTTCCGTTCGTCCTCGAGGATGACGGTGGTTTCCTTTTTTCCCGTATCGGACATGAACGTCTTCACGCCATTGCGCATGACGTCGATCCGGTTTCGGTCACCTTTGACTCGATAACTGATGGCGTGCGGCGGTTCGGGCGGTTCGCCGCGCTCGAGAATTAATTTTCCCTCGAACGCTGCGCCGCGCGCCACCCCCGAGGCCAGGAGTGCAGCCGCCAGCAGCGAGATCGCGGAGGTTTTCATGGGGTCGGAGGGAAGATGCGCGACTTGAAGTCGCTGTAAAGCCGACCTTTGGAGTGCGGCGACCCGGCGCCGCTTTTCCGAACCCCGGACAACTTGAATTCAGAAGTCAGGAAGCCAGGGCTCTGGCGAAACTCGATGGCCTGGGATCAAGGACCATCAACGGATTGGACCCAGAGAGCGCCGAGTTCGAGCCAGAGGACACTGAGTCCAAGCTCCGAGAAATCTTAAGGAAAACGCGTCAGGACCGGGTTCAGATTCCCCACTGAAAAATTGACGCCACGGGCCCGTTCTGATCCGGTCAATCCGGCGCGACGGCACGTTCCCCACTCACCCTCTGCCCGGCTCGCCCCGACTCGATCATGAACTCTCCGAAGTCTCCCGTCAGCCGTCGTGCGTTCCTGAAAACCTCCGCCGGTCTTGCCGCCGGCGCTCTGGTCGTCGCCCGCACCGCGCCCAACCTCGCCGGCGCCGCCGCTTCGCCCGCCCCGCATCAGGCGACCGGCACGCGTACCGGCGAAATCACCTCCACGTCGGCCATCGTTTGGACGCGGCTGACCGCCGCCCCGATCCGCCACCCATCCGGGGAGGATTTCATGGTCAATGCCCGGCAGGTCCCGGGCGATCAGTTGCCGAAACCTTCGGGACCGGTGGACGAATTGCGCGGCGCCTGTCCGGGCGCGTCCGGTCAGGTGCGGCTTCGCTACGCCGCGCGCGAAGATCTCGTCGACGCCGTGACGACCGCATGGGTGGAGGTCACCGCGGCCAATGATTTCATCCATCAGTTCGCGCTGCGCGATCTGCGTCCCGGCACCCGCTACTATTACGCCAGCGAGGCGAGCGGCCTCGGCGGCACCACCGTGTCCAGTGCGTTTCGCGGCACCTTCGAAACGGCGCCACCACCCGACGCGCCGACTGATGTTCGCTTCTGCGTGATGACGTGCCAGGCTTATCCCGATCGCGGGCACCCGGATGGGCATCACATTTACCCGGCGATGCTCGCCCTCAAACCGCAGTTCGCCTGCCTCACGGGCGATCTCGTTTATTACGACAACGACGCGCCACGTGCCTTCACCCCCCGCCTGGCCCGCTACCACTGGGAGCGCATGTTCAGCCTGCCCCGACTCCTCGAATTCAACCGCGCGATCGGCAGCTACTGGCTGAAAGACGACCACGACACGCTCGACGACGACGCCTGGCCCGGCCAGCAGATGGGCGAATTCACGTTTGCCGAAGGGCAGCGCATCTTCCGCCAGCAGGGGCCGCTGACCGCCGGCCCGACCTACCGCACTTTTCGCTGGGGGCGCGACCTCCAACTCTGGCTGACCGAGGGGCGCGATTTTCGCTCGACCAACACGATACCCGACGGCCCTGGGAAAACCATCTGGGGCGCGGAGCAAAAAGAGTGGTTCAAGCGCACGGTCACCGCGAGTCACGCGACCTGGAAAATCCTGATCAGCCCCACCCCGTTCGTCGGACCCGATCGGCCGACCGGCAAAAACGACAATCACGCCAACGCGGGCTTTAAGCACGAAGGCGATGAGTTGCGCGCGTGGTTCAAGGCCAACGTGCCGGACAATTTTTTCGTCATCTGTGGCGACCGGCACTGGCAATACCACTCGGTGCATCCCGAAACCGGGCTCAACGAAATCAGCGTCGGTTCCGCGAGCGACGAACACGCCGGCGGCTCGCCCGGCGAGGACAAACGGTACCATCGTTTCCATCTCGTAAAGGGTGGCTTTCTTTCCGTCGCTCTGGCGCGGCGGGGCGACCTGAGCACGATTCATTGCCAACTGCACGACGTGTACGGCGCCGTGGTCTATTCGTGGCAACAGGAGCGAAGCGTGAAGGCCTAAACCGGCCCGGAGGGGGATCGCCCGGCGTGTTCCCATGGCGGAGCCACGGCAAAAAACCTACTCCGGGCAGACTGCCACCGGCCGACCTTTGGAGTGCGGCGACCAGCTCCCGTGAGCATCTTCGAACGGGCGCCGCTTTGTCAGCGACGCCATTTCGAACCTAACTTTTCCAACCCTCCACCCATTCTCGGCTTGGTCGTCCCCTGATCTTCTCGGGCGTCCTTTTATGTCCTGACGCGAGCGCTTAGGGGGCTCCCGCCAAATTGCAGATTACCAATTTTCAATTCTCAATTTTCAATCCCATCGTCCGCCCCGGCCGGGTTGCGGCAATTGCGCGGGAAATTCGCCCGCTCAGATCGAAAATTACCAATTAAAAATCTGTAATCTGAAAATGGCCGTCACCCAACCTACGTCTTCTTCCCGCGCAGGCTGACCAGATACGCGATCACGTCGTCCATTTCTCCCGGCGTGAAGAGTCCCGTGTAGACCGGCATCGGCGAACTTCGGTCGCTCTTGAAATCGGCGAGTTCCGATTTTTGGAACGACCAGAGCGCTCCCGTGATATCGCGGAACTGCACGTAAAACGTGCCTTCGTTGACCCGGACGCCGGACGCTTCCTTGCCGTCCAGGGTCTTGACCCGGATGTAGGCGTAATTGGTCCCGCCGCCAACCCCGCCGGCCGATAGCGGCACGTCGGCGTTCGGATCGACGAGAGCCCGGCGCAGGAACGCGGGACTCCGCCGCGCCCCGACGTCGGTCAAGTCAGGACCAACGGCCGCCGTGCCCTCACCGGCGACGGTGTGGCACGTCAGGCAGACGCCCTTGGTCTTGAAGAGTTCAGCTCCCTTGGCCGGGTCGCCCGGGACTTTCTCGATCGGGATCCGTCCGAGTGAGCGCACATACGCGGCGAGATAGGGCGCTTCGCCCGCCTTCATCCGCCCGCCCGGCATCTCCGTGCCGGGGATGCCACGGGCGACAATCTGGATCAAAGTGCGATCGTCCGTCGCCTTCGTGAGCGTGGGCTGAGCGAGCATCGGACCGCGGTCGCCCTCGCCCTTGGCGCCGTGACAGGTCACGCACTGCTGCTCGAAGATCTTCCGGCCCTTCGTCAAATCGTCCGGGTTCGCGATAATCTTCTCCAAATCCATCGCGAGATCCGCGGCGCTGACGCCACGACCTCCCCCACCCTTGGTCGCGGCTGCCGGGGCGGCCTCACCGGCGCCACCACCGCCTTTGCCTCGACCGCCTACCTTGCCCATCGCCTGGCCGGGGTTGGGAGCAGTCGCGGCTTTACCCGCGGCGGCCTTTTCGGCGTCGGGGTCAATATGGTCCTGGGCGCGCACGGCGAGCGCCGCGACGATCAGCAAAACACAGAGGAAACGGGGCGAGTGGAAAGCTTGCATAGTGGCAGATAAGTCGAAGGAGGAAATTACAACCCGAACACGACGATGGCCGCGCCGATTGGCACCGCGACGCGCTGCTTGCCGCCGGCCAGGAAAGTGATCGAGCCGCCGCTGATGGCTTTACCTCCCGGGAAACTCCAAAGCAGTTTGCCGGTCCGGGCATCGACCGAGTAGAAGTCACCCTCGCCGGTTCCGGCGAACACCAGGCCAGTAACGGTGGTCAGCACGTTGGAGCCGGATTTGTTCTTCAGCTTGAAATCCCACACGGTCTTGCCGGTGGCGGCATCCATCGCCTTGAGCATGCCGACCGACTCTTCGCCGAAAATATTGCGACCGCCGCCATTTTCGAAGTGCTTGCCGACTTCGTATTCCCAGGGCGTCTTGACGTAGGTCTGCCCTGAATCGGTCCCCGTGTTGACGTAGACCATCCCGGTGAGCGGATTGAACGCAGGTGCCGCCCAATTGGAGTTTCCGCCCAACCCTGGATAAACGACATTGCCCTCGGGCGTCGGCGCGGTGTTCGGCAGCACGATCGGCCGGCCGGCATCATCGAGTCCCTTGGCCCAGGTCTGCTTGCCATAGGCGCCGCCCGCGACGAATTGCCCATTGGTGCGGTCGAGCGCGAAATAGAATCCGTTGCGATTCGTGAACGAGAGCATCTTGCGCGGCTTGCCGTCGACCATGCCCTCGAACAGCACCGGCACCTGGCAGGAATCCCAGTCGTGGACGTCGTGGGGCGTGAACTGGAAGTGCCATTTCAACTTGCCCGTGTCGGCATCGAGCGCGATGGCCGAGCAGGAGTAGAGGTCGTCGCCCGGACGATTGTCGCCGTTGTAGTCGGGCCCCGGATTGCCCGTGCCCCAATACAAAGTGTTCAAGGCGGGATCGAACGATCCGGTCACCCATGTGGAAGCGCCGCCGGACTTCCAGCTGTCGCCGGGGCCCCAAGTTTCGTTGCCCGGCTCGCCCTTCCCGGGAATGGTATAGAACCGCCACACCGACTCGCCGGTCTTCGCACTGAAGGCCTCGACGAAACCGCGAATGCCGAATTCGCCACCCGCCACGCCCACGATAATCTTGTCCTTCACGGCCAGCGGAGCGCCCGTCATGGAATAGCCCAGGTGGTAATCGATGACGACCTTGTCCCAGCGTTCGAGTCCGGTGTTCGCGTCGATGCAGACGAGGTGCGCATCGAACGTGTTCAAGTAAACGGAGTCGCCGAGGATCGCGATGCCGCGATTGTTGGTCCCGCAGCAGATCGGAACATCGTCGGCCAGGGTCGCCCGGCGATAAGTCCAGATCTTCCGGCCCGTCTTGGCGTCGAGCGCCGTGACGATGGTGGGGCGCTCGCTGATATACATGATGCCATCCACCACGAGCGGCGTGACCTCCCATTTGACCGTCTCGTCCTGCTGGTACATCCAGACCGGCTTCAGGTTCGCCACGTTGGCCGGCGTGATCTCGGTGAGCAGCGAGTAGCGCTGGGCGGCGTAATTGCCCCCGTAGGTCAGCCAATTGCCCGGGTCATTGGCGGAATTGAGAATTCGCTCATAGCTCAGGTTTGTCTTCATCTGCGCCAGCGCCGCCGAGGCGGTGGCGAGGAGGAACAGCCCGAGCGCAGCCGGGCGGAGGAGGTGGGAAAAGCGCGAGGGCGACACGCGCGTGGACGGAGGAGTCGGCATGGAGGACATGGAAGGGGTGGAATTGCAGCCTGATGCTGGGGAGCGCGGGTTAGCCGGGGCGGCACCCGCGCAGGGGAACAATGAAACTGCAAAGGCAAGTCGCGCGGGAAGCAAGCCTGCCCGCAATGAACCCGTCAAAGGCACCCTGAGGATTAAATTCAGAAGCCAGGAAACCATGAACCAATCCGCTTCTCCGCTCCTGGCTTCCTGGCTTCTGAATTAATTGTCCCGGCGGATTGGCATTCCGCGTCATCCGCGAAATCCGGGCAACTGCCTTGGGCGTCGCGCTCCAAGTCAGCGAGTCTCCTTATGCGGTTGTTGCGTTCGGTGTTCGTTCAGCGGCAAGGGGGCGGTGTTTCTGTGCGTCCTGAGGTGTTTTTCGTTCTCCTGATCAAACCCCAAACCTTGGACAGGATTAACCGGATGGACAGGATGCCTGGGTTTACCGCCCGACCCGGTGACCGAATCCACCCCATCCGGTAAATCCTGTTCATCCTGTCCTCGGTTCGTCGGTTGCGAGGGCCATCCGGACGAATCGTGATCAGCCGGTTGACCCCTCGCTCGGCCCTTAGCTCGAGGCGATTGGTATTACCTGTCCCTTTTGGCCCTCTCTTTTTCTTCAAAAGAACGAAGCCGCGCCGGCGTCAGACGCCGGCGCGGCTTCCATGGCGACCGGTTTCCAATCCGGATTCGGGAATTAGAAGCTGAGCTTTGCGGTCAGCGTATAACTCCGCGGCGGCTGGAAGTTATACGCGCCAGGGACAGCCATGATTCCCGGGTTCGAGACGTCATTATCCCGCGGGACGTATTGCAGCGCATTGGCCGTCGAGTTGCCGGTCGTGCTGTTCTCGATGACCGGCCGCTTCATGTCGAACAGGTTGTCGATCGACAAGTCGAACTGGATGCTCTTCGGCATCATCCGGCGGGTGCTCTCCTTCAAGCGGACGGTGTAGGAGAAGTTAGCCGTGCCCTTCGCATAGCCGCCGACCCACAGGTAGTTGGTCGCCTTCCCATCAGGCGCCAAGATCGCATTGTCAGGATTGTTCGGGTCCCGGATGCTACTCCGGAGCAGGTTTCCGAGAATCTGCCGTCCGCGATAGTTAATCGCCACGCCGGCACGCAGCCCCTTGATCCATCCCGAACTGAAGCGATAGTCCGTCGCGACATTCCCCGTGAACGACGGACCACCGGTCTGCAGGGTGACAAGCGAGTTGTCGGCCAGGATTTGCGGAACCGTCGTCGAGTAGTAATTATTGAACGCCGTGACACTCGCCGTTATGCGGGTAACATTGATCTTGCTGGGATCGTTGACGGCCGGATTGACGCTCGCCTGGTTTTTGGGATCGATGAGGATTCCAGCATCGGCCGCGATTTGGCGGATCGTGGGGTCAAATTCCTTGAGCCAGGCAGGCACGTCGGGTCCCACATTCTTTTGGACGGGCTCGTTCTTGGCCGCATTCACGATGAGCCGCCATTTGGAGGTGAGATTTGCCGTCACCTCCAGCTCGAGACCTTTCGTTTCCGTGGTTCGGGTGGTGTTGATGGCGAAACCGAAGTAGGGCTCAAAACTCCGGATATTGCGGCCACTCTCGCTCAAGTCACCGATCACCGGAGTATTGGCGATCTGGTTAACGGTGCCGAAGAAGCCGCCGCTGACCCCGACCGAGGCGCCCTCCTGATAGGCCCGATACCAACCGGCCGAGAGGGCCATTTTTCCATTCGGCAGCGTGACTCGAACGCCCGCATCATAGCTATGAGCGGCGGTATTCGGAATCAAAGTGCGGTAGACACTCAAATTACTCCCACCGAGATCGAAGGTCGTGCTGTTGTTGGCGTAGATGCCCAACCATGAAGTCAGATTGATGACGGCACCGAAGCTCGAGGTATTGACGCCGGTAACGATATCCGGCGGGTGAAAGTCGTCCTGAAAGGCTTGACCTGCGTACTGGGGCTGGCGAACGAGAACTCCGGCGGCATTAGGCGTCCGGGGCCGGGCCGACGCGGCTTGTTCAGGACCGGTGGCGACGCCCGCAGCATTCTTGGGGGTGAACCTTAGCTGCCAATAATTGGCCGGAGCATCCGGTTTGTGCTCGTTGGACAAGCCATCCCATCCCGCCGGCTGGTCGTCCGAGGTCAGGAAATGGTAATCGGCCAACCGGGTCGTGTCGCGACGAACGGATCCAATCAGCACGAGATGATTCTTAAACAAGTCCAGGTTCGCGGAGGCCTGCACAAACTTGAAGCGTCTCGAGAGATCGCCGGTGGGCCCAATACGATTGGGCTGAATATACCATTTCGGCGAGAGCGACACCCTGGTCCCGACCGTGGGGTCGGTTATGGTATACGCCTGCTGCTCGGAAGGGTGCCGCACCCGCACTGTGCTCCGCAGGTTCGGATACAACCGGGTTTGAATGGACTGTTGGTTCCGGTCCGGCGCGGGGAAAAACGCGCGCATATCGGAACCAGGAATAGCGCCGTTAGCCAGCGGGAGCAACATGAAGTATTCCCGGCTTTGGCGGTCCTCGTAGTTGAGGCCGGCGATCACTCCGGCTTGCAGCCGGCCCCAGCGGGTATCTTTCACGTAAACCGACTGAAGGTTGACGTTTTTGCGGAGCGGATTCCGATCAAAAGAGAAATTGTTGAATTCCGAGAAGGGTTGAAGGAAATACGGATTCGGGGTGCCGTCCGGCTTGGTCCGGTTGATGTCAATTTCGAAGTTATACATGCCGTTGGCGGCGGTGTACTCGGTCCAGCGGTACACCCGGTTGGTGTCCGCCGACAGTTCGACGAAGAAGTTCTCGAAAGGCCGATAGGTGAAGAAGACACTCGCGTCCGTGGTTCTCTCCCAACTGGTCGGATAGTTTTTGTCCGACTCCCAGAGCGGCGTGAATTCCTTGGAGGGCAGCCAGAAATACGGCGTGCCAGCCCGAGCCGCGCCGAACCGGTCCGGGTGGTCCCACACTTCAGTCATGGGCATCCCCGCGCCATCGTTAAAATTGAGGCCGATGCTCTTGACGGGCTTCCCATTCAGAAAATTGTTGAGCGTCGGGTTGCTGTTCTGGACCGCCGCCTTGGTCTGGAACCGGTTAATCCAATTCGTCACCGTGTCAGGACGCTCCGGATCGATGACGAAGCTCCGAACTTTCCGTTGCACTCCGGCGGCGGCCATCTGGGCCGCCGTCATCGACGGATCGGCGGCGGACGAGGTGAACTTGCCATCCCACGCGGAGATATTGTCCTTGCTCCGATTGGTGCCGGAAACCTTGTCAATGACGCGATACTCGAATTCCGACCGGATGGAGAATTTGGGCGTGACGTTGTAGGTGCCGGTCAAGGTAATGCCCCGTCTCTTTTCCGATTCGTACATGCGGAACGTTTTACTGCTCGACCACAGGAGATTCGCGCGCACCGCAGCCTTCTCGTTCAACGGCTGGTTGAGGTCGACCGACATGCGATAGTTATCCCAGCTACCAACTTGAAGCCGCATTTCGCGAACCGGCTTGGAGGTCAAAGCCTGCTTCGAAACGGTATTTTGGGTGCCCGAAGATCCGCCGGCACCAAAGAGTGAAGCGTTGGCCCCGCGCGCGAAATCGATCCGATCCGTATTGTAGACGTCGGAAGCTGTGTCCATCGGGAAGAAATTCCGGGTCGGGGTGTTGGCATTCTGGCCGCGAATCCGGACCTGAATCGTGGTCGAACCATTGACCCCATTCAGGCCGTCATTGACATAATTGGTGGTGTTGACGGAAAATTCCGCCGCCTTACCCGCATCGTTGATGTTGAAGGCCTCGAGAAATTCCGACGTGAGGACGGAATAGGCGACGGGGGTATCTTTCAGCGCGGTCGCGATGCGACCGCCGGCCAGAGAATTGGCCCCGACAAAGCCGACGTCAGATTCGGCATTGACCTTGAACGGATCGAGCTTGATCGCCGCTTCCGGTGCCGCGTTCGACGAGGGAGCGGGAGCCGTTTGGGCGAACAGCACGGGCAGGCCGAGGCCGGCGACGGCGAGGCAGAAGCTAATCAGGTTTTTTTCATGGGGTGGGATAAACGGCCCTACTCCAACCTCGGACGCGCACTCAAACAAGAGTCGCTCTAAGGATGGGGGGGGCGAACTGGGATTGAAATAATGAAACGAATCGGGAGGACCAGCCAAAAATACCGTCATCGGTCTCAGGGTTTGACCATTAGACGACAAAGATTTTCGCGCCGGTAACGGTCGTGGCCGCGCACGCTCCGGCGCGAAAAAAACCGGTCGCAGCGGGAAGCCGGCCGCTCATCCCCTGGAATTTTCTTAGGTGATTTTTGCCCAAATCACTTCATAGAGTAACAAAGCATCGCGGCTGAGCCGTGAAGAACCGCCCAACTAAGCGCTAAAGCCGACCCCATCATCGGCCATGCCGCGTCCTTCCTCGTCAGCAATGAAAAGCTCGAGTCAAATCGCTCCCACCGTGACTGCGCACCCGACCGGACGCTTGGCGAGAGTATGGCCGCATCTCGTGGAATTTGCCACGGGGACGGGCGCCGCCACGAACCTCTGGGTGCGCTGGCTGGTCCTGCGCGCCGTTGGGATCGTGTATGTTTTCGTCTTTGCCGGAATAGTTTCCGAGGGGCAGTCGATTCTCGCCCCCACGGGCCTGGCTCCCGCCGCCGCCTCATTTCAGGCCCTCGCGTCCACCCCGGCGATCGACGCCTTCTTCAAGGCGCCAACTTTGTTTTGGCTGAACCCGGGTACAGCCATGGTTGCGGCCCTGGCTTGGGTTGGGCTTGGAGCAGCGGTGGCGCTCGTCTTGAATCTATGGCCCCGGTTGGCGCTGTCGGTCTGCTGGCTGGCCTTCCTCTCCTTTGTTGGCGCGTGGGGAGAGTTCACCCCCGCGCAACTTGACGGCCTGATGCTGGAGACGGCACTGCTGTGCATTCCTTTCGCGCCGCCCGGTTTGCGTCCGGGCCTTGGCGCCAATTCGCCGCCGCGGCCTATCACGATCTTCATGATGCGATGGTTGCTTTTCCGGATCATGTTTGAATCGGGAGTGGTCAAAATCATCTCCGCCGATCCCCACTGGCGGAACCTGACCGCGATGGACGTGATGTACCAAACGAGTCCGTCGCCGACAGTTTTGGGCTATTGGATGCATCAGATGCCGCATGGCTATCATGTGTTCGAGATCGCGTTGACGTTCGCCGCGGAAATTGTGGCTCCTTTGCTGGCCGTGCTCGGCGGCCGGCGCGGACGATGGTGGGCGTTCCTGATCTGGACCCCATTTCAAATCGGCATCCAACTCACCTGCAACTTCGGCTGGCTTAACCTGGCAGCGCTGGGATTGGGCCTCCTGTTGCTCGACGACGACATGCTGGCGGCGGCAGCCAAAAAGATCCGGTGGCGCTCAATGGGCCGGGCACTCGCGTCGGTGCCGCGGTCGGATCCCTCGCCGCCGGACAGCGCGCTGGCGCGGTACGGATTGCGCGGCGCGCTCGGTCTGCATTTTTCCCTGACGTTGTATTATTTCGCCCTGACCTGCGGCCTACCGGAGACAACCATGCCGTCGGCCCTCGCCTCGCCGATCAAAGCCGTGGGGTCCCTCCGCAGCGCCAATGGGTACGAGCTCTATGCCAATCTTCACCCCACCCACTTCCAGGTCGATTTTGAGGGTTCCAACGACCGCGGTCGCACGTGGCGCACCTATCCCTACCGGCACCTCCCGCAATTAGTCGATCGCGCGCCCCGCTTCACCGCGCCCTGGTTTCCGCGCTTCGAAAACACCGTCTTCTTCGAAAGCGGAAGGCAGGGCAAAACTTCGGTCATCCCGGCGACGGCGGTGAAGCTCCTGCTCCGCAACCCGGAGGTGATGCAGTTGTTCGCCGTCGATCCGTTCAGCGATCGCCCGCCGAACGTTGTCCGCATGCGGCGCTACCGGCTCGTGCTGACCGACCTTTCAACTTATCGCCAGACGGGACACTATTGGCGCAAGGAATTCGCGGGCGACTACCTCCCTGCCCTTTTCCTCACGCCGACGGGAGAAATTTCGCAGTTCGACCTGGCACCGGCCGAAGCCGCTTTGGCCGCTGGTAACTACACGATCGCCCGCGGCCTCTTTGAAGAGCAGTATCGGCTCGGCAACCTTGAGGCCGGCTTCCGGCTGGCCGATTTCTATGCGCTCGGTCTCGGCGTGCCTGTCCAGCCGCCCAAGGTCTTCGAGATTTTCTCCGCCCTCGCCAACGGCGGCGACTTCCGGGGCTGGCACGGTCTCGGGCTCTGTCACGAGTTCGGGGTCGGCGTCCCGGTCGACATCGCGAAAGCCGCCGCTGCTTACGAACGCGCCGCAGATGGCGGTCATATCCTCGCCATGTTGGCGCGGGGCCGCCTTTCGAGCCGCGATCAGCTGATGCCACGGGACGATGTTGCCGGCCTGAGCTGGCTGATCACTGCACTCGACCGCGTGCCCGGCGACGATCCGCTCGCCCGCTCCATTCGCGAACAGCAGCCAGCCGAAGTTCTAAAGCTGCAAGCGCGGATGCCGTCCGGCGCAATCGCCGCGGCCCGCGCGACCGCCGCGCGCCGCCGGTAGTCAGGTCGTAACCTCATCGAAACCGTCCTGCGGAGGAACTTGGTTCAGACGGCGGCCGAAGGACGCTACGGACGGACGGGGTCGGGCCGAAACGTGCAACAATGAGTCGAATCCACGAAGGTACATGCCGCGGCGCGCCAATGCGGTCGCGGCGTTCGATGTTCGTTACGCGGAACGTAGCGGCACTGCTGCGAGCACCGAACGCCTGATCCCCTACCGGAGCCTGCGGTCATGCTGGAAAATCGAAACGAACGACGCGGGGAGCGTTGGGGAGCCGTCACCCCATGGTGATGGGGAGAAGGGGGCAACAATACCTAAACGAGCTATGGGCTCGTACTCGCGGAGGGAGGGGCGGGCGGCGGGACGTAGCGGGGCGGCTTCGGCACCCACGCGACCCGCGGCGGCGCTTCGAGGTCTTTCGTGACGGCGACCCATTTCTCTTTTGTGAACTGTTGGGCGAGCTCGGCACGGCCCTGTTTGGCCCGCGCGATCTTGGCCAGCGGGTCTTCGTGGATGGTTGGGAGGGCCTTGGCCCTGGCCTCTTCCCGGACAATCGCGGCATCGAGCGCGGCCAGAGCGGCCTTCACTTCGGCGGGATTGGCGGGTGAAGGATTCAACTTGGAGACTTCCAGTTTTATTTCACCGGTGGGAAGTGGGGTCAGCAGAGGCTTCATGGCGCGCGCCATGCGCTGCACTTGTTGGTTAATATCGTAGCGCACATCATCGAGCTTCAGTTGGTCAAAATTCTTGTGCTGCGCTTCGACCCGGAGTTTCAGCGCGCTGTAATACACCTTGATCCGCGGCAGGTAATAAGGGTCGTCATAAACCTGAAGCATCTTCGTGAAGCGCTCAAAGTCGGCATCAAGAACCTTCAACTCGGCGATGCTGGGATCTTCGACCGCCGGAGCTGCGGCACCAGCAGATCGCCCGGTCCAGGCGGCAAGAAACAGGGCCAAACCCAATCGGGGAAGGAGAAACGATCGGTGCATAGGATAAGGTACTCTGCCCTGGCAGGCGCTACATCAGGTCATTTCCAAACCGCGGCAGGTGCCGGTGGAGGAAGAGAACTTGTCGGCATTGATGCCCAGGCGATGGAGCACCGAGAGGTACATGTTCGTCTGCGGATAGGGACGAACGTTATCGAAATGCAAATGCTGGCCATGCTTGAAGCCGCCACCCGCCATGATGAACGGCAGGTTATGGCTCAAGTGGGCGTTGGCGTCCTGGAAATTACTGCCCCAGAGAACACAAGTCCGGTCGAGCAGCGTCTCGCCGTCTTCCTGCACCGCCTTCAAGGCTGCCATCAGTTCGCCGAGTGCCTTGAAGTTTCCGCGGTCCAGGACCCGGTGTTGCGCCATTTTCTCGGGCGATTTTCCGTGGTGGGACAGGCCATGATAACCCTCCGTAATCGGGGCTTCAACTTTGCCCGCGACGGCGGGCGTGCCGGTCGCACTCAGAAACAAGCTAATCGCCCGGCATGAGTCCGTCTGCAAGACGAGCGTGGCGATCTTGTACATGACATCCAGCTTCTCGAAGAAATTCGCCGGGTTGGCGACGTCGGCCGGCGGTTGGACCGTGACCACCGGTTTCGGCTTTCTTTCCCAGCCCTGAGAGACCTGCAAGCGGCCTTCGAGCGAACGCACGCTCGTCAAGAATTGATCGATACGCTCGCGGTCCGGCGAACCCAAGTCGCGCTCGAGCGCCTTTACCTGGCCGGTGACGGTATCGAGAATGCTTCGGCCATTCTCCAGGTCCATGATCTTGGCATCAATCTCGGCCTCGGATCCCTGGATAAACAATTGCTTGAATACGTCGGCGGCCTTGTCCTCCGGCGGAATTCCCACGCCACCGCCCGTGAAGGACAAACCACGCCCGGGGCTGTTGACGGAGAGAGTCAGCGACGAAAACCGGGTCATGGTACCGATGTTTTCGGCCACGACTTGATCCAGCGAAATGGTGTTACGGAAATTGGAAGCGGAAGGATTCGGCGCACCCGAGAGCCAGGCAACTTCGGTCGGATGGCTGCCTTGGACCGCGGGCAGGTTAACCCCCGTAAAGACGGTGAAATCATTCCGGTGCTGTTGAATCAGTTCCAGGTACTCTGACGGCTTGTAATCCCGGCCGGTGCCGAGCGGAATATAATTGGCCTGCAGATAGCCGAGATTGTTCATAATCCCGAACATGCGGCGGGGCTTGGCCCCCGGAGTGCCCGGCGCGGCCGACTGGGCCCGCGCGAAGCGCGGGAGCATAGCATCGAGCATGGGCAGGGACAACGCCACGCCGGCTGCACGAAGGAAATGTCGGCGCGTCAACGGCTGGCGGGACGCAATGTACGGCGCGCCTAAAACAGGGGCAACTTTTCCGGTTTTCATATTGGTTCCAATGTTCGCTAAGGATTGCTGGCTTGGCGTGGCGACAAGGGGAATGGGCTATTTATTGATGAAGAGGTCGCTCTGCACCACGGCGTGCAGAATGCTCCGGACGCCGTAATCGCTGGGCTTTGCTTTCGCCAGAATCGCTTCAATCTTTTCCCGATCACTGAAGCGAATCGGCGCCCCGGTCGCGTAGACGGCGAGCTGCTTCGCCAGGTTCCGGGCGATCTGCTGCTCATCCTGCAGCAGTAACTTCTTGAAGTCTCGCACGTCCGCGAACGCCTTCCCTTGCGCCGTGACATTGCTAGGATCAACCGGCAGGGCATAGAAGTACATTTTGGGCCAGCCGTTTTTTCCAAAGCCGAATTCCGGCGTCTGCCCTTTCGCCACGGCCCGATAACGGTCCCGATATCCGCCGAGAACATCGAAGCTTTCGAGGGCGAAACCGGGTGGATCGATATTCCGATGGCAGGCCGCGCAGCTCTCGTCCGAGCGGTGCTTATCCAATTGCGCCCGGATGGTGACGGCGCCGCGAATATCCGGTTCGACGGCCGCGACGGCGGCCGGCGGCGGCGGGATCTCATAGCCGACGATGCGCTCCATGATCCACTTTCCGCGCAACACCGGAGAAGTCGTCGTGCCGTTGGCCGTCAACTTGAGCACGCTCGTTTGCGTCATCAGGCCTCCCCGCAGGCTGTCGGCCGGCAGGGCCACGCGCCGCACCTTCACGCCCATGACGCCCTCGATGCCATAGTGATTGGCCAGCCTCTCGTTGATGAACGTGAAATCGGAATCCACGAGATTGCGCGCCGGCAGGTCCCGCTGCAGCAGCTCGGTGAAG
>CANJNJ010000091.1 GCA_947474995.1 Opitutaceae bacterium | reverse complement strand
TGCCGCTCGTGAAGCTCATACTGCGTCGCTTGGGCGCGCCGGCGAAGAACTGATATTCAACTATGAGCGATATCGTCTGTCGATGGCAGGCCACGAGAACCTCGCGGCGAAAGTGGAACATGTGGCCAAGACACAGGGTGACGGACTCGGATTCGACGTCCTTTCGTTTGATACCGAAGGCAACGAGCGGTTCCTCGAAGTGAAAACAACCACGTTTGCGCGGGAAACTCCGTTCTTTGCGTCGGCGAGCGAAGTTCGTTTCGCCCAACAGAACGCGGAGCGGTTTGCACTCTGCCGGCTTTTCGATTTCCGAAAATCGGCCAAGTGCTTTACTCTGCCTGGACCGATGCAGAATCACTGCGCACTCGATCCCTTCAGTTTCCGCTGCTCGTTCCGCTAGACCTTGGCACGCGAGCAGGGCTCGGATGACCAAAAGCTGAATCAGCCATAGCCGCAGAACAGGTCGATGAACGTCAGTGGGACTGCGCGATTGGTGCTCATGCTTATTTCAGCCACACGATCTTGATTTCCTTCTCCAGCGCCTTGAATTCCGGATCGCCTGTCACCAGCTCCGCTTTTTTCTCCCTGGCCAGGGCGGCGGCAAAGGCGTCGGCCAGGCTGATCTTGAAGCGCGCCTTGAAATCGGCGGCCTGGTCGGCAAGCGGCCTCAGGACCGGGTGAAATTCAATGGGCAGGCTGTTCAAGACGTCGGCGGCCTGCGCCCACGCTTCCGCCCCGTCCTTTTTCAACAGCGTGTATTTCACCTCGGCGTAATTCACCTCGGTCATGTGGACCGGACGGTCGGCACTGGCCGCCTTGTGGAGCAGCTCCTTCACCGCGACCGCTCCTTCCTCCCCGCGGAAGAGCGCCAGCAGCGCGTGCGCATCGAAGACGAACGCCGGCATCCTATCTATCCTCCAACTCGCGTTCGGCGCGTTTATGCTCGGCCCATTCTTCCGCGAATGACTTGCCGCCCGGCTTGCGCTTCAACAGGCCGAAGGCGCGCTCGATCGACCATCGCGTCACGGGCTTCAGAAGAATACCTTCGGGCGTGGCGGTGACGATGGCACGGGTCCCCTCTTCAATATGAAACTCCTTGCGCAGCTGGCGTGGGATGACGACCTGACCCTTGGTGGTGAACCAAACGGTGGCGGAGGGGGCTGGAGTGCTCATGGAAGTAAAGAGGAATAGTTAATTACTTTCCGTCAACACGCTTTAGTAGGAAATAATACACTTATCTTACTTTTAGTCATTATTCCGCAACGACGCGGAGAGTCGTGGCCACCCTCAGCCGGATCCCTGCCACCCCAGCCGCAAAAGCGACGTTTGCCCGTGACGGGAAGAAACGATGGTTCCCATGGCCCTGCTCGAGAGAGCAGGGAGGTCCTCCAGTCCATGGCTGAGTCCCGCTTCTCTCGAAGCGGGCTACAACGGGGCGGTCGCGGCGGCCGCGCAACGCGCCGTTGGTGAGAGCGGCTTTTCGCGCCAGGACCCCGCGAGCAAACCCCGGCCGCGCAGCGCGGGCAAACCCTCAGGCCAAATCCGGAACGATCGCGGATTACGCGGATGAGCGCGGATGTCTGGTTAAATTATCCGCGTCCAGCCGTGTTATCCGCGGACGGTTTGTGCGCGGGCCTGGCGTGTTCGCCAGGCGAATTGATGCGTGCCAGGGACGGTGGAAGATTATTTCGGCACCACCCCGTGGCCAGCGGTGATGTGTGCCACGGAAATCCGGCCGCCATCGAGGGCATAGCCGCCATCGAACGGGTTGCTGGCCAGGAACAGCGGGGTGTCCAAATCCGCGAACTGAAATCCGCCCAGTCCCGCGGCAAAACACGCGGACATCGTCATCGCGAGGATGGATTCGACGTTGCCGCCGATCATCAACCCCAGCCCCTCGGCTCGCGCCACGGCGACGATCTCGAGGGCGGCCGCCACGCCGGCCTTCATCAGCTTGATGTTGATCACCTGGGCCGCCCCGGCCTGCGCGACCTGCCGGGCCTCGGCGGCGGTGGTGACACTCTCGTCGGCGGCGACCAGCCAGCCGGATTCGATCCTGAGCGCCCGCATGCCAGCCAAGTCGTCCTTCGGCAGCCATTGTTCGAGCAGGGCCGGCGCGATATTCCGAGCCCTGAGGCCGCGCACGAGTTCGCTCGCCGCGGCGCGAGTGAGGCCGGCATTGGCATCGAGGATGAGCGGGGAATCCGGCGCGACCTCGTGGATCGCGGCAATCCGGGTCAGGTCGTCCGACGAACCACCCACCTTGACTTTGATCATCCGGATCCCGCGTTGCCGAATCGCGCGCGCCGCCGCGGCCGCCTCCGCCACGGAGCCCGTGGTCACGGTCATGTCGGTCTCGAGATCGGTGACGGCCGCTTCCGCTCGCGGCGAAAGTTCCTGCCCGAAAAACTTCCAAAGCGGCCTTCGGTCGTGACGCGTGACCGCATCGAGCAAGGCCGTCTCCAAGGCGCACTGGGCCGAACCGGACTTCGCTCCGCCGCGACGGTGGAACTCCGCCGCCACCTCGCGCCACGAGCGGACCTCGCGACCGACGAGCCAGCCGGCGGCTCCGCGCAACGCCGCAAGCGCTTCGTCCTGGGTTTCTCCATTGTAAGGCGGCAGCGGCGCGGCCTCGCCATAGCCCCGCGTGCCGTCGACCAGCTCGACGCAGAGCAGGACATTGTTCGCCATGGCCTGCGCCCCGCCGGAAATGCCAAAAGGCGCGAACAGGGGAATATCCAGGGGCTCGATTTCGACGGTGCGGATACAGGTGGGCGAGGGCATGGCGTAAAGGGTGAACAGCAGCCTTGATTGGGCGCAGGTCGAGGGCGGCGCCTCCAGACTTATTTGGGTCACGGCCAAAAGAGGGACGCCTTTCAGTTTTGCGTAAATCCGAGCTCAAGGGCTCACCACCCGGTCCGGGCAGGAAGCCAATTCCATGTCACGGCCGGAACATAAAATTGGTCATGCCCACGAGCGCCGAGGTCGTCCCCGGTGCCAATTTTCTGTCCCGACCGGTGGCGCCGTCGCGCGGGAGGAAACGAGATGCGTCCGCCAAAAAATACCCGCAATCCCTGGGCTTCACTTCGCGGCTGGAAAGTACTTTGTAGGTTTGAATAAATTCCGCGTCATGCCCAAATCGAAAACCATTCTCCTCGTCGCCAGTGGCGATCTCCGTCCCTCCGCCAACCAGGTCTGCTGGCCGGCCCAACACGCCATGGAGCAGGCTCTCGGCGCCGCCGTGGCGCGGCTCGGCTGCAAAGTCGTGCGGGCCCATCCCTACCAGCCGGAACACAAGCACGGCTTCATCAGCTCGCAGAAACAGGGCATGGCCGTGTTTGCCGGGATCGATCCCAAGGCCCCCCTGATCGTCGCCGAGGCGGTATGGCAGTATTCCCACCACGTCCTCGCCGGGCTCATCTCGCATCAGGGACCGATCCTGACTGTGGCCAACTGGAGCGGCACGTGGCCGGGTCTCGTCGGCATGCTGAATCTCAACGGCTCACTCACCAAGGCCGGCGTCAAGTACTCCACGCTCTGGAGCGATAAATTCGAGGACGCGTTCTTTCTCACCGGTCTCGCCACCTGGCTAAAGACCGGATTGCTCAAGCACCGCCTCACCCACGTCAAACCCCTCGCCAGCGCCAAGATTCCCGCCCGGGCGAAGGCGATCGCGAAGCGGATCGCTTCGGATTTGCGGCGGCACAAATCCATCATGGGCGTCTTCGACGAGGGCTGCATGGGGATGTTCAACGCGATCATTCCCGACGAGCTGCTTTTCCCCACGGGCGTCTACAAGGAACGGCTCTCCCAATCCGCCCTCTACTACGGCGCGACGCAGGTGAGCGACGCGGAGGCGCGGGCCGTTTTCGACTGGCTCAAGGCGAAGGGCATGAGGTTCCACCTCGGCACCAACGAGGCGACCGAGCTGACCGAGGCCCAGGTCCTCTGGCAGTGCAAGACGTACGTGGCGGCGCTGCGCATCGCCGACGAATTCGGCTGCGAGTCGATCGGCATCCAATACCAGCAGGGACTCAAGGATCTGCTGCCCGCGAGCGATCTGGTCGAAGGCATCCTGAACAATTCCGATCGTCCGCCGGTGGCCAACGCCGCGGGGCAAATCATCCGCGCCGGCCAGCCGCTGACCCATTTCAACGAGGTCGACGAGTGCGCTGGGCTCGATGGCGTCTTCACGAATCGCGTCCACACGGCGCTGGGCCAGCCGGTCGAAAACACGCTGCACGATGTGCGGTGGGGCGACTGGGATCAAAGCGGCACGACGAAGGAGTACGTCTGGGTCTTCCTGATTTCCGGCAGCGCCCCGCCCGCCCATCACGTCGGCGGTTACAAGGGCACTGATTCCCACCGTCAGCCGTCGATGTATTTCCGGCTCGGCGGCGGCACCGTGCGCGGCATCGCCAAGCCGGGTGAGATCGTCTGGAGCCGGGTGTTTGTCGAAGGCGGCCGGCTCAAGATGGATCTCGGCCGGGCCAAGGTCATCGCGCTGCCGCCGGCGGAGACCGAGCGCCGCTGGAAGGAAACGACCGTGCAGTGGCCCATCATGCACGCCGTCACGTACGGTGTGACCCGCGACCAGATGATGGCGCGCCACAAGGCCAACCACATTCAGGTGGCCTACGCCCACTCGGCCAAAGAGGCGGACCTGGCGCTTTACGCCAAGGCGGCCTTGGCCGCCGAGCTTGGACTCACGGTGAACGTGTGCGGGACCAAGGCGAACGGCGCGGCGTTTTGAGCCACCTCCGAATCGGCGGGCCGAGGTTCGTCGCCTTTGGAGGGCGGCGACCTGGGCCGCCTTTTCGCCAAGTGGCGCCAGGCCGCCGCACTCCACGCCGGCCAGAGACCGGCGCGACCACAAACCGCTCAACGTTTCGCCGCGGGTTCGAGGTGCTTCGCCAGGAACGCCAGCGCCACGGGGCGGAGATCGCGTGACAGCGGCTTGCCTTTCCAGCTTTCGAAGTCGAAGCCGTGGCCCGCGCCCTCGACGGTGATCCTTTCGTGCGGGACGCCAAACTGCGCGAGCACGGCGGCGAGAATGCGGGGCTGGCCGGGATCCACCTCGGGATCGATCGCCCCCTGCAGGATCAGCACCGGCGGCGAACTTGGGGAGACATAGGTCACGGGTGACGCCGCGAGGAAAAACTCGCTTCGGCCACCGTCGTAGGAATTGGTCACGCCAAACGCCTCCATCGATTTGGCGGGCGGCCGGCGCTTCCCGAGGGGCCGACCCATTTCGTCCGTCGCCTCGCGCCCCGCCAGATTCGTGGGCCCATACATATCGATCACACACCGGACCGCGCTCGACACTCCAGGGTACAACGCCCGGACGCTCAACGGTTCAAATTCGTCGCGACCCGCGGTCATCCCCACCATCAGAGCCAGGTGGGCGCCGGCGGAACCGCCCCCAACGGCAATTCGATCGGGGTCGACGCCATACTCCGCCGCGTGCGCGCGCAGGAAGCGAACCGCGTTCCGGCAATCGGCGATGTTTTGCGGCCACGCATCCTTCCCGATCCGGTAGTTGATGCTCGCCGCCACGTAGCCGGCGCCCGCCAGCGTAGCGCAGACTTCCTTCGCGCTGGCCTCCGCCTTGTCCCCGCGCATCCAGCCGCCGCCGTGAATCCACACGAAAGCCGGGGAAAGTTTGCCGTTCGCCGTCGGCGCCGGCAAATAGACATCGAGTTTTTCCGTCCGCTCGGGCGCCAGAAAGGGCACCTCGCTTACAACGCGGACGGCCACCGCCCCCTGTCCGGCCGCCCGACCCGCCAGAGCGACCAGCGCGCAACCCAGCATCGCACCGGAGAAAACAAAACGTAAGAGGGTATTTTTCATGGGGGAAAGGCTAAGAAAACTTCGAGCCACTAAACCAAATATCCGTTGAAACGAAATACCTAAAACCAAACCTGACTCCGGCTCGACCGATTGCTTCGAACTCTTTTTGCCGGCAAATCAATCGCTCGCCCTCTGGCAATACCGCGCGCCGACGGCGGTCATCGCGAATCCCCCAACGCGCCTTGGGCGGAAACCACCGCGGGGCTCAGGAGGTTTTCCAGGGCGGCAGCAAGTGCTTTTGAATTTTCCCGAGGGCCGTGCGGGGGAGGCTTTCCACCCGCACATAGGCGCGCGGCAGTTTGAACGACGCCAGTTGCGCACCGAGTCGGACCTTGAGCGCCGCCTCATCAAAATCGGCCACCACCACCACGTAGGCCACAGGCACCTCGCCGCGCACCGGATCGGGCCGGCCGACGACCGTCGCCTCGCGCACGCCGGGCTGCTCGAGAATCACCTCTTCGATTTCGCGCGGATAAATATTGAAGCCCCCGGAAATGATCAGGTCGCTGCGCCGACCTTGCAGCGTGATGTAGCCATCGGCGGCGCGACTGCCGATATCGCCGGTGCGAAACCAGCCCTCGCGCCAGGCCGCCGCGGTGGCGTCGGGCCGCCGCCAGTAGCCGTCGCACACATTCGTGCCCCGCACCCAAAGTTCTCCGGTGGCACCGTCCGCCACGGGAGCTCCGACCTCATCGAGAATCTTCACCTCCACATGCGAGAACGGGAGCCCGACCGTCCCCGGACGCCGCTCGGCGGCGTACGGGTTGCCGATGTTCATCAGGGTTTCGGTCATGCCGTAGCGCTCGAGGATGACGGAACCGTACCGCTCGCGGAATTTTTCGTGGATTTCCGCCGGCAGCGGCGCCGAACCCGAAACCGCGAGCCGCAACCGGCGGCCAATCGCCTGGGCGCGCTCGAGGGGAATTTCGAGCAGGCGGATAAACATCGCCGGCACGCCAAAGAAAACCGTGGGCTGATACTCCTCGAACCAACCAGCCGCCTTCGCGTGCTCGAAACGCTCCGTCAGCCGCATGTGGCAGCCGCTCGCCAGCCAGCAGTGGATGCCGTTGCCCAGGCCGTGGACGTGGAAAAGGGGCAACGTACAGAGGTAGCGATCGGCGCTCGTGAAACGCCAGTCGACCACGAGCGTGCGCGCGTTGGCCACGAAATTTCCATGGGTCAGGACAGCTCCCTTCGAGGCACCCGTCGTGCCCGAAGTATAGATGAGCGAGACCGGCGTCTGGTCCCCGCATGCGACCGCGACGCGGTCGGCCGGCTGCTTCGCCGCGTCGGCCGCCAGTTGATCCACGTCCCACACTGCGACGCCGGCCGGGATAAACGCCGCCAGATCGCCCGACGTGACGACGGCGGTGGGTTCGGCGTCAGTAAGAATGTGCCGCAACTCGCGCTCCCGATAGAGCACGTTGGTCGGAACGATGATCAACCCCAGCTTCACGCCCGCGAGCCAGAGGTCGATGAGGTCGACGCGATTCGCGAGGAAGAACGCGAGCCGATCGCCGCGCTTGAGTCCTCGGGCCCGCAACGTGTGCGCGAGTCGGTTGCTGCGCGCCTCGAGGTCGCCGAAGGTCAGTGCGAGCCGGGTGCCATCGGACCGTTCGAATTCCAGGGCCGGTGTGGCGGCGCGGCCGAGGAGCGAGGGGTCGAAAAGGGGAAGAAGCGACATGCGTGAAGCGCGTCTTTATTCGGAGCCAAACGCCGCGGCGCAAGGCCAACGTTGGGGCGGCGGCATTCGCCGCCGCCAAAGCAAACCAAGCGGATCGCTCTAAAAAAAGGCCCCAAATTGTCGGTCGCCGCCCACGCGTTCCACCACGCCGAAGAGTTCATCCCGCGCGACCGAGGATTCGACCGACACTATTTCCAAAAACTGAAAATCACCCACGTCGGACCGCTCGAACATCCGCGCCAGTAGGGACCCCGGTCCGGCAGGACCGCGGACGGCTCGGGGAGCCGCCCCCACCTCCCAACCTTCCGCTTCATTGGAAGGCGGCCATGAACTTTGGGCCCTGCCCAAAACGTTCGTCGAGCTGGGGACGCGACGCCCTCGCCGCGTCTGAATAATAAAAATCCGCGCCGCGGACGTCGCGGCTCCAACGAACATTGCTCAAAGGCGCCTCCCGGCCGCAGGGGCCGCGGCAAAAATTCAGAAGCTAGGAAGCCAAGAATCCGCTCCTGGTTTCCTGGCTTCTGAATTGATCGCAATTGATCGAATCACACCTTGAGGCTCTTGAGCAGTTCCAGCTCTTCCGCTTCGGGCAGCGGGTCGCCGTTGACCTCGAGGATGCGACGCGCGAGCGGCTCGAGCTGCTCGGCGGGAACCTCGACGACCCCGCGGCCTTCGCGCCACTGGATGACCGGCAGCCCCCACGTTTTGTTCTCAAGCACCACGCGGGCGTAAGCCCGGCGCATCGCGCTCATCGAACGCCGGGTTTCCGCGTACGGCGAAACCTGCGCCGGCTCTTCCACGGACGGAGTTGGTGTGTCGGGCACGAAGCGCACGCTGGCCGATTGCGCAACCGATGCAAGCCGCGCCGCGTCGGACACGGTAAGCACGCCGTCGTTTTCCTCCACGACTAGATGGGGCCGTTGACCCGTATTATCGTAGAGCCTCCACCAATGGATCAGTGGCCGGTAGTGCTCGGCGAGCAGCCGAATCCCTATGCCGAATCGTCGTTGCTGCACGTCGTCGGGGATATCGTGCCCGCCCTTGGCAACGCGACTGCGCACGCGCCGGCGGGTGATCTCCAAGTCATTCACCCACAGAAAATCGAGCCGGATGCGATAGCCGGCGGCACGCATCGTCTCCAGCAACGGCACGTACCCGTAGCTGGACAGGGTTGTTTCAAAGGAAAAATCCACCTGCTCTGCGGCCAGCTGCCGCAGCCGTTGCACCATGATTCGGCCGGCCTCAACTTCAGCCAGTGCGGGGGCGAAGGGCGAAAGCCCGGCGGCGATGAGGTCAGCATTGACGAACTCGCACCGACCCATCTCGGCCGGCAGGAAGTCGCGGGCATAGGAGGTTTTTCCCGCACCATTCGGGCCGGCGACGATGAAGAGGTTCGGCATGGCTCACGAACAAAGGCAACGGGCCCGTTGAAGCAATCGCGCCAGGCGGCGCCTCATTTCCCGAACTCAAGATAACCAAACCGGTTCGGCTGGTGAAAGCCCGCCAGGATCGTGGGTGTCCAGGCGAGCGCCTCCACCGGCTGGTTGGTCCCGCGACTGAAGCGATAGAAATTTCCCCGCCAGACGTCGCCCGGTTTGGGCGGCGCTTCACCCAGATCCGCAAACGGAATCACAATTTCGACCTGCCAGAATTCATCCTTGTCGTCCGTCTTTCCCACCGTGCCGCGGACTTTCACCGCGCTCTTCATGAGCTTGGCCGTGTAACTCCAGTCGCCGTCGATTTTTTTCGAGACGCCGCGCTCGTCGAGGACGTTGGCGATGATCGCATCGAAGGTTCCCCCGAGCGGGTTCCACTCGAGTTCAAAGTAGCGCGCCATTTCCCGCCGGGTGACGAAAAACTCCACGACCTCCTCCGTCCAAAACCGGCTGTCGTGCGCGGTAAGCGTGGCCTGAATGTCCGAATCGGTGCACGTATAGCCCAGGTAAAGCGCCGTGTCGTCATACCACAGCCGGACCATCGTCGACTCGCGCTCGCGCTCCCCGTTGCTGCTGAGGACGAACGGCCCGATCGTCGCGGCCTTCGCCCACACTGGCTCGTTGAACTCGCCGTCGATGGTGAGAACGGCCTGAAGCTTGGGAATGATCACCCGCTTCGGGGCCGGCAGGGTGGCGGGGTCGACGGCGATCGGCGCCGGCGCTTTCGCGGTCGGCTCGGCGGCATTGCCGATGCCCGGACATAGCGCGCTCAGCGCCGCAACACCAGTCACCAGGCGGACCAAGGACAAGGGACCGTGCTTCATGGGATTTCGATCAATCGAGGTTGGTAGTTTCGTCCCGCCTTGCGGGCCGGCACTGGGCCCGCATTCATTCCGCCTGAAGGCGGGACTACGAACAAAAACCGCCGTTTCCTTACGAGGAAAATTTTGGTCTCGACGCTCGAATAGCCAGTTACCAGGCGCCCAAGGGAAGGCCGCGGCATAAGGCGTCACCGGTCGATGGCAGCCAAAAAGGGGCAGCCAAAAAGGGACAGGCTAATTTTAGAAATCCTGCCAATTGGATGACCCGACCGCATCATGAAATCGGCACACTCGATCGCCCGGCCTCGGGCGCGACTCTCGCCGAGACCTCATGAAAGAAGCCGTGGCAATCGAACACTTCCCTCGAGCACACCTCGCGTCACGGGCTCCATCGACCAACCGCGGCCGGGAGATCCACCCCTGGGCGGCGCGGGCGTCCTTTCGGCCCGAGTGCCAATTTCATGTCACGGCCGTGACATGAAATCGGCACCCGGGGGAGCGCGGGAGTTTGGAACTCCGGGAGCGGGAAGGCCGTGGTTGAGGCCGTCGATTGAGCCGCCGCCCGGCTGAATTCCGATTGCCGGGGGCCACCGGAACCACCACGGTCGCGGCTGCTTTCATGCCTGCGCTCCCCCGCTTTCTTTGTTTCGCACTCGCAGTCGCGTTCGCCGGTCTGGCCGGCGCGCGCGCCCAATCCCTGTTGCCACCCGAGCGCGTGTCGCTCGAGACCGTGGTGGCCTTTCAGCCTCTCTCCGCCAACTGGCGACTGGCCGGCGGCCTCGCCGGCGACCCCCGCACGGAAAAGAACCTCGTCGCCGCGGACGGCACGGGCGTGCTCGTCTGCAACCCGAGCAAGGACGCGCACGGTCACTTACTGACCGCCTGGGAACACGGCGACCTTGAAATCGATCTCGATTTTCTCCTGCCGCCCGGCGCGAACTCCGGGGTCTATCTCCAAGGCCGCTACGAGGTCCAACTCTTCGACAGCTGGGGCGTGCGCGAACCGAAATCCTCCGATTGCGGCGGAATCTACGAGCGGTGGGACCCGGCGCGCGGCGCGGGCAAGGAAGGTTACGAAGGCCACGCGCCCAAGGCCAACGCCGCCCGCGCCCCAGGACTCTGGCAGCACCTGCACATTGAATTCGAGGCGCCGCGCTTTGATGCCAGCGGCAAGAAGTCCGCGAACGCCCGCTTCCTGAAAGTCACGCTCAACGGTTTAGTCGTGCAGGAAAACGTCGAAGTCACCGGACCGACCCGCAGCGCGGCCTTCGCTGATGAAAAACCCACGGGGCCGCTGATGATTCAAGGTGATCACGCGTCCGTGGCCGTGCGGGCGATCGCCGTGAAGCGGGGCAATCCGGAGCGCGTCGGCACGCAGGATCTGCATTACAAACTTTATGCCGGGGATTTCAAAGCGGTCGGCGACTACGATGCGCAGCGCCCGACGGCGGAGGGCGTGCCCGCGAGCTTCGCCCACACCGCCGTCGAGAAGACCGGCAAGTTCGCCCTCGTCTTCACCGGGACGATGAACGCTCCGCGGGTCGGGACGTATGCCTTCGCCGTCGAATCAGCCAGCGTGGCCCGCTTGCTCGTCGACGGCCGCGCGGTGGTCGTTCCGCTCGAGAAAGGCAGCCAGCCCGGACAAATCACCCTCGCTGCCGGCGCACATTCTTTCCGCCTGGATCTTCTGCATCAGTCGAACAACCGGCCCGCGCTGGAGCTCGTCGCGGAAGGGTCGGGTATTTCCGCACACACGCTGACCGCCCGGGCGGCGCAACGTCCGGCCGATGTCGCGGCTGGCGGACGTGGCCGGCCGCGGCAACTGCTCGTCGAGCCCAAGGACCGCGTGCTCGTGCAGCGCGGCTTCGTGCCGTTCGATCCGAAGAAGCATCTCTACACGGCGTCGATCGGATCGCCGGCCGGCGTGCACTACGCCTACGATTTCGAAACCGGGGCGCTGCTGCGGGCGTGGCGCGGATCGTTTCTCGACACGTTCGAGATGTGGGATGGACGCGGCGAAAACCAGCTCGCGAAACCCGTCGGCGCGACCCTCACCCTCAACGGCAAGCCCACGGTCGCGTTGATTGAGTTCGCCCAGATTGGTGACTGGCCTGACCAGGCGGAGGCGCTTTGGTCGTCGCAGGGCTACACGCTCGAACCCGACGGCCAGCCCGTGTTTCTCGCGAAGCTGGCGGACATCGCGGTGCGCGATCGCATCGCCGCGGCGCCCGAGGGTCGCGGCCTCGCCCGCCGACTCGAGTTCAAGGGCAGCCTGCCGAGCTGGTCGGTCTGGGTGCTGCTCGCCGAAGGCGAGACCATCACGCCCCAACCCGGTGGCGGCGGCTGGATCATCGGCGATCGCGCCTGGTATCTCGACTGGCCGGCCAACGCCCCCCAGTTGCCGGTCGTGCGCACGCGCCACGACCACGCGCAGCTCGCCGTGCCGCTCACCAGCGCCACGTTGGACAAGCCGCTCACGTATTCGATCGTCTGGTAAGGACTCCATGAACATGAGCGCATCCCCCATCTCTGGTTCGGCTGAGTCCACTCTCTCGCCTGGCATGATAACCCGATTGCTCGCCTTGCTTTTTCCCGCCGCGCTCATCGCCGCCGATCAGGTCCACAACCCCTCGGCGGCCGAGCGTTTCGCCCTGCCGTCGAGCGCCCTCGTCGAACGCGAGAATAGTTTCTTCAAGCGGACGCCCCTGCCCATCCCGGACAACGTCGTGATGGAGGCCTCCGGCATTCTCGCGCAGCCGGGCAAGCGGCTCCTCGTCACGACGCGGCGCGGCGAAATCTGGTGGGTGGACGGCGCCTACGACGAACCGGCCCACCCCAGGTTCACACTCTTCGCGTCGGGCCTGCACGAGCCGCTCGGGATCATCGCGGCCCCCAAGGGCGGTTACTATGTCGCCCAGCGCCAGGAGTTGACGCGCCTCGTCGACACCGATGGCGATGGTCGCGCGGATGTGTTTGAGACCGTCGCGAAATTCCCCATCTCGGGCAGCTACCACGAGTACGCCTTCGGCCCCGTCCTCGCCCCGAACGGAAATCTGCGCGTCACGCTCAACGTCGCCTTCGGCGGCGCCACGCAATCGCCCGTGCCGTGGCGCGGCTGGATGCTCGAGATCACGCCCGACGGGCAGATGATGCCCGTGGCGGCGGGGCTGCGTTCGCCGTGTGGATTCATGGTGACCTCGCACGGCGACTGGTTCTACGCCGAGAATCAGGGTGAATGGGTGGGCTCGGGCCGGATTACCCACTTGGAACCGGGCGACTTCGCCGGCCACCCCGCGAGTCTGGCGTGGAGCCGGATGCCGGGTTCGACCGTTTCGATTCGGCCCGAGGACATTCGCGACTTCGAAAAACCCATGCCCGAGGTGGCGAAGGAGCTCCCCGGCCTGAAACTGCCGGCGGTGTGGCTGCCGCACACCATTTATGGAATTTCGAATTCCGGGCTCGTCGAGGATCGCACGAACGGAAAATTCGGCCCGTTCTCCGGTCAGCTCTTTATCGGCGACCAGGGCCAGAGCAAAGTGATGCGCATCTCGATGGAAAAGGTGAAGGGCGTCTGGCAGGGCGCCGCCTACGCGTTCCGCGAGGGCTTTGACTCCGGGATCATCCGCCTCGCCTACGGCGAAGAAGGCGTGATGTTCGCCGGCGAAACCGCGCGCGGCTGGGGCTCCGTGGGGCCAGCACAGCAGGGCCTCGAACGACTCGAATGGACCGGCCGGATGCCTTTTGAAATCAAGGAAGTCCGCGCCCAGCCCGACGGCTTCCTCCTCACGTTCACCGAGCCCGTCGATCGCGCCACCGCGGAAAAGCCGGAAAGCTACAGCATCTCCGGCTTCTCCTATCTCTATCACAAGACCTACGGCAGCGCGCCCGTGAACCGGATGAGCTGCCCCATCCGCAAAGTGGTCGTCGCGCCCGACGGACTGAGCGCACGGCTCGCGAGCATCTGCCTGCGCGAGGGCTATATTCATGAGGTCAAGGCCGCGGGTGTCCGCTCGGCCAAGGGCAACGAAACGCTCGTGCACGCCACCGCCTATTACACGCTGAACCAAATTCCGGACGGTAATCGGATTATTCCGATCGAAGCCAAGGACGCCGAGCTCTGCGTCGCCCCCGTGCCGCCGACCGCGCTAGCCGCGACCAGAAAGCATCCCAGCGCGGTTCCCGGCAATTGGGTTTCCGCGGACGGCGACGTCACGATCATTCTCGGCACCCAGCCCGGCCTGAAATTCGACCAGACGCTGTTGGCGGTGAAAGCCGGCGCCCGCGTGCGCCTCGTGTTTCGCAACGGCGACGACATGCTCCACAATTTCGTGCTGTGCTCGCCGGGCACCGGCCAGTCGGTGGGAGCGGCGGCGCTGGCGCTTGGCTTGGATGGCGCGGCAAAAAATTTCATCCCCGAAAGCAACGACGTGCTCTACCACACGGCGCTGACGCTGCCGGAGGGAAGCGACACGATCTTCTTCACGGCTCCGACCGCGCCCGGCGACTACGACTACGTCTGCAGTTTCCCAGGTCACGCGGCGTTGATGAAGGGCATTCTGCGCGTGGAGCCGAAATAGGGGTTGGGCCGGCTCCGCGTCGGCGGCCTCCGGCGAAAACGGCTCGGTCCCCACAAGTCCAGGAACCGCACCGCCGCCTTCCGTTCGTGGCCGCGAGCGCCAGCGAGTGGATGTTCCGCCACTCGCTCAGTCTGTCGGCCAGCAGGCCAGCGACGATTGGACGCCCCTGCACTCGCTGGGCGCTCGTGGCCACACTTCCAATCAAACCGCGCTCGCGCGGGCCATGAACTCTTGGGCTTCCCGATCCGAGGTTCACCCTTGGCTGACGGCGCCGCAACCTTTCGAGCCGTTCTTCCTCGCCAGCAAAGCGGAGAGCACGCGCGGGGGCGACATCGGCAGGGCGCCCATCCGCAACCCGGTCGCCTGGTGGATCGCGTTCGCGATCGCGCCGGCAGGCGGGATGATGTTCACCTCGCCCACGCCGCGTACCCCGTACGGGTGGCCCGGATTCGCCACTTCGACGATGACGGTCTCGATCATCGGCAGGTCGCAGGCCGTGGGCATGCGGTAATCGAGGAAGCTCCCGTTGAGCAGTTCGCCGCGCTCGTTGTAAACATACTCCTCGTTCAGCGCCCAGCCGACGCCCTGGGCCACGCCGCCCTGCATCTGGCCCTCGACGTACGACGGATGCACCGCCCGGCCCGCATCCTGCACAATCGTGTAGCGGACGATCGTAACCTTGCCGGTGTCGGGATCGACCTCGACGTCGACGCACTGCGCCGAGAAACCGGCGCCGTAGAGCTTCGGATTGACCGTCACGCTGACCATCAGCGGCTCGTCGTCGCAGGCGATTCGCGCCGCTTCGGCAAAGTCCACCGCCTGCGTTCCGCTGGCAAAGCCCCCACTCTTCCGCGTGATCGCCTCGGCCGAAATCTTCCAGGCCGCGGCGAGGCGCGCCGTCATTTCCGCGGCGATTTTCTGGCCGAGTTCGTACGCGGCCCAGCCCGTGGCAAAGGTCGTGCGACTGCCGCCCGTGACGTCGTTGTGCGAAACGGAATCGGTGTCGCCGATGCGCGGCTTCACCTGCTCGTAGGAAATTCCGAGCGATTCCGCGAGCTGCATGGCAATGGAGGCGCGGCTGCCGCCAATGTCGGTGCTCGCGGTGTTGAGGCTGACCGAGCCGTCCGCATTCAGCGCGGCTGTCGCGCTCGACTGCCCGCCCCAGTTGCCCCAAGCGCCACAGGCGACGCCGCGGCCCCGGTTGCGGCCGGTCAACGGCGAGCGGTAATGCTCCGTCTGCTGGAGCGCCCGGAGGCACTCGAGATGGCCGATGCGCGCGTAGGGCTCGTTGTTCGGCCGCAGGTCGCCCTCCTTGACCCCGTTGCGCAGCCGAAACTCGATCGGATCGATCGACAGCGCCGCGGCGAGCTCATCGACGACCGACTCGACGCCGAACGCCACGTTGGTTCCGCCCGGCGCCCGATAGGCGGCGGAGCGCGGCCGGTTGACGATCACGTCGTAGCCGTCGACGCGCATCGTGGCACAGGCATACGGGGCGAAGCTGACCACCAGCGCGGCGCCGACCGGCGACCCCGGGAAAGCTCCCGCTTCATAATAGAGTTCCGCGTGCGCGGCCGTCAGTTTGCCCGACGCGTCCGCTCCCATCCGAATCCGGATGTCGGATCCCGCGGTCGGGCCGGTCGAGGTCAGCACCTCGGTGCGCGACATCACGAGGCGGACCGGCAGCGATCCGGCCTTGCGCGACAGCACGACCGCGAGCGGCTCGAGGTACACGGTGATCTTCCCGCCGAAGCCACCGCCGATTTCCGTCGGGATCACTTTGATGTGCGCGAGCGGAATCTGCAGCACAGCCGCGATCTGACTCCGCACCGAAAAAATCCCCTGCGTCGTCGCCCAAATCGTGACCTGGCCGTCGGGCTGACAGATCGCCGTCGTCGCGTGCGGCTCGATATAACCCTGGTGCACCGTCTCGGTGCGGAAGCGGCGGTCGATCACGACCTTGGCCCGCCGGAAACCGGCTTCGAGATCACCGCGCTCATGCCGGACCATCGAGGCCAGGTTCGACGGCTGCGGATCGCGCTGGCCCATCCGTTCCGCGCGCAGCCCGGGCAGAATCTGCGGCGCGCCGGGAGCGAGGGCCGCACCAGCCGTCATCACCACCGGCAACAACTCGTAGTCGACCTGGATCAACGCGAGGGCGGCCTCGGCAATCGCGTCGCTCGTCGCCGCCACTGCCGCGACCGCGTGGCCCTGGTAGAGCACCTTCTCACTCGCGAGAAGATTGTCGGTGACGTAGCGAAGACTGGTCGTGCGGTCGCCCATTTCCTCGACTCGATCGGGAGCGGGCGGCAAGTCACGCGCGGTGATGACGGCGCGGACACCCGGCAGCGCCGCCGCGGCCGATGTGTCGATCCGGCGAATCCGCGCGTGGGCGTGCGGGCTGCGGAGGACGCGGCCCTGCAACGCGCCGGGCAGCTGCACGTCGGCGCCATAGAGCGCGCGACCGTTGACCTTCTCGATGCCATCGGGGCGGACCGGACGCGTGCCGACGACGCGCAGCGGCGTCTCGACGAGAACGGAAGACGGGGAGGAGGTCGAGGACATGGGACGGGATTCAGCGGGTCGGCGTCGACGGAGCGGACGATCGGGCGACGTCGAGCACGGCGCGGACGATCTTGTCGTAGCCGGTGCAGCGGCAGAGGTTGCCCGCGAGCCAGTACCGCACTTCGGTCTCGGTGGGATTCGGCTTTTCGTCGAGGAGGGCCTTGGCCGACAGCAGGAACCCGGGGGTGCACACGCCGCACTGCAGCGCCGCGTGATCGAGGAAAGCCTGCTGCAGCGGATGCAGCGTGCCGTCCGGCCGCGCGAGGCCCTCGACCGTGACGATGGATCGGCCCTGCACCTCGACCGCGAGAATCAGGCAGGAATTAACGAGGACGCCGTCGAGGAGCACGTTGCACGCGCCGCAATTGCCGTTGCTGCAGCCCTCCTTCGTTCCGGTGAGACGAATCTCCTCGCGCAAAATCTCCAGCAGCGTCTGGCGCGGCTCGCAAAGGACGGCGCGACCTTCGCCATTCAGGGTAAATTCGACGACGGATTTCATCGGTACAATTAGAGGGGACGGCCGAGCGCGTCGACGGTGCGGGTGCCGCGGGCCCGGTCGAGCGCGAGGCGCAGGGCCCGGACCGTCAGTACGCCGGCCAGATGCTGCCGCTGCTCGATGGTGCCACGCATATCGGTGATCGGTTTCGCGACCGCGCGCGCCAGCGAACCGGCCAGCTCGAGGGAGGCGTCGTTCACCGGCTGGCCGGCGAGCCGCGGGCCCGCGGACTCGACCAGGAGAGGAGTCGGGCCAACCGCGCCGAGTGCCAGCCGCACCGACTTGAAATTTTGACCAGCGTCATCCAACTCCACGGCCGCGGCAGCTCCAGCCACGGCGATGTCCATCTCGTTGCGCGGCGTGAACCGCAGGTAGGCGGCGCCAAAGCGGACAGGCGACGCCGGAAACTCGAACGCGACCACCAACTCGCCTGTCGCGAGAACCGTCCGACCCGGCCCGACGCAAAACGCCTCGACCGGCACCACCCGGGCGCCAGCCGGCCCGGCGACGTGGACGCGCACGCGGTGCGCGATGAGATTGGGAATACCGTCAGCGGCCGGCGAGGCATTGCAGAGATTTCCGCCGATTGTCGCCCGGCCCTGGATCTGAACGCCGCCGATCAGGTGCGTGGAATCGTGCATCCCGGGAAAACGTCGCTTGAATTCCACGTGCTGATTCAGCGTGCGGCAGGTCACCGCCGCGCCGATCCAGGCGCCACCCTCGGGAGGAAACTTGATTTCCGCCAACGCCGGGATCCGCTTGAGATCCACAATGCGCGCGACCGACCGCCGTCCCTCCTTGATCTGCGCGATCAGATCCGTGCCACCACCCAGCGCGCGCGCCCCGGCCCCACCCGCCGCCAGCGCGGCGACGGCCTCGTCAACAGAAACGGCCGGAAGATAATCAAACGCCTGCATACGGCCTCCTCGAGCTTTGCGGGTACATGGGATGAAACGGCCCTCACAAAGCTCCATCGGGGCGGGACCTGTCAATCCTGAGACACCCGGCCGCGCCGCGATGTCGGCGGCCGATGTAACCCCCAACCCGGACTTTTCCTGCCGCGGCTCCGCCGCAACCGAAAATGGAGTAATCAGCGATGGGGTCAGTCCGCTGATTGCAAGGTCTGTTAGGGAGAGAGACCGACGCTGGAACACAAGGCCATCAGACATGACAATCAGCGGACTGACCCCATCCGGATCGCCCGAGCATACGCCGACGAGGACCTGATGCTCACCGCAGATCGAAAAGTTCGCGTCCGAGCCGTCGAGCTTCCTGCTGTTGCACCGGCGGCAAACTCCGAGGAAACGGCCAGCGGGGCGCAGCGGCCAGTTGGGCCACGTAAGGCGCGACCGCGCGCAGAAGTTGCCCGAGCACCGTCACGGAAACATTGGCGAGCGTGTCATGCTGGCTGTGGTGCTGCCAGCGGCCGCCGGGAAAGTTGGGCCGAAAGAACCAGAGCGAGGGCACGCCGGCCCAGTTGAAGGCAAAATTGTCCACGAAGGGCGTGACCTCCGGCTTGACCACCACGTCGACGCCGCGCTTGGCGAGCGCGGCTGCGGCCGTTCCCGCCAACGTCTTGGGCCCGGCACACCACATTTGAAAATGCCCCAGGGGCGACGCGACACTGTCGAAATTCACGACCAGGCCGACGCGGCGGACGGCGACCCGGTGGGCCCGGACATACGCCGCCGATCCGACCGACAACTGCTCTTCCGTCCCAAACGAAATGAAGCGAATCGTCCGACGCCGCGAGCGCCCGGCGAGCACGCGCGCAAGTTCCAGCACGCTCATGACGCCGGACGCGTTGTCATCCGCGCCGGGATTTCCGCACTGGGTATCGTGGTGACCGCTGATGACGATTTCGGCGGCGCGCGGATCGGTTCCAGGCAATTCCCCGACGACATTGTGTGATATCGCCGATATCTGCCGTAACTTCACGCCGACGCGGGCCCGACGAACGCCCTTTTGCTTCCAGCACCACGCCGTCATGTAAGGCACGGTCACGGTCACTGGCATGCCATGAAGTCGCGCCCATACGGGATAGACGCCGTCGCTCTTGCACCAATCGAACGGTAGCCGATCGTCGACCTGAATGACCGCGGCCGGGGCGGCGGCCATCAGACGCCGGTGTTGGTCGACGTGCGCCGCCAAGGGTCCGAAAATCACCGCGATTTTTCCGCGCAAGCTGCCGCGGCCGAACCGGCCAATATTCTCCGGCATTTCGAGCCACACCAACTCGCCCTCCACGGGTTTGCCCCCGGGGGTGCCCGGGGCGCCGACCAAAGTGTTCGAGGGCACCGTCCGCCAGCGCCGGCCTTCGTGCGCCTGCACCATCGTCCGTGAACTGCGCAGGCTCGTACAGGGAAATTCTTCCAGGTGCACGCCCGACAGGCCCGCCTGCGTGAACTGGCGGGCAATGTATTCGCCCGCCCGGGTCTCCCCCGGTGTACCCGCGCGGCGTTCACCGATGTCTTCGCAAAGCACCCGCCAGTCCCGCGTAATGCGGCGATCGTTGATACGGTCAGAGATTATCATGTGGTTGGATTACGACTTGCTTGCTTCCCGGTTGGCGTCGTTCCCCGACACCGGTCGGAGACTGGCGTCGATGGAACTACTTTGAATTTTGTAGGATGAAATGGCACAAAAAAGACCTTTCGGATATGCGGTTGAGCCCGGTGTCGACACCCATCATGATGGTCAGCTTGCGACCAACTGCCGCGGCGACCCGGGCGAGTGCGTCGAGGTGAAGTTCGCTGGTCACTGCGACACGAAAATCGTCGAGCCTTTCCGCGAGGGCCGCGCTGCGCGGAGCCTGGCCGGGATGCACGAGTGAGTGAGCGACGAACAGGCTGCGCACGCCGGAGGGCAGCATGGCCTCGGCCTCGCCGAGCTTGGCGCATGTCAGCCCGCGGGCGCCGGCAGCGAGTTGCTGGCGGGCGACGGCGACCATCTTGTGGGTCTTGATGTGCGGCCGCAGCTCCACGCCGCAGCGATCGCCGTGGGCCTGCATCGACTGAATGTTCGCCGTGACTCTGACGCGGTTAACGAGAATGGAGGGGGTGGGGGGAGACGCTAACGTAGCCATGAAAAATTACATTCGACCGATCTGGCCGAGCGTGAGACCGCCATCGACGACGAGAATCTGCCCGGTGATGTAGCTGGCCGCGGAGGAAAGCAGGAATGCTGCCGCGCCCGCACAATCTTCCGGATCACCGAGGTGGCCGAGTAGGATTTTCTTTTCGTAGTGGCGGTGCTTGTCGGGGTTCAGCAACCCGGCGGTGAGCGGTGTGCGAATGAGACCGGGGGCGATGCCATTGACGCGAATCCGGTGCGGCGCGAGCGACTGCGCGAGGGTGCGGGTGAGCATGACGATGGCGCCCTTTGACGTGTCGTAAGCAGTCGAGTTATCCTCGGGTTGAAAACCGTTGGTCGAACAGGTCGTGAGGATGGCACCGGGGCGCTTGGCGGCGACGAGCGCGCGGGCGAACGTCTGCGCGACAAAATAATTCGCCCGCACGTTCAGGTTGAAGGTGCGGGCGAATTCCGCCGCACCCATTTCAAGAAAGGGGACGTCGAAAAAGCTTCCCGCGTTGCAGACGAGCAGGTCGATCTCGGGGTGCACCTTGAAGGCGGCGTTGACGAGCTTCGTCGGGCCGTCGGGGCGAGGAGGTCCTCGACGAGGTAGAGGGAGCCGGGCGGCATCGCGGGCGCGGGTTCGCCCCTACCGTGAAACACGACACGGGCGCCGGCGGCATGCAGTCCTTGGGCGATGGCGAGGCCAATGCCTTGGGACGAGCCGGTGACGAGGGCGGTGCTACCGGCGAGAGAGAAGGTTCGCATCTTTCAATTGCAGCAGGGCGAGGCGGTTGTCCTGCGACGCGGCCGGTTTTAGCTTATCGGGTAGCGCGTGCAGGCAGACCGCTTCCTCCGCATAGGTGCTGCGGAGGGAAACAAACG
>CANJNJ010000090.1 GCA_947474995.1 Opitutaceae bacterium | reverse complement strand
CGTCGTGGCAATTTTGGGCGCGATGTGCGCGGGACGCGCTGGCACCGTGGTCGGCGGTGTCCTGGTCCTCGATTCCCTTGGCCTCGCCGCCCGCGTGGGCGTGCTCGCGCTGGCGGGGCTGACGTTACTGCTGGTTCCGGTCGGCAAAGGACTGCGCAACGCGGCGGAATACGTCGCCGTCATCCTTTTCGCGACCGTCGGCTTCACACTGATGGCGGTGGCCCAACAACTATTGCTCGCGTTTCTCGCGCTCGAACTCGCCAGCCTTTCGCTCTACATTTTGGCCGGCTTCGACAAATCCAGCCGCGACTCCGCCGAGGCGGCGCTGAAATATTTCCTGACCGGCGGCATTTCCGCGGCCTTTCTGCTCTTTGGCTTCAGCCTGCTCTATGGCCTGACCGGCTCAATCGCGTTTCCGGAGATCGCCACCCGGATTGGCACCTCGGCCCCGACTCCACTGCTGATGGTGGCGCTGGTGATGGTGTTGGTGGCCTTCGGCTTCAAGGCCGCGGCGGCTCCCTTCCATCTCTGGGCGCCCGATGTTTACCAGGGCGCCCCGACCTCCTCGAGCGCGCTGATTGCCTCCGCGTCCAAGCTCGCCGGGTTTACGCTCTTTGTCCGCCTGTTGTGGAGCGGCTTGGTTTCCGCCGCGGGCAGCGTGACGACGCTCGAAGGCGCGCCCGGCTGGTTGCCCGTCGTCGCCGTGATCGCCGCCGCTTCACTCTTGCTCGGCAATATCGGCGCGCTGGCTCAGTCCAATGTCCGCCGCCTGCTCGCCTATTCCGCCATCGCCCACGCCGGCGCCCTGCTCCTCGGCGTCATGGCTGCCGGAACGGCGGGCCCCGGGCCGCTCTTTTTCTACGCCGCGACCTACGGGCTCGCGACGGTCGGAGCCTTCGGCGTGATCGCGGTGATCGAAAACACGGAGAGTTGCCAGAAGATTACCGACCTCGCGGGACTGCACCGCCGGTCGCCACTGCTGGCGATGTGCCTGCTCGTATTCGTTTTGTCGCTCGCGGGCATTCCGCCGCTGGCCGGGTTCTTCGGTAAATTCTCCGTGTTCGCCGCCGCCCTGCAGGTCAGCGGATTGGATGGGCCGTTGGGCTGGCTGGCCATCGCCGCCATCTTCCTCAGCGCCGTGGCGCTTTACTATTATTTGATCATCCTCAAGCAGGCGCTGGTCGCCGGACCGGCGGAAGGCCGGGGAAGAATTCCCGTACCCGCCACCGCTGCACTCGCGTTGATTATTTCCGCCGGGCTGCTCGTATTTCTCGGCGTCTTCCCGTCGGTGCTGCTGCGGATGTTTTGAGCGGGTGCCGAAGTAGCGCCGGTCTCTGACCGGCGTCGGTTTGGCTAAGATGTGAAACGCGCAGTTCACGCGGATACCGCGCGTCGTTCCTGAAGCCGATGATCCCCATTCGCCGGTCGGAGACCGGCGCTACTTCGATCGCCCGCGGAACGTCAGTTCGGCGATGCCGGACTTGTCGAGTTCGCCCAGGCCCAGCGCGATCATCCGCTCGTACTGCTCCGTCGTGGCGCGGGCCAGCGGAAGATTGAGGCCAAGGCCTTCGTTCATCTTCAGGGCGATGCCGGAATCCTTGGCCGCGTGCGCCGCCGAGAAAAAACAGTCGTGCGCGCGGTTCTGCATGTCCTCGCCATCGGTCTTCAGGACCTGCGAATTGGCGCCCGTCGTCGCAAAGACGTCGCGCAACATATTCAAATCGAGCCCCAGCGCCTCGCCGAGTCCCAGCCCTTCGGCGAGGACCGCGGTGTTGGCATTCATGACCATGTTGACGAGCGCCTTGACCTGCGCCGCGCGGCCCGTCTCCCCGACGTAGCGCAGCGCGCTGCTCAGCTTCTCCAACACGGGTTTCACTTTTTCAAACTCCGTGCGGTCGCCGGCACACATGAGATAGAGCGTACCCTGCCGGGCCTGGGGAATGCTCGACGCCATGCAGCCCTCGAGCGTCACCGCCCCGACTTGGCGGGCGCGCCGTTCCACTTCGACGTGGGTGGCCGGAGAAATGGTGGCGCAGTTCACGAACGTCTTTCCTTTCGCCGCCACCAGCAGGGAATCGCCCTGCTCGGCGAAGACGTCGAGTTGCGCGCGGTCATCGGTCACCACCGTGAAGATTAAGTCGGCCAGCGCCGTGACGCGTGCCAGCGTGCCTACGGCTTCGACGCCGATCTCACGCGCCAAGTCAGCGGCTCTCGCGGCGTCCCGATCGTAGACGGCGGTAATGGAGAATCCAGTATCCTTGAGCCGGCGGGCCATGTTTGCGCCCATGCGACCAAGTCCGACGAAGCCAATTTTTGGTACCATGATGGGAAAAATTATTGAGGGACTGACGTACTCTTCGATTCAAGGAGCGTCTTCAACCCCTCTTTCAGGTTCCCGTTCACCGTTCCCACTCGGCAGGCACCTCGACCAAGCCGGAACAATGCCGTTGAGAGCTGAGCGTCGAGGATTGAGAGCAAAACCAAATGGTGAACGTGATTGGTGGACAAAAATGTGAAGGTTTTTGCTCGGTGAATTGGTCGCTCAACTCTCAACTCCATAGCTCAACTACAAGTGCCCGCGTCTCCCGACGATGGTTTCGCACGTCAGGCGCAGGGAGGTGCGGCGAATCGAATTCGACGTTGCCAGTCCAACCGGACGGATTCTGGCTGACCAAGTGACGGCACTCGCCAGCGAGTGCCGTCCGCTCCCCCCGTGAACGGGCGTAAAATCGGTTTGTCCATGGCCATGAAATGGCTCCCCTCCCTTCTAATCTTCGCTTCGGGACTGGTGCCCGTGGGGCTGGCCGCCGATAGCGGTGGCGCGGAGGTTATTTTTGTGCGCCGGGTTTGGCCGCTGCTAAAGGAGAAGTGCCTATCCTGCCACGGCGACGACGAGAACAAGCTCAAAGGCGGCCTCGATCTTCGCACCCGGGCCGAACTCTTGATTGGTGGAGATAGCGAAAAGCCCGCCATCGTTCCCGGTTCGCCCGACACGAGTCCCCTGCTTCTTGCCGTGCTCCGGCAGGGCGAAGATTGGGAGCCCATGCCGCCCAAGGAACCCGACCGGCTTTACCCGGAACAAATCGGCTGGCTGCGCGACTGGATCGCCGCGGGCGCGCCGTGGCCCGACCCGGCCACCCAGGAAAAAATCGCCGCGGCCAACGCCGCCCGTTGGTCGGTCGAAGATGGCATCATCGTCGCCACCAGCGGGGGTCTTTCCGCCGAGTGGACGAATCGCCGCTACAAGCCGGATGGCCTGTGGGCGTATCAGCCGGTGCGCGCTCCTGCGCCGCCTTCGTCCGCGTCCGGCCACCCCATTGACGCACTACTGGCAGCCCGGCTGCCCGCCGGACTCCCGCTGGCGCCGGCCGCGGACGCCCGCACTTTCATCCGCCGCGCCACGTTCGACCTGACCGGCCTGCCGCCTGCGCCCGAGGCCGTGGCCGCGTTTGTCGCCGACTACCGGCGGGAACCGGACTCCGCCGTTCGCGCGCTGATCGAGCGCCTCCTCGCGAGTCCGCACTACGGCGAACGCATGGCGCAGCACTGGCTCGACGTCGTTCGCTACGCCGACACCGCGGGATTCGCCAACGACTACGAGCGGGGTAACGCGTGGCGGTATCGCGACTATGTGGTCCGCGCGTTCAACGCCGACAAGCCCTACGACCAGTTCGTCCGCGAGCAGATTGCCGGCGACGAATTGGTCCCGGAGGAGCCGGAAGCGCTCGTCGCCACGGGCTTCCTCCGGATGGGCCCGTGGGAACTCACCGGCATGGAGGTCGCCAAAATCGCCCGGCAACGCTTCCTCGACGATGTCACCAACTCCGTCGGCGAGACGTTTCTCGCCCAGTCACTGCAGTGCGCCCGCTGTCACGACCACAAGTTCGACCCGCTCCCGACGCGGGACTACTATTCCGTGCAGGCAGTGTTTGCCACGACCCAGCTGGCGGAGCGGCCGGCCGCCTTCCTGCCGACGGAGAACACGGCCGGATTCGAGGAAAGGAAATACCTGGAGCTGCGGCGCGTCGAACACCTGGCGGTGCTCGAGCTGCTCGACGCCCAACTGCTGCGCGCCGCGCAGGCGTGGCTGCAGGAAAGCGGGATTGATCCGACCCGCTGGAACGCCGCAGTCGAGCAGGCGCGAACCGGCGAACGTCCGAACCGCCGGGCCGAGTTCGCCGATCTGTTCAGCACCGCTCGCGCCCAATTACTCAAGCAGGGCGCGCCCGAGGATCAGTTTCCGCCCAAGTACGTCGGCTTCAGCCCCGATGATTACGGCGCGGAGCGCGTTGCCCGCAAGGGCCTCGAACGACTCAAGTGGGAACTCGATCGCTACGAGCCGATCGCGCTCGCCGTCTACGACGGGCGCACCCCCGAACTGAAAGGGGTCTATAATCCCCTTCGCGTCCCGGCGGGCCGCCTGACCGAAGGCGAGCTGGAACAGACCTGCATCCTACCGAATGGAGATCCGTTTGCGAACGGCGCGAAGGTTTCCCCCGGCGTCTTGAGCGTGCTGGGCCTCGCCCCTTCGCCCGCCGTGCCGGATGCGCTGGAGGGACGCCGCCGCGCCTTCGCCGACTGGGTCGCACGCCCCGACAACCCGCTCACCGTCCGCGCGATTGTCAATCGTGTCTGGCTCTGGCATTTCGGCCAGCCGCTCGCGGGCAACCCGAACAATTTCGGCAGCACCGGCAAAAAACCCACGCATCCCGAGCTGCTCGACTGGCTCGCCGCCAAGTTCGTCGAGCAGGGCTGGTCGATCAAGGACCTCCACCGCGCCATCATGACCAGCCAGGCCTATCGCCGCAGCGCCACGCATCCCGATCGGTCAATGCTCGGCGAAAAGGACCCGGCCAGTTCGAGTTACGCGGTGTTCCGACCGCGCCGGCTTACGGCGGAGGAAATCCGGGACGCCATGCTCGCCGCCACCGGCGAACTCAATCCGGCCCTCGGGGGCATCCCCAACCGACCCGAGATCAACCTCGAGGCCGCGCTCCAGCCGCGGCAGGTCATGGGCACCTTCGCTGCGGCCTGGATCCCCAATCCTCTCCCCGCACAGCGCCACCGCCGCAGTCTCTACGCGCTCAAGATTCGCGGCCTGCCGGATCCGCAGATGGAGGTATTCAACCAGCCCGCGCCCGATTTCTCCTGCGAGCGGCGCGAGGCTTCCACCGTCACCCCGCAGGTCTTTAGTTTGTTCAACAGCCAGGCGAGCTACGCCCGCTCCCTCGCGCTCGCGGCGCGCGCCGTGCGGGACACGACGTCCGATGACGACGCCATCGCCCGCTGCTTCGCCCTCGTGTTCTCGCGGCCTCCGGCCGACGCGGATCGCGCCGCCTGCCTCGCCCACTGGCGAAAAATCGAAGGGATGATCGCGGACGAAAAACCGGCGGCGATTTCTCCGCCTCTCGAAGTGCGCCGCGACGCCGTCGAGGAAAACACCGGGGAAAAATTCACCTTTCCCGAAAAGCTGCACGCCTACGCCGACTTCGTGCCCGACCTCCAGCCGGCGGACGTGCCCGTCCACACCCGGGCGCTCGCCGACGTCTGCCTGGCCCTCTTCAACGCGAACGAATTCGCCTATGTCTACTGAGCCGTTCTTCCCCTGTGCCGGGGCGCGCGCCCTGCACGCGCCGACGCGGCGAGAGTTCATTTACAGCCTGGGCGCCAGTCTCGGCAGTGTCGCGTTCTCCGCGCTCCTCGCCTCCCAGGGCCGCGCCGCCGACAAAATCGGTCCGCTCGCCCCCAAGCCGGGGCACGTTCCCGCGAAGGCGAAGAACTGCATCTTTCTGATGATGGAGGGCGGGCCGTCGCACGTCGACACGTTCGACCCGAAACCGGCGCTGGCGCGGCTTCACCTGCAGGAATTCACCCGCGAAGGCCGGCAAAAATCCGCAATGGAAAGCGGCAAGCGGTATTACGTGCAGAGCCCGTTCCAGTTTCGCAAGGCCGGTCAGAGTGGCGCGGACATGGCGACCAATTGGGAGCACCTGGCGCGCGTCGCGGACGAGCTTTGCTTCTACCGCGGCTGCCAGGTGGACAGCGTCAATCACCCGACCGCGATGTACCAGATGAACTGCGGGAACCGCTTTGGCGGCGATCCCGCCATGGGCGCCTGGGTCAACTATGGGCTCGGTTCGCTCAATCAGAATCTCCCCGGCTTCATCGTCCTCCCCGAGGTTTCCTATCCACAGGGCGGCGCGGCCAACTGGAGCAACGGTTACCTGCCGGCAAGTTTTCAGGGCACTCCCTTGCGTGCAAAGGGCTCGCCCATTCTCGATCTCACGCCGCCAGCCGGCGTGACGATGACGCGCCAGCGCCAAAATCTCGACCTGCTGGCCCAACTCAATGCCGTCCACGCCACCGGGCATCCCGGCCACGACGAACTCGCGGCGCGCATGGACAACTACGAACTCGCGTTCCGAATGCAGCTGCAGGTGCCCGAGACCCTCGATCTGTCGAAGGAAGACGCGAAAACGAAGGAGCTTTACGGCATCGGTCGGGACGCGACCGATTCATTCGGCCGCAAGTGCCTCCTCGCGCGCAAGCTCGTCGAAAAAGGCGTGCGCTTCGTGCAGCTCTACAACGGCTCGTGGGACAGCCACGACTACATCGAACGCGCCCACGGCAATCTCGTGCGGGGCGTCGACCAGCCCATCGCCGCCCTCATCGCGGACCTGAAGCAGCGCGGCCTCCTCGAGAGCACGCTCGTCGTCTGGTGTGGCGAGTTCGGCCGCACGCCCGACAACGGCGTGCGCGCCGGCACGGCGTACGGCCGCGACCACAACCCCAACGCGATGACCATGTGGCTCGCCGGGGGCGGTGTGAAAGCCGGCCATACGATCGGTGCGACCGATGAGACGGGCATGAAGGCGGTGGACTGCGTGCACCACGTCCGCGACGTGCACGTCACCCTCCTCCGCCTGCTCGGCCTCGACGACAACAAGCTCACGTTCTACCACGCCGGCCGTTTCAAGCAGCTCAGCCAGTTTGGCGGTCAGGTCATCAAGGAACTGATCGCCTGAAGCCGCTCCGGACGATCGATTCACCCTAAGCCGGAAACGTGCAGTCGGAATGCGTTTTATCTCTGGAAATGAATTCACTGAAGGGTGGAACCCGATGTCCTCATCGGGTTTTGGAAGGCACGCTCCCACGTCAGCCCGTTGGGGAAAACGGGCTCCACCTTCAACTGCACACTCCCGGCTAAGGCCACGCCCATGACGATCCGCCACTCCTTCCTCGCCAAACTAATCACCGGGTTGGTCGTCGCCCTACTCGCGCTCGCGGCGACGGCTCGCGCCGCGACCGCAGTCAGTTCCCCGCCGAACATCCTCTTCATCGCCATCGACGACCAGAACGACTGGGTCGGAGCGATCGGCGGTCATCCGCAGGCGCGGACACCCAACATTGATCGACTCGCCGCGCGCGGCACGCTTTTCACCAACGCCCACTGCCAGGCACCGCTGTGCAACCCGTCGCGTTCCAGCGTGCTCACGGGTCTGCGCCCCTCTTCCACCGGCATCTACGGGCTCGTGCCCGGCATCCGCGCCGTCGAGAAAACGAAGAACCACGTCACTCTCCCGCAGACTTTCACCCGCGCCGGTTACACCACCTTCACCGCCGGAAAAATCTACCACGACGGCTCCGTCGCCCCGCCGGATCAGCCGGCCGAATTCACGACCTGGGCCAAGACAGCGCCGACGCCGAATCCGCCCAGGAAATTCGTGATCCTGCCCGTGGCCGACCAGCATCCGCTGATGGATTGGGGACCCTGGCCTGAACGGGACGAAGACACCGGCGACTACCGGATCGCCAGCGCCGCGATCGAGGCCCTGGCCGGCGCACCGCAGGACAAGCCTTTCTTCCTCGCGGCCGGCTTTCGCCTCCCGCACGTGCCGTGCTACGCGCCGCAAAAGTGGTTCGATCTTTATCCCGATGCGACGCTGCAAATGCCGCCGATCGACGAGCACGACCGCGACGATACCCCGCGGTTTTCGTGGTATCTCCATTGGAAACTGCCCGAGCCGCGGCTGCACACGCTGCGCGCAATCGGCCACTGGCGCGACCTCGTCCGCGCCTATCTCGCCAGCACGAGCTTGATGGACGCACAGGTCGGCCGTCTGCTCGACGCGCTCGAGGCCAGCGGCCGGGCGGATAACACCGTCATCGTGCTTTGGGGCGATCACGGCTATCATCTCGGCGAGAAACTCATCACGGGAAAAAACACCCTGTGGGAGCGCTCCACGCGCGTGCCGCTGGTCATCGCCGGACCCGGCATTGGCCGCGGGGCAAAATGCGCCCGCACTGTCGAACTGCTGGATCTCTTTCCAACGCTCCTCGAACTGGCAGGCCGCCCCGCGCGTCCCGATCTCGAGGGCCACAGTCTCGTCCCCTTGCTCAAGGACGCCACCGCTCCGCGCCCGTGGCCCGCCGTCACGACCCACAATCAGAACAACCACTCGGTCCGCACCGAGCGCTGGCGCTATATCCGCTACGCCGACGGCTCCGAGGAGCTTTACGATCTGCTCGCGGACCCGAACGAATGGAAAAACCTCGCGGGTGTCCCCGCGCACGTGGCCGTGAAACGTGAACTCGCCCGCTGGTTGCCGCCCGTCAACCTGCCGCCGGCTCCCGGCAGCGCGGAACGCGTGCTGACCTACAATCCCGACACGGGCGAGGTCAACTGGGAGGGCAAGCCCGTGGGCCGCGCGGATCCCATCCCGGACTAAGGCGTTGCCATACAGTTGAGAGTTGAGCGATGAGAGTTCAGCGGAGGATCTTCCGAGCTAAGGCGCGCGTGTTCAGACCCGAAATTCGATTCACCTTTTGGTTCGGCTCTCAACTCTCGGCTCTCAACGCGCAACTGAATTTTTCCGGCTAAGCGTCACCCGAAAATCTTCCCCCATGAAACTTCGTCATGTTCTTGCCGGCGGTTGCCTGCTGGCGGCCAGCGCCACCCCCTTCGCGGCCACGCCGGGCGCCGCCGCCTCCCGGCCCAACATCATCTACCTGGTCGCCGACGATCTTGGCTATGGGGAACTCGGCTGCTACGGCGGCCGGGACATTCCCACGCCGAACCTCGACGCGCTGGCCGCGGGCGGCGTGCGGTTCAGCAGCGGTTATGTGACGGCGCCGTTTTGCGCGGCGTCGCGCGCCGCCCTGCTCACGGCCCGCTACCAGACGCGGTTCGGTTTCGAATACAATCCCATCGGCCCGAGAAACGCCGCGCCCGGCGTTGGCCTGCCCCTCACCGAAAAAACGATCGCGGATCGCCTCCGCGACACCGGCTACGCGACCGCGCTCGTCGGCAAATGGCATCTCGGGGGCACGCCGGAATTCCACCCCCAGCGCCGCGGTTTCGATGAATTCTTTGGCTTCCTCCACGAGGGCCACACCTACGTGCCGCACCCGTGGGACGGCGTCACAAGCTGGCTCCGGCGCAAGGCTCTGCCCGACGGCAACTCCGGCCGCTGGACGTCGCCGGACGGCCGGATCGTGTGGACGACCCACATGGGACACAACGAACCGGACTACGACGCCGACAATCCTGTGCTCCGCTCCAGCCAGCCGGTGGACGAAAAAGCCAACCTCACCGACGCGTTTGCGCGCGAGGCCTGCGACTTCATTTCCCGCCACCGCGCCCAGCCGTTTTTTCTCTACCTCGCCTACAATGCCGTCCACAGCCCGATGCAGGGGACGGACGCCTATCTCGCGAAATTCGCCCATCTCCCGGACCTTCACCGGCGCATCTTCGCCGCGATGCTCGCTCACCTCGACGACAGCGTCGGCCGCGTGCTTGCACACGTGCGCGCCCTTGGTCTGGAGGAAAACACGGTCATCGTTTTCCTCAGCGACAACGGCGGTCCGACCAAGGAGCTCACCTCGAGCAATGCCCCGCTGCGCGGCGGCAAGGGCGACCTCTGGGAAGGCGGCATCCGAATTCCGATGGTCATTTCCTGGAAAGGACACGTCGGCCCGCGGTCACTCCCCACCCCGGTGACGTCGATGGACGCCACCGCGACCGTCCTCGAACTCGGCGGCGCGGCGCCCAAGTCCGGGCTCATCGACGGCGCCAGCCTGTGGCCCTTGCTCGCGGGCAGGTCCACCGCCGCGCCACACCCGACAATCTTCTGGCGAGTGGGAGAAAAAAACGCCCTGCGCCACGGCGACTGGAAACTCATCCGGGACCGTGGGGCCTGGCAGCTCTATGATCTGGCGACCGATCTCGGGGAGCAGATTGATCGGGCAGCGCAGGAGCCCGCCCGCGTCCGCGAACTCGAGACGCTTTGGAAAAAATGGAACGCCGAGCAGATCGCCCCGCGCTGGCGGTAGTCATTTTGACGGCCGCCAGAAGAAGTTGTTCGCGTTTCTCCTGCTGGCGGCTGCTGGCCGAAGCGCTCGTACCCCGCAACCACCCGCTCTCGACCGGAGGGCCGAGTTCCGGCGAGGCCGGACTAACGACTACGCTAAGCCGAACTCGCACCGTTGAAAGTTGAGAGGTGAAAGTTGAAAGCGGTGAACTCCGAGGCGAAATCGCTCTTTTGGGGCTGAGTTCGAGGCAAACGGATCCGTGGCTCCCCTTTCGCGGTCTACACCCAGATAACTTTTTGACTGCTCTGGCTTTCAACTTTCAACCTTCAACTCTCAACGGAATTTTTCCGGCTGAGCGGACCGCCATTCGGGTCCGCGGCCGCGCGGCGGTTGGGAAACTACGGCTGGTTGGCGAGAAGATCTTCGGCCGCGCGGGGGAGATAATTTTCCCCTTCCCCATTCGTCTCGGCCGTCGTCATCAGCTTCAGGCGCGGGCGCATGCTGGCGGGAAACGCCCGCGGCAGCCGGGCGAGGACATCGAGGGCAAACAAGCGCGACAGGCGCGGCCGATCATCGGCGAGTTCGCGGTCAATCACCGCCCACGCCGCGGGATTTTCCGCCCGGCGCAGCAGGGCTTCGGCGGCGGCCAGACGCACCACCGACGCGTCGTCGGCCAGGAGTGGAACCAGATCAGGCAGCGTGGTGGCGCGTTGCGCGGCCACGACGCCCCAGTAGCGCAGCAGCGTTTCGGGCGCACGGACGGCGCGTTCAAGCGTAGCAGGATCGGGCCGGGGTGCCAGTTGGAGCGCGTCGATGGTGTCGACGAGACGCTCGAGCGGATAGCGCCGCGCATCGGCGGCCAGCACCGGTGGGGGGCGACCCGCCGCCCATTCAAACATCAGTGGCTCAGGCATGAAGCTCAGGTCCTGGGTCCCGAGCAAATGCGTGCGCAGTGCCTGGCGCATCCGGACCAGCTGCCGCTGCTGGGACGGGTCTCCGGCGAGGTTGTGGACATTGTCCGGATCGGCCACGCAGTCGAAAAGTTCCTCCGGCGCCTTGGGCTCAAAAAAGGCCCGCTGCGTGGCGTTGAGTTCACCGGCGCGACGGAGGCGGTCCCATTCGCGCATTGAAGCCTGATTCCACAGGTAGTCCGTGTGGAGGCCCCACGGCTGATCCGGATAATAATTTCGGATATAGAGAAAACGTCCATCCGTCACCGAGCGGGCCAGGTCGTAACGTTCATCCATGCGGTCCCGGCACATGAACGTGAACTCCGGCGCCGGTCCGCGCGCGGCCCCGGCGATCGCGCGGCCCTGGAACTGGGCCGGCAGCGGGATCCCCGCGAGGCTGAGCACGGTGGGCGCGAGATCGATGAAGTTGACGAGTTCGGTGCTCCGCGAGCCCGCGGCCGCGGGAGCGAGCGCGGCAAAGCGCGGAGGAAAATAAAGGGCCAGCGCCGTATGCGTGCCGTTCTCGTAGAGGAACCGCTTGCTGCGCGGAGTCGTCCCACCGTTGTCGGAATAGTAGAGGACAATCGTGTCGTCCTCCAAGTGATCCTCCCGGAGCTGGCGCAGCACGGCGCCGATGGCGGCGTCGGCGCGGGAGACGCAGTCGTAATATTGCGCGAGGTCGGCTCGCGTGGTGGCATTGTCCGGCAGGTAGGCGGGCACGCGGACTTTGGCCGGATCCGTGATGAGCGGCTGGCGCGTATGCATCCGGCTCTCGTGTGAATCCTCGAAGTTGAACACCGCGAAAAACGGCTGCCCCGGACGCCGGTGGCGCCAGTGGGCCGTCTTGCTGTTCTCGTCCCACGCGACCGCCCAGGGCGTCGAGGTGTTGTAATCCGTCTTCGCATTGTTGGTGCAGAAGTAGCCCGCCGCCCGGAGATATTCGGGGAAAAATTTCACGTCGCGGGGTAGCGGCGGCGTGCTGCGCATGTTCGCCGAGCCGAGACTGGTCGCGTAGCGGCCGGTAATCGTCGAGCTCCGTCCCGGGGCGCACACGGGAAACGTCGCGCGAAAGTTTTGGAACAGGATTCCGCGGGCGGCCAGCGCGTCGATGTTCGGGGTGCGGGCCAGCGGGTCACCGTAGGCGCCGACGTAGTTGTACGTGTTATCCTCGCTGACCACCCAAACGATGTTGGGCCGTTCCGTTCCGGCGGCAAAACCGAGTGACGAAAGAACGATGAACAGAGCGGCGGGGAGGAATTTCATTTCGGGAGGAAAAAACGATTGCCAGCGAATCAGATCATTTCGGGTTCGCCAAACTCGATCAACGTTTCGAGCCGCACCCCGCCGACGTCCGTCCGGCGGACTCGTCGGCGGCTCTGCGTCCACCGGGACCCGTTGCCAACCTTACCCGCCAGCGGAAGGCGCCTCGCCGAGCCCCCCGGGCACGGCCCAGACTTGCACCCCGGAGTCTCACGCCTACCGTGCTCCCCTGATGTTTGCCGACCTAACGGATCGCACCTGGCTCTGGGCTGCCGCTGGTTTCTACCTGGCGGGGTTCGCCCAAGGCACGTATTCGTTACTGCGCAGCGGCCGGCCCGCGGGAGTTGCGACATACGTCCTCATCGCGGCCGGATATGCCCTGCAACTCGTGGGCCTCGGGATCCGCGGCCGGCTGGTCGGCGGCTGTCCCCTCGGCAACACGTTCGAGATTTTTCAGTTTACCGCCTGGTCGTCGATTTCACTCTACCTTTTGATTGGAGTGAAGTTTCGCGCCAGCCTGCTCGGCTATTTTTCGTCATCGCTGGCCGCCGTGTTGACCCTCCTGTCGCTCGCGATTCCCGCCTGGGATGCCACCCTCCGCACGCATGTTTTCGGCGACAACCCGTGGATCGAGATGCACGCGGCCCTCGCGGTCTTCAGCTACGGCGTGTTCGCCCTGCTCTCGCTCACCTCGATCATGTTTTTGCTGCGCAACTATTCGCTCCAGCACAAGCACGTGGGCGGCTGGTTTTCCTTCCTGCCGTCGATTCTCGATCTGGATCACATCGGGGTTCGACTGCTTGGCGCGGGCGTGGCGATTCTCGCGGCCTCCCTCGCCGTGGGTTCGATTTACTGGCTGCGGGACGTGTCCTCGGTGAACCTTACGAAACTCCTCGTCACCATCGCGGTTTGGGCCGCCTACACCGGCGCCTTGACCCTGCGCCTGCGCGGTCGGTTGCTCGCCAAACGCTTCGCGTGGGCGTGTCTCGGGCTTTTCCTCGTGGCCCTGCTCTCGCTGGGCCCCGTCGACCAAAGCCGCCATGGCAACCTGCCGCCGGCGGCGGACGCCGCCCGATGAGCACCGAGGGGTTTTTTGTCATTGGGACGACGCATCATCGCGCCAGTTTGGAGGTGCGGGAAAAGCTCGCCCTCACGTCCGATGGCGTCGCGGCGTTGCAGGCCGAATTGGCCACGTTTGCGGGCCTGAAGGAATTTGCCGTTCTCACCACGTGCAATCGCGTCGAATTCTATGGTGTGGCGTCCCATCCCGACGCCGCCGCCCAGGTCAGCGCGGCGTTTTGCGCCCGGCAGCAGTTTGACCGGACCACCTTCGAACAGATTTGCCTCAGCCTGCGCGGTCGCGAAGCGGTGCAACACCTGATCGAGGTCTCCGCAGGACTTGACTCCCAAATGATTGGCGAGACGGAGATTTTTGGCCAGGTGAAGGACGCCTACGCCGCCGCGCAGGCCAAAGGGTCGACCGGCCCGATCCTGAATCGCATTTTTCAAAAGGGCTTTCAGGCGGCCAAGCATGTGCGGACCCACACGGCGATTACCGAAGGTCAGGTCAGCGTCGCCAACGTCGCGGTCGACCTCGCGTTGACGATTTACGGCAGTCTCAAATCCACCGGCATCCTGCTCCTGGGCGCCGGCGATATTGGCGAGAAAACAGCGAAGGCCTTTCAAAGCCGCGGGGCGGCGGCGTTAACGGTCGCCAGCCGGCACTTCGAACGCGCGATGGAGCTCGCGACCACGCTCGGGGCGAGCGCCATGCCGTTTGAGCAGCGCGAGCACCGGCTGGCGGAATTTGACATTGTCGTGTGCGCCACGTCCGCCCCGGACACGGTGGTGTCGCTCGCGGCCACCCAGGCGGCGATGGCCAAGCGTCCCGCCCGTCCCTTGTTTTTCATCGATCAAGCCCTGCCCCGTGACGTCGATCCCGCCGTGGCGAAGCTCGAGAACGTGTTTCTCTACAACCTCGACGACCTGGCGAAGATCGCCGAGGAAAACCGCGCGGCCCGCGCGGCGGAGATCGCCAAGTGCCGGGCGATCGTGACCCAAAAAGCCGACGCCCTGTGGCATCACGTGGCCCCGCAGGTGGCGGCCCTCGCGGGCCAGGGCGCCGCCGCGGTCAACGGTTCCAGCCTCGCCCGCGCGGACGAAAAGCCCGGTGACGCCGAACCCGTGCCGGCCCCCCGGCCGTAGGAGATTGGCGAACCCGCGAACGATGCCGGTCGAAGTCCGGCACTACTTTCTCGCCGCCAACGCCGCGCGCGCCCGTTCGAGGGCAGCCGCGAGTTCCTCGGCGCGAATCGGCTTGCTGACGTAGTCATCCATGCCGGCCGCCACGCACGCCTCGCGATCTCCCGTCATCGCATTGGCGGTAAGCGCGATGATCCACGGCCGATCCCGGGGTTCCGGCCAGCGCGATACGATCTGGCGCGACGCTTCCAAGCCGTCCATTTCCGGCATCTGCACGTCCATCATGATAATATCGTAAGGCTGCCGTTTGAGCGCCTCGAGCACTTCCAGACCGTCCGCCGCGACATCGGCACGGTAGCCCAGCCGACCCAGCATGAGCATCCCCACCTTCTGATTCACCGCGTTGTCTTCCGCCATCAACAGGCGTTCAGTTCGGCTCATTCCCGCCGCCACATTGGGCGCAAACGGATGAGCCGACATCGCCCGCGCATTCCCCGAGTCGGAACGGAACAGTTTCCCGAGCGCCTCGGCCAGTTGGGCGGGCTTGGCCGGTTTGACGAGAAAGGCCGCGAAAACGGAGGGATCCCTGACCTCTTCCCGCGCCCCCACGGATGACAGCATCACGAGCGGCATGCTTTCGGGCGGGCGTAATTTGCGAATTTCCTCCGCCAGCATGACGCCGTCCATGTCCGGCATATGCATGTCGAGCACCGCGACCTCAAACATCTCGCCGGTTCGCAGCCAGGCCAGCGCCTCGGCACCGGAAACGGCCGCGCGCGCCCTCATGCCCCACCCGGCCGCGAGGTCGGTGAGAATCCGCCGGTTGGTCGCGTTGTCGTCGACGATGAGCATCGTATGCCCGGCGAGTTGGGGTCGTCCGGGCGCCAGCCACGGGCGCGGCCGGCTGCCCATCACCTCGACCACAATCGTGAGACTGAACGTCGAACCCCGGCCCACCTCGCTCTCCACCCGGATGTCGCCTCCCATCATTTCCGCGAGGCATTTGCTGATGACCAGGCCCAAGCCCGTGCCACCAAACCGGCGGGTCGTGGACGCATCGACCTGGCTGAACGATTGGAACAGGCGCACGAGTCCTTCCGGCGGTATGCCAATTCCCGTGTCGCGCACGGCAAACGTGAGTGCGACCCGGCCGTCGCGCGGTGAGCCCGCGTGCACCAGCAGCACGACTTCACCGCGATCCGTGAACTTCACCGCATTGCCCAGCAGGTTGACCAGGATCTGCCGCAGCCGCGTCGAGTCGCCCCGCACGGCCCCCGGCACGTCGTCGGCGATCTCGTAAAGCAAATCGAGCCCCTTCTCCGCCACCCGCGGCGCGAGCAGGTCGAGCGTGCCCTCGACGCATTCGCGGATGCTGAACTCCACCTGCTCCAATTCCAGCCGACCGGACTCGATTTTCGAGAAATCAAGGATGTCGTTGATGATCGTCAGCAGCGAATCACCGCTATTCCGGATCGTCTCGACGTAATCGCGCTGCTCCGCGGCGAGTTGGGAGTCGAGGAGCAGCGAGGTCATGCCGATCACACCGTTCATCGGCGTGCGAATTTCATGGCTCATCATCGCGAGGAATTGGCTCTTCGCGAGGTTGGCCGCCTCCGCCGCTTCCTTGGCGACCCGCAATTCCTCCGACCGGCGCTTCTGCTCCGTGATGTCGACGATGGTGGCGACTTCCAACATGACTTTGGTCACGGGATCACGGTACCCTCGCATCGTGTAGAACGCCCAGACGATTTCGCCGTTCGGTCGCACGTAGCGCTTCTCCAGGGAAAAATGGTCGATGGTCCCACCGTAGAGCTGTTCCTGTAGTTGCGCCTGCTTTTCACGATCCTCCGGATGAGTGACGGCAACATAATTCGCGGTGTCACGCGACTTCTCCACGGGCACGCCCGTGATGCGGACATGCGCCGGATTGACCAGGCGGGTTTCCGCCCGGCGATCCTGCAGCCACGAGACGCCCACCGGGATGCTTTCGTAGATAAACCGAAATTGCGCCTCCTGCCGCGCAAGTTGCTCCTGCGCGTACTTCACCGCGGAAATATCCACAACCGTCGAAAGTTCCTCAAAGCTGCCATCCGGAAATTTCCGGTGCTGCAGGGTGAACGCGACCCAAACGATCTTCCCGTCCTGGTGCCGATAGCGCTTTTCCATCGCCAGTCGATCGCTGTCGCCGGCCACCAGCCGCGCATAGAGTTTCTGCTGCTCCGCGTGTTCGGCGGGGTCGCTGATCCGGCCGAACGCGCCCGGCACCGCAACTTCCTCGCGGGTCAAGCCGCAGATCTGCAGATGGGAATCATTGATCAGGCGGACCATTTGCCCGTCAGGTCCGACATGACGCCAGGAAACCCCGACGGGTGAAGCCTCGAAGATGAATCGAAACTGGGCCTCCTTGCGCGCCAGTTCTTCCTGGATCTTTTTGCGCCCGGTGATGTCGAGTTGCAGCGCCATGTAGCCCGTGACGAGCCCATCGGAATCTTTGAGCGGCTGGACATCGAGTTCCAGCCAGCGGGCCTGGCCGTCCTTCGTGTAATTGAGCATCTCGCCCTTGAACGGCATCCCGAGGTCGCTCGCGGCGTTGATTTCAGCGAGCACCCCCAGATCCGTGGCGGGACCATGCAGCAATTCGCTCGGACGCCTTCCCACCGCCTCCGCAAAGGTGTAGCCGAAGAACCGGGTAAAGCTTTCATTGACCCATTCGATTTTCCAGTCGGCATCCGCCAGCACGACCATGTTCGACGTGCGACTCGCGACGAGCGCCAGCCGGTGCGACTCGGCTTCAGCCTGACGCAAGCTCGCCGTCATCTTCCCGGCCAGCCGCAGCGCCCGGGCGCGCGAATTGACCAGAGCCCAGGTAAAGCCAGCGGCCAAAAAACTCACCAGCGCCCCGCCGCCCAACATCAGCCAGCTCAACGAGCGGTTACCCCGCGCATCAAACTCCGGACGGGTCCGCATCCGCAGGTGCCACTCCCGACCGAAGACCGGTACCTTGACTGACGCGCACAGGGCGGCCCCGGGATTGGTCGTCAGCGCGGGCCAATGCGCATCGTCGAAACGCAGCCGGTCGGTCGTGTTAAAGAGCAGGGTCTCAGCCGTGGCCGGCCCATCCTCGAAGGCTTCGATTTCGAGCTGCTTCTCCAAGTCCTCCGCCACGCCACCGAGCATTAAATCAACGCGAAGTGAGGCATAAACCCAACCCGCAAAGCCTTGGTCCGGGCGTCAACGTCAGGTGGCGTGGCGGCATCCGCGTAGAGCGGAAGAAACAGCAGGCAACCCACCGCCTCCCGCTCCCCCTCCACCAAACGAATCCGGCGGGTGACAACCGGCTCACCCCTTCGCATCGCGTCTTCTGCCGCTGTCCGCCGCGTATTGCCCGACCCCACATCCAATCCCAGCGCGCCGGCGTTGCGCTCGCGTGGCTCGATGTGGGTGACGATATACAAAAACGGATTGTTGCCGCGGCGCTCCGCTTTGAAATCCGGCAGCCCGTCGGCCCGCACCTGCGCCTCCAGTGCCTCCAATCCGGCTCTTTCTACGCGTTGCACAATTCCCAGTCCGACGACGCCGCGATCATAGAATCGCGCTCCGGCATCGACATACGCGGCCCATTGCCCATGCGACACCGCGCCCTGGGTTCGCACCCACTCTCGCCCGCTGAAAAGCGCCTGGTCGGTCAGTTGAAAACGCGCCTGGATGGTCTCCCTCACCCGCTCCTGCAATCGTTCGAACCGCGCCAGATTTTGCCGGCCGATTTCCATCCGCACCAGCTGCCACCCGGCGAGCGCGATGGCCAAACCTCCCATCAGCACCAGCCACGGGAGCAATCGGCTTCGCAGGACCCGGGAAGATGGGGGACCCTCAGGACGAACCATCACGCTGAGAAAGCGGATTTTTCGGCTCGTGACGAGTCATCCTTGGCCGGTCGCCAGGTGACGGCCCAGCCAATCCGCCGCCGTCCCGGTCGCTGGCACACTGAGCAACTCCCGCAACCGCACCGCCTGGGCCGCCGTGCGCTCGCGCCGGGCGAGATCGCCCAACGCCGCCCGCAACTCTCCCGCCAATGCCGCCGGTGTCGCCGCCCCCTGGAGGAACTCCGGATACATCGGCTCACCCAGGAGCAAATTGGCGATCCCGAGATATTCGACCTTCACCAGCATGCGCCCGAGCAGGTAGGTCAGCGGGTTGGCCCGATACGCAATGGCCCCCGGAATCCCCGCGAGCGCACAGTGCATCGACATGGTGCCGCTCGAAGTGAGGACCGCCGAAGCCGCCATGGGACGAGGGGCCTGCGCGTCGGCCTGTTCGGGCCCGGGTACAGCGGAACGAGCGCCCTGGCGCCGCTCCACGATCGGCAGGAAGCGCACGTTCGCCGGGGTCTCCGTCACCTTGAGCACCTCCAGAATGTCGTCGGTCGGGAAAAGCACCACGGCTTCCCGCTCGCCCAATGCCCGGAAGCCCGCGAGGAGCACGGGGAAAATCCGCCCCACGGCCTGCTTTCGGCTCCCGGGCAGCAGCAGAATCGGTCCGACCGGATCGTAGACCACCGGCGCTGCATGGCCCGGAGCCAGGAACGGATGCCCCACAAATTCGACCGGGAGCGACGTGTCGGCGTAACACTTCGTCTCGAAGGGAAAGATCACCGCCAGGGCGTCCAAATCCCGCGCCATCGAAAATCGCCGGCCCGCCTTCCAGGCCCAAATCTGCGGCGAGATATAGTAGAGCGCCTGGATCTTCCCCCCACCCTTTACCGACAAACCGCGTTCCCGGAGTGCCGCCGCCAGCCGCAGGTTCAAGCCGGGATAATCGACAAAACAAACGACCCGCGGCTGGTGCTCGCCGATCCAGCGCAGCGTTTCCTCAAGTAGCGCGCGAAAAAACGAGTAATTCTTCAGCACCTCGACCAAGCCGACCACGGACGACGACGTGAGATCGTGCAGCAACTGGGCGCCGGCCGCGGCCAGTTGCCGCCCACCCAGCGCCGCCACCTTCAGATCGGGCTGCTTCGCCCGCAGCGCCCGCACCATCGTCGCCGCATGTTCGTCGCCGGAATGCTCGCCCGCCACGATCAACACGTCGACGCGTCCCGCCGCAGGCGGAGGCAGACGAAACGGCAGGGCGATGCTCATGACGCAAAAGCCCCACCGCTCCCAACGCCCTGGTCGCGCGCGGAGCGCCCGACCCACCCGGCGCACTGGTCGTAAATGGTGGGCCGTGCACTCCGTGCGCGGCCATCGAACGCGAGACCGAACCCAACGCACCCGGTCAGCGCGCGTGCGCTCAAACCCCACACCCCGACCGCCGCAGGGTTGGCTGAAAGCGTCATCACGAAAAACACGGCGAACCTATCGTCGCGCCCGGGTGCACTCATTTCGCCGCCGCCCGGATTTGCTCCGTGATCGTGATCGCCACCTCGAGCGCGCTCTTGCCCAATCCGCCGCCGACCTTGGGTTGCTTCGCCTTCGCCACGCTGTCCACGAAATGCGCCAGCTCGAGCGCCAGCGGCTCGCCTTTTTCAATCGGAATTTCCTTCACCGGGATCGCGCTGAGGTCCCCCGCTTTCACCAGCCCGATTTTCATCTTCAAGCCATAGGCGATGATGTCGCTCTTCTTTACGAGGTGTCCCGCCTGGTTCATGAAATCCAGCGAGAGATAGGCGTCGCCCTGGAAAATCCGGATCTCCCGCGCCTTCTTTGTACTCATCCGACTCGCGCTCAGGTTGGCCACACAGCCGTTGGCGAACTGGATGCGGGCGTTGGCGATGTCTTCGCTTTTCGACAGCACCGTGACGCCCACGCTGTCGATTTTCGCGATGGGCGACTTCACCAGCGCCAGCACGATGCCGATGTCGTGGATCATCAAATCGAGCACGACCCCGACTTCGGTCCCTCGCGGCTGGTAGGGGGCCAGCCGCTCGGCCGTGATGTAGCGCGGCTCGTCAATTTCCTTTTCGAGGAAACTCATCACCGGGTTGAAGTGCTCGATATGCCCCACCTGCACGAGGCAGTTATGCGTTCGCGCGGCCGCGAGGACCTGCTCCGCCTCTTCGAGGGAGGCGCACAGCGGCTTCTCAATCAAAAGGTGACAACCCTCGGCCAGCAATGGCAGCGCCACCTCCGCGTGCCGATCCGTCGGCACCACCACCGAGACCGCGTCGCAGGCGACCCCGAGTTCCGCAATCGTCGCGAACCGCGGGCAATTGAACTTGGCGCAAATCTCCGCGGCCCGCGCGTCGCTCGTCTCGTAGATTCCGGCCAGCGTCGCGCCCGGCAGCGTCGCGTAGATCCGCGCATGATGCTGGCCGAGCGAGCCGACCCCGGCGACACCACACCGAATCTTAAGAGCTGAACCGGAGAACATTCCTCACAGTGAACCGACCGCCCGGGCTCCCGCAACACCGGAGCATGGCTCGGCGAAGCGGCCGGTTTCCGCGCCAATCTCGTCTGCCAGCGAACGTTGCTTTCCACCTGTCCCCTGCCTTTAAGTCCCGCCCGACCCACCCCGAAGCGCCCGGCTTCACCTCCCGTTAGCTCCGCCTTTCCCCCACCTTTTTTTGCCGTAACATTCCCCTGCCATGTTTGCCAAACTCGTTTGCCCGGTTTCCGCGGCGAAAATCGACAGCCACGCCAGTCGGCTCACTACTTTCCTGAATGTGGGCTTGATGATTAATTTCCTAACCACGCGACAAGTCGCGCCGCTG
>CANJNJ010000089.1 GCA_947474995.1 Opitutaceae bacterium | reverse complement strand
GCTGCCGACATGCTTATTTTCCTCCGGGAATAAAGAGAGTTTGTCCAACGACAATACGCGAAGGATCGGAAATCTTATTGGCGTTGACGATATCCTGCTGCTTGGCGCCGGTCTTGCGGGCAATCACGGCGAGGGTATCGCCCTTTTGCACCGTGTAACTCAAGCCTTCCTTGGGAAAGTCCTCGGCGAAGGCGGTGGCGCCGGCCGCTTTGGCGGTCGGATTCTTCGCCAGGGATTCCAGCGCGGCGTTGGTCTGCTTGCCCAATTTCTCCAGCTGTCCGCTCACCTGCTGCAGGACTTCCTCTTTCGAAGTCGCGACCGCGGCCCGGATATTGCGGTTCAAGTCCGCGATTCTCTCGTTGAGCAGCGCCAGGGTCGCGTGATTTTTTTCGACCGCCCCCGATCGCTGCCGGAGCTCGGCGTTTTCCCGCTCGAGTTGCTCCAGCCGCAAGGTGAGTTCACCAACCCGCTGCGTCAGTCCGCGCACATCCTCGCGCAAATTGGCGAAATCGACAGACGACGGGGTTTGCGCGAGGGCGCCGCTCGCAAGAGCACACCCCAGGGCCAGACTTTTCCACATGACGCGGCAGCTTGCGCAACGCCGCCGCAAAAACAAGCGACATGTAATCGCGGCGGACGCGACGCACGGATTTGACGTTCCTCGGCTCACGTCTAATCTGGGGTTCCGGTCGATCCACAACCGTTCGCCACTTCCGCCATGGCCGTTCTTCGCCTGTGCCTTGCTTCCCTCCTCTTGAACTGCCCCAGGGAAGCCATTGCCGCGCCGCCGGCCCCGCTGGCCAATGCGCTGGAGGCCCTGCGCGACCAAAAGAGCTATTCGTGGGAGGTTATTAATGCCGACCCAGGACCGGTGGCCCAACCGTTCCCCACCCGCCGGGGCAACGTGACACTCATCCAGCAAAACACGTCGCCCCATGTCAAAGGCAGCATCGACCGGCACGGTGACATGGTCATTCAACGGGAATGGGCCGACGGTCTACGCCTCGATACCGTCATCACAGCCGACCACGGTGTCGTGACCAAGACCCCCGAGGGCTGGATGACCTCCCAGGAAGTTTTGACCGCGCTGGCGGCGGAACAACTCCAGAACGACAAAGTCACTCCGCGTTACCTCTGGCTGCGGCGATCGGATCGACCAGATCTGCGGCGCCCCGACGAGGAGTTGCTGCCACTGCTGAAGTCGGCGCGAACTTTTGCGGGGGACGGCGACTCCTATTCGGTTCACGGCCGAATCAATCCGAACGGCGCCACTGAGGCCGGCGCCGACGATTCTCCCGGGGCCATCGAGGTTGACGTGACCGTCAAGCTCAAGAACGGGCTCATCCGCGACTACGAGGTTAAGGTCGAGACCACGCGCGCGGTCTCACGGGCGCGGGTACAGATTCCGGTCAGCGATCAACGGATCGTGATTCTCACCTATCTGCCGGTCAGCAAAATCGACCTCCCCGACGAGGTGCGCGGCAAATTGCAGTCGTTGGTGCCGCCATCGGGGGCCAAAGGCCCGGCGAAAAAATAAGGCGGCGCGTCTGGGACCTAGCGTTTTACCAGCAGCGGCGGCATCGGCTGCGAGGCCATCCTGGTTCCAACGCCGATGGCAAAGCCCCGCAGAAACTCAGCCGCCGGCAGCATCTTGCCGCCGGGCCGTTGCAATCGCCGAATTCTCAGCACCCCGGCGCCCGTCGCCACGAGCAGGCCTTCGTGATCCGCGCCCAGCACGGTTCCCGGTGATTGCCCCGCTTCCCCCAGCGGCGCAGCGGTCCCGGCCACCTCGGCGAGGCCAAATTTGACAACCTGACCCAGAATTTCGGCGGACGTTGCCGGCCACGGAAACAGGCCGTTGATGCGGGCCGCGAGGACGGCTGCCGGCGCACCGAAGTCGAGCACGCCGTCCTCCTTCGCCAGCTTGCGGCAGTAGGTTGCGGCCAACTCATCCTGCTCCGTGAACGTCAAGGTTCCGTCCGCCAGCCGAGGGAGCGCGCGTTTCAATAAGGGCACACACGCCGCGCCCAATTTGGCCTCCACCTCCGTGGCTGTATCGAGTGGTCCGATGGTCACGCGCTCGACCTCGGCCACCGGGCCGGCATCGAGCCGGCGGACGATGCGCATCAAGGTTACGCCGGTTTCCTTCTCGCCTTGGACAACGGCGGTCTGAATCGGCGACGCCCCCCGATATTTTGGCAGGATTGACGTGTGGAAATTAAGCGTGCCGAGGCGTGGTGTCCCGATGAACTCGTCCCGGAGGATATGGCCGTAGGCCATGACGACAGCCACGTCGACATTCAGGGTTGCGAGGTGTTCGCGCATCTCCGGAGTCAATCGCTCCGGCTGGAAGACGGGCAGGTTCCGCGCAAGCGCCCACGATTTGATTTCGTTGGGCCGCACTTTCTGCCCCCGGCCCACCTCCCGATCTGGTTGGGTAAAGACGGCCACGACGTTCGCCCCGGAACTTCCTTCGCCCGTCAACCAACCGAGCAACGGCAAGGCGATCGCATCAGAGCCGAGGAAGACGATACGCAACGGGGAATTCATGGACGGAAAAAGCAAAACCGGCCGGATCACCAACGCGAGATCGGAGTCTCGGGTGGCGGGCTCGATGGCGGCAAACCCTCTCGCCAGCCGCGAAAATTTCTGAATCGCTGCGTAGCGATGCCCGAACCTTCCAGCGTGATGCAGGAGCACGATCCCTACGCCGCCCTGCGCGTAAAAAACTACCGGGGCTATTTGTCCGGCAGTTTCCTCTCCCTGCTCGGAAGGCAGGCCGTGACCGCCGTGGCCATCTGGCAGGTTTACCAGTGGACCCATTCCTCCACCGCGTTGGGACTGGTGGGGCTAATCAACGTGCTGCCGCTGCTCGTGCTTTCCCTGCCGGCCGGCGCCATTGCCGATCGGCACGATCGGCGCCGCATCATCGCCGCGGGCACGATTGTGACGGCCGTGATCAACCTTGGCCTGGCGGCCGTTTCCCTCTGGCACGCCGCCGTCCCCGAGTTGACCTTGTTTCGGTGGGTCAACGGCGCACTGCGCAGCCTGGCCCTGATCTTCGAGCAACATGCCGACCCGGCGACCCTGCGATTTGACGAACCCGCGCTGCCGCTGGTGTTCCTGCTGCTGGGCGCACACGCCACGGCCCGTATATTAGTCTGGCCGGCCCGCGCGAGCATTACACCCCTCCTCGTGCCCAACGAGACGTTGAGCAACGCGATTACCTGGGGTGCGAGCACGTTCGAAATCGCCACCGTCACCGGCCCCGCGCTGGGTGGATTTCTGGTCGCCTATGCGGGCATTCCCGCGGTGTACGCGCTGGGCGCTGCGCTCGAGTTGTTCTTTCTCATCGCGCTGGCCCGGGTGACCTACTTCCAGGCCCCCGTTCGCGCCGCCCTGCGACGCACGTGGCGCGATGTTCTGGCGGGTGGGGAATTCATTTGGGGCAAGAAAGTGATCTTGGGGGCAAGCAGCCTCGATCTCTTCGCCGTTTTGCTCGGAGGCGCCACCGCGCTGTTACCGGTCTATGCGGACCAGATTCTGCATGTCGGGCCCATCGGGTTTGGCTGGCTGCGCGCGGCGCCTTCGATCGGCGCGTTCTCGATGGCGATGTGGATCGCCCACCATCCGCCGATGGCCCGGCCGGGCCTCGCGCTCCTTTGGGCCGTGGTGGGATTTGGCGCCGCCATCGTGGTTTTTGGCTTTTCGCATACGTTCTGGTTGTCCCTCGTGGCGCTGTTTTTCAGCGGGGTCTTCGACAACGTCAGCGTCGTCGTTCGCCAGTCTCTCGTGCAACTCCTTACCCCGGATAAACTGCGCGGACGCGTCACCGCGGTGAACCAGATCTTCATCGGCTCATCGAATGAGATCGGGGCCCTCCGGGCGGGATTGATGTCAGCACTGATCGGCCCCATCGCCGCCGTGGTGTGGGGCGGCATCGGAACGATGGCCGTCGCCGCGATTGTCGCTGGCGCCGTTCCGCCGCTCCGGCGCGTCGGTGCGCTCCACACCCTCAAACCCGAGGACTAAAGGTGTTCGAAGGCGTGCTTTTTCGTTAGACTTCGTCCGCCGCGCTCGGCATTCCTGAATCTGGACATGGCCGATAACTCGAAGCGGAAACAGTTCTTCATCCTTTCGTTGGCGTTCAGCCTCGTGGTCGCAGGTATTGCGTTGTTCGTTTCGGTGAACAACGACGAGGTGCTCCAGGAGCGTCTGGGGTCGACCTACTACGTTATCGGATTTGCGATCGTGGGTTGCGTCCTGCTGGTGCTGGGCGGCTATGTTTTCGACAGCTCGTTGATAAGCCGGCTGAAATTGCTGCGCACGACGGTTCCCCTCGACGGCCAGGACGAGGGCGCGGAACCCGACCACGATGAAATCATCGGTCTCGCCCGAAATATCGAGCGCATGGCCCAGGCCTTGCAGAAGACCGAGGCCAGCTATCGCGGCATCGTCGAGGATCAGGTCGACTTGATTTGCCGGTACCGGCTCGACGGAAAACTCACGTTCGTCAACAGCGCTTACGCCACGGCTTTTGGCCGAAAGCGCAACGAGCTCATCGGCCAGACCTTCCCGCTGTTCACGCCCGGAACGGCGATCGTGACCGAGCCTTACACTTACGAGCGCGAACTCGACCTACCCGATGGTCGGCGCCGTTGGCTAATGTGGACGCAGCGTCCGATCAAGGACGATTCCGGCAACACGCTTGAGTATCAGGCGGTGGGCCACGACATCACCCTGCGAAAGGAAGCGGAAGCGGCCCTGTTGCACGCCAAAGAGGCGGCCGAGGCGGCCGACCGCGCCAAGAGCGAATTCCTCGCCATTGTCAGCCACGAGATCCGTACTCCGATCAATGGGGTCATCGGGTTCGCGCAAATTCTCGCGGACTCCCCCTTGTCACCCGAACAGCGGGAACAGGTGGCAATCATCAAGTCGAGCGGGCAAGCCCTCGAAAAGCTCATCGCCGACATTCTGGATCTTTCGAAGATTGAGGCCGGAAAGATCGAAATCGAGTCGGGCCCGTTCGCCCTCCACAAGAGCGTCGAGGAATCCATCGCCTTCTTCCAGCCGCGGGCCCGGGCTGCTGCCCTGACGCTGTCAGCCACGTTTGATGAGGACGTGCCCGCGATTGTGAACAGCGACGAGTCGCGACTGCGCCAGATTCTGATCAACCTGATTGGCAACGCCCTGAAGTTCACCGAAAAGGGCAGCATCACCGTGCACGTCTCCTGCATGCGCGGTGAGCCTGTCAGCATGCGCGATACGCGGCGCGCCCTCCGGCTTTTCTTCTCGGTCACGGATACCGGCATAGGTATTCCGCCCGAAAAAATCTCCAAGCTCTTCAAACCCTTCAGCCAGGTCGACACCTCCTTGGAACGTCGGCGCAGTGGCACCGGCCTGGGCCTGATCATTTCAAAGCGCCTGTGCGAACTCATGGGCGGTTCGATCTCGGTCGACAGCAAGCCGGGCGAAGGCACGACCTTCCGGTTCTCGCTGCTGACAGACTACGAGAAGGGCGACACCTTGCCGCCCTTCCCGATGCGCCAAGGGTCTGAGCCCCGCGGCGGGACCACCCCCGCTTAGTAGCGATAGTGCTCGGGCTTGTAAGGGCCCTCGACTGCCACGCCTAGGTACGCCGCCTGGTCCTTGGAGAGCGTCGTAAGTTTCGCGCCGATTTTTTCCAGATGCAGCCGCGCGACTTCCTCATCGAGGTGTTTCGGCAGCCGATAGACGCCGATGGCATAGGTATCGCGCTTTTCCCAAAGATCGATTTGCGCCAGCGTCTGATTGGTAAAGCTGTTGGACATCACGAATGACGGATGTCCCGTGGCGCAGCCAAGATTTACCAGGCGCCCCTCGGCGAGCAGGTAGATGGTCGGGCCGCCCGGAAAAGTATAGAGATCGTATTGCGGCTTAACATTGATGCGCTTCGCATCCGATTGATTGAGCCGATCCACTTGGATCTCGTTGTCGAAATGCCCGATGTTGCAGACAATCGCCTGATCTTTCATCCGGCGCATGTGCTCCAGCGTGATGATGTCGCGGTTGCCGGTCGTCGTAACATAGATGTCGGCGACCCCCAGCGTCGACTCGATGGTGTTGACCTCGAATCCTTCCATCGCCGCCTGGAGGGCATTGATCGGATCAATTTCGGTGACAATGACCCGGGCGCCAAAGCCCCGGAGCGAGTGCGCCGAGCCCTTGCCCACATCGCCGTAGCCGCAAACGCAGGCGACTTTGCCCGCGATCATCACATCAGTGGCGCGCTTGAGGCCATCGGCGAGCGACTCGCGGCAGCCATAGAGGTTGTCGAACTTCGATTTGGTGACGGAATCGTTGACGTTGATCGCCGGCACCCGGAGTTTGCCCTTCTCCAGCATCTGGTAGAGGCGATGCACACCCGTGGTGGTTTCTTCGGACACGCCGCGCCAGGCTTTCGCCATCGTGGTCCAGCGCAGCGGATCCTCTTTGTGCAGACGCTTGAGGAGATTCTTGATGACCTGTTCCTCGTGAGCAGCGGACGGCGTGTTTACCCAGTCACTGCCTTCCTCGAGTTCACAGCCCTTATGGATGAGCAGCGTGACATCACCACCGTCGTCGACAACAAGCTGCGGTCCCTTGCCCCCCGGAAACGAAATCGCCCGCAGCGTCAGATCCCAGTACTCCTCGAGCGTCTCGCCCTTCCACGCAAACACGGGCGTTCCAGCCTGGGCGATGGCCGCCGCCGCGTGATCCTGGGTCGAAAAAATATTGCACGAAGCCCAGCGCACGTCGGCCCCCAATTCCTGCAGCGTCTCAATCAACACCGCGGTTTGGATCGTCATGTGCAGCGAACCGGTAATACGCACGCCACCGAGCGGCTGCTTCGGGCCGAACTTTTTACGCACGGTCATCAAGCCCGGCATTTCATGCTCGGCGATTCCAATCTCCTTGCGGCCCCAGGCAGCCAGCGAGAGGTCTTTGACTTGGAAATCGGTATTCGAAGCGGGTGTGGATTTGGTGACGGACGACATGAGAGGATGAGTTAAAACGTTGGACGAATCTGAGGTTTATCTGACCGCCGCGCGCAGCGCCGCGGCCTTGTTGGTCTGCTCCCAAGGCAAACCGGCTTTGCCAAAATGACCGTAGTTGGTCGTTTGGCGGTAAATGGGACGCAGCAAATTGAGCTGGGAGACAATTTCCGCCGGTTTGAAGCTGAAGACCTTCTCAACGGCGCTGGTAATTTTTTCGTCAGCGACTTTGCCGGTGCCCATGGTGTCGACGTAGACGCTCACCGGGTGCGGATGACCGATGGCATAGGCCACCTGAAGTTCGACAACGTCCGCGAGCTTCGCCGCCACGATGTTCTTCGCGACCCAGCGGCACATGTAGGCCGCGGAACGATCCACCTTCGAGGGATCCTTGCCGGAAAACGCGCCGCCGCCGTGGCGCCCCCAACCGCCGTAAGTGTCGACGATGATCTTGCGCCCCGTGAGGCCGGAGTCGCCCTGCGGGCCTCCCACGACAAACCGACCCGTGGGATTGACGAGGAACTCCGTCTTTTTATTTAGCATCGCGGCCGGGATAACCTTCCGGATCACGTTCCGAATCAAAAAATCCTCGATTTGCGCATGCGAGACATCCGCGGTGTGCTGGGTTGAAATCACCACGTTCACGACCTCAACCGGTTGACCGTTCTCATACCGCACCGAGACCTGCGACTTGGCATCGGGTCGCAGCCAGTCCACGCGGCGGCTCTTGCGTAAGGCCGTAAGTTCCCGACCGAGCCGATGCGCGAACATGATCGGCGTTGGCATCAATTCCGGCGTTTCGTTGCAGGCATAGCCAAACATCAACCCCTGGTCGCCCGCCCCCTGCTCCGCATGCTTCTTGCCGGCAGCCTTGCGGGCATCGACACCCTGCGCGATGTCGGGGGATTGCGTGGTCAGCAAATTATGGATGAAGACTTGGTCGGCGTGGAACACGTCGTCGGTGTTCACATAGCCGATATCGCGAATGGCATCCCGGATGACCGTGCCGATGTTAATCACGGCATCGATCGGCTGGCGCCCGATTTTCGGAATCGTGATTTCTCCCGCGACCACCACAGCGTTGGATTTCACGAGCGTTTCGCACGCCACGCGACTGTGGCGGTCCTGGGCCAGACAGGCGTCGAGGATGCTGTCCGAAATCAAATCCGCCACCTTGTCCGGGTGACCTTCGCCGACTGATTCAGAGGAAAAGACGAATGATTTTGCCATGAGGATTTAAAAGAGTTTCCGGAGCAAACCAGCTCCCGCCGGCCTCCCGCAAGCTCAAACATCAACATATGCCTATTTCGTGATGCGTAGTTTGTGCGCGGTCGCGGCCGCCTTGACGGGGCGAAGAGCGCCGCGCCGCTTCCGGGTTTTGCCGGGGTGCGCTTTTTCCCCCGGGTGGCCGGAAGGGCAGTTGGAGCAATGGCGTTGCGCGCCCGCGGTTTTTGGTAACAATTCCCCGCCATTCGCCTTCATGTCCGAACCAACTGTCATTGATTCCCAAACCATCGAGAACCTTCGCGCGCTAAATCCCGGCGACCACGACGAATTTCTGCGCGAGATTGCAGGCATATTTTTCGAAGATACCCCCCTGCGGATTGCCGAACTCGACGACAGCCTGAGCAAGAGCGATGTTTCGCGCTTTGAGCGCGCGGCTCATAGCATCAAGGGCAGTTCCGCCAATCTCGGCGCCTCGAGCCTGCGGGCCGTGGCGGAAAAACTCGAGCACGAGTCCCGGACCAAGGGCTTGGGCGGCGTGGACGCCCTGGTCGCCGAAGTGAAAGCGGAATTCGCCCGGGCGCAGGCCGCCCTTACGACCTTGATTGGGAAATAGCGACGCAACCCGCGGGTGACCGGCGCTATTTGTCCAGGAAGTAGGCTTGCTGCTTCTCCGAGATCGGCAAACCGACGCGCGTCATCACCTGCAGAAAATCCTCCCAGATCATGCGTTTGGCGCGATTCGATGGGTTACGCAGAATGTAACTCGGATGGTAGGTTACCATCAGCGGCCGGCGGGCAAATTCATGCCACTTTCCGCGCACCTCGCCCAGCACCTCAAACGTTCCGAATCCCAGTAATCCGTGCGCGGCGGTCTTACCCAGGGCCACCAAGATCGCGGGGTTCACAATGTCGACCTGGGCACGCAGGAAGGGCAGACAGTAGGTCATCTCTTCTTCCGTTGGCGGACGGTTTCCCACCGGCTCTTGCCCCGCCACGAGCGGGAGTTGCGGGCGCCAATTCATGATGTTGCCGATGTAAACGTCGCCGCGCTTCACGCCCATCCCTTGGATCATTTTGGTGAGCAGCTGCCCGGCCGGCCCGACAAAAGGCTCGCCCTGAATCTCCTCTTCGGCCCCCGGCGCCTCGCCGACGAACATGATTTTCGCATCCAAGGAACCCACGCCAAGGACTACTTTCTTCCCGGCCCGCACCTGCGCGCGGCAATGGGGATCATTGAGGACGAGCTCGCGCAGCGCGCTCCAACGGTGCGCCTTGTCGCCCTCCGGCAGCGTGAACGCCGGCGCTGACGGCAACTGGACTGCGGTGACTTTTCGCGGTTCCACGACCGCCGCCGGGCGAAGCGGAGGGGAAGCTGGCGCCGGTCGTGACGGCTCGGGAGAAACCGGCGCCGCCACCATCGCGCGGTCGGCCACGCTGACCTCCACCCGCCGTCCCGCCACCGCGTGGCGCAGCGCACTGAGGCTCGCCTCGGAAACCGGCACGTGCTTCACTCCGGCCGCTTTCAGGCGACGTAATTCCGAGGCCAGGGCATTGATCGCGATTTGCATGACCGATTATTCCGTTCGCCGCGCGAGAAGTTTTTCGACGTGCTTCCCCAGCAGATCGAATTCCAAATTCACCTTATCCCCCACCCGCCGCTCCCGTAGATTGGTCACGGCCAGCGTATGGGGAATGAGCCACACGGCAAAACCGCCCGCCGCCACGTCCGCAATCGTCAGTGAGATACCATCAATCGCGATGCTGCCCTTGTGCACGACGTGCCGCATGAGGGCTGGAGCCACCGCCACCCCCAGGTAGTAATCCTTGCCGCGGGCCTCGAACACGTCGACCGTGCCGAGCGCGTCGATATGGCCTGTGACGAAATGACCTCCCACCTTGCCGCCAAAACGCAAACTGCGTTCCAGGTTCACCAGTGCGCCGGGACGCAGACTCGAGAAATTTGTCAGCCGCCGGGTCTCTTCCAGTACGTCAAAACTCAGCGAGGCGGCATCGAACCGTGCTGCCGTCAGGCAGCATCCATTGATCGCAATACTGTCGCCCAATGACAAATCAACCAGAGCGGCCCGCGCGGCGACGGCCAAAGACCAAGCGTCCGCCTTCGGCTCAAAGCCGATCACGGTGCCGGTTTCCTCGACGATTCCTGTAAACATGTTTGCCCCAGCAAACCGCGAAACGCCGTCGCGCCAAGCCGCAAACCGCCGGCCGGCCCACGACCGCCTTGCTCCCCGTGGCTGAGGTCGTCGAAGGTCACACGCCGGAAGCCGAGCGCGAGCTCGTACGCCGCGCGCAAGCGGGCAGTGAAGAAGCCTTCGGCCAGCTCATGCGCACCGCCTACGAACCTACGTTTCGCCTGGTGCAGTCCATCATTCGCGACGAGCATGCCGCCCGCGACGTCTGTCAGGAAGTGTGGCTCACCGTCTGGCGCAACCTCGCCAGGTTTCGCGGCGATTCGAAATTTTCCACCTGGGTGCACCCGATTGCCGTCCGACGCTCGATCGACCATTTGCGGAGCCGTCAACGCTGGTATCGGCGATTTATCCCCCTGACGGGAAACTCCGACGAAAGGGAGGGACCCAGGGCCCCCGAGCCGGCCGGTGAAAGCGATCCCCGCCAGGAAATGGAAAAGCGCGAAAGCACCGACCGGTTTGAACGTGCGCTCGCCAGCCTTCCGCCCAAGCATCGCGCCGTGATTGCGCTCCGGGAAATCCAGGGACTTTCTTACGATGAAATCGCCCAAACGCTCGAATGCCGTCGCGGCACCGTGATGTCTCGCCTGTTCCATGCCCGCCGCCTGCTGGCCCAAAGATTAAAGGACTCCCATGAAACATAAATACGTCGGCCTCGTTTTTCTTTTGACCGTCACCCTTTTTGCCCGGGCCACCTTCGCCGCGGACGCCAAGCGCGCGACCATTCACGCCATTCTCGTCGTCGCCTCGAACGAACGGCGCGCCGCCGACCCGAAACTAGCTCCCTACGAGGACAATTTGAAGCGAACGCTCCGCTATGAAAGCTACCGGTATGTGGGCGAGGACTCGGCCTCGGTCGCCAGCGGCGGAACGGCGCGCGTCGTCTTACCCGGCAACAACCGACTCGATCTCGAAGCGGAAAAGAGCGACGGGCGCGGGCTGCGAGTGAAGGTGCACTTCGGTTCCACGGATGTCGTGATCCCGGCGGGGAAGACAGTCGTACTCGTCGGCCGTCCGGCGGGCGAAAAGGGGGAAGTTTCCGCCGTGATCGTCACAGCCAATTAGGCCGCGGACCCATCGCGAAACGGCGGGCGGGCGGGCAGCCTGAAAATACGTGAATAATCCAAAGGCCCAGAGCGTCTCATGGCCAAACCCTCAACCAAGAGCCCACCATGAAAGCCTGCCTCTTTGCCCTTGTCGCCAGTCTCACCGCTTTTGGATCCGCCACCGCCCAAGCCGAAAGCCGCACTACCCGCGCGGTCGGGATCGGAAATTTTGAAACGACGGCGCGGCCAACAATCGTGGTGTCGGCCGCCCGGCCAATCTCCCGGAGCTTCGCTGCCCCCGTTTACGAACCGGCTCCAGGCTATTGGCAGTACATCGCGGTGAAAGTACGGGTACCGGCGGGGTGGACGCTCGGTCGTAATCGCTGGGGCGGCGCGATTCGCGTTTTCGAGCCGGCCCACTTCACCTTCGTCACCAATCGCGTTTGGGTCGAGGCCGGTGGACGCGGCGCTTCCGCCATCTGGCGCCGGTAATCAAAAAATTTTCAATTAACTGACGACATGAATTGCCGGCAGGCCGAACATCATATTTTCGCCGAACGCGATGGGGCGTTGGACGCCGCCGGCCAGGCCACACTCGCGGCACATGTGGCCGGTTGTTCGGGATGCAGGCTTAAGCGGGCGAATCTGACCGCCGCGGCCAACGCCTGGCGTTCATCCACCGAGGCCGTGAACCCGCCGGATCCCGCGCGGGAGTGGCAGGCGGTTCGCCGCCGCATAAGGGGCGGGCTGGGTTCCGCCGCTCCAAGGGTCGGACCCTTCTGGAAGTTTCTCCCGTGGCTGGCCGTGCCCTTGGGGGCGGCGGGCGCCCTCGCGATCGTGCTCTTTGTCACGTCCCCCGGCCCACCCAACGCCGGCCGGGAAATCGCGCGGGCGAGTGCCGTCGAAGTATCGGCCACGGACGGCTCGGTCGTTTTCGTCGACGACAAGAGCGGTTGGGTCGTCGTCTGGGAAGGCGACGCGGGCGGGAAAAAATCTGACGACGCCGCCCCGCCCCGGCCTATTTCAATTTGATCCGCAGGACGGCCGTATCGCCACCGCGTGCGACCAGGAGGACAAATTCGGCCCGCGCCTGATCGCGCTCAATTTCGGCCAGTTTCGCGATCGCGGCGACAAAGGTCTTTACTTCGACTCCGTCGATTTCGCGGATCCAGTCTTCCTGCCGGATACCGGCCACCGCCACCGGACTGCTCGGTTTGACGAAATGCACGATCACACCGGGTGCCGCCGTCGCCTTGACCCGGCGCTCAATCGCGTCGCCGTAGACAAATTCGCGCGTCGTGAGGCCAATCCGGTCGAAATATTTCCGCTCGGCCTCGCGCATCAGCTTCGGTTCCTCGCCGAGCACCGCTTTGAGTTCGATGCGCTCCGCGCCGCGCAGGACCGTCATGGCCAGCGTCGCGCCGGGAACCCGCCGATCGACTTCGCGTTCGATATACGTCACGACCGCCCGATCGGGCTTGAGTTGAGGCAGGGGTTTGCCGTCGAGCGCGAGAACGATGTCGCGCGCTTTCAGTCCCGCCCGCTCCGCCGGACTTTCTTCCAGGACCTCGCTCACCACCGCGCCCGACTGCGCGCTTAGATTCAGAAATTTTGCCACGTCGCGATCCATGGGTTCCAAACCGTAAGCTCCGAGCCAGGCCAGCGGCCGACCGGAAATATTCTTGGGCACCCGATTGAGAAACGGGAGTATTTCCTGGGCGAGAATGAACGCGCTGCTTTCCTCGACATTGATGAGCAAGATTGGCGAGCTGCGGTTGCCCGGCGAGAACTGCAAATAACTCTGCCCAAAGGATGCCGCCGCCAGGCCGACCAGCGCACCCTCGCGATCAAAGACCGGCAGACCAGGGGCCGCGACTTCGCGCTGCGTGATGCCGGTCCGCTGGGGCAGCGTTTGAATCAGCGCCAGATTGCTCTGCATAATGTAAGGAGCAAAGTCCTCGTCCTTGTTGCGGAGACCGATGCCCCAGACGAAATCGGCCAGCGCGGGCACAGCGGTCGCATCCTTGGCGGCAAATGCCGTAACGGCGACGAGCTGCGTCCGGAGGCTCTCGTTTACCCGCACAAAATGCCAACCCGTATAGGCATCCTGACCGAGATACACCGCGTCCACACCGACCGCGCCCCCGGGAAGGTAAACCTTGAAGTCTTTCAGTTGACAGGTGGCCGCGCGGGGATCAATCGCCCCCGACGCCAGGATGATGGTGCCGTTGGCGTCGATCACCGTTCCCATCGACACCGTGGGGCGGCGATCGGCCTCGGTTTCCGTGACGTATTCGACGGCGACCACGCATTTCAGCCGCTCTGCCCAAAGCGTCGGCAAATCGGCCGCCCCACGAAGTGCACCCGCCAGCAGGATCATGCTGCCGCACAGCAGCGACAAAAGATTTCCCCGAGCGCTCCCGATGCTCCGCCGCCCCAGACAGGACCCGGCCAGCGGCCGCGCGATTGAATCAAATCTCATGGTTTTAAAATATAGAGTGAGACCCGCCGGTTGCGTTGGGCTTCAAACAGCGTCGGCGCCGGATTGGCCTCGTAGGCCGCCTGCGCCACTTTGATGACCTCCATCGACATCACCGGTTGCTGATTGATTTTGGAAATAATGTCGCCGCGCGAAAGTCCCGCCACGTCGGCCGGATAACCAGGCTGCACGCCAATGACCACGACGCCGGTCACATCGTCGAGCTGGTTTTCACGGGCATAGGCCCGGGAAACTTTACGGACACTGAGGCCCCATTTTTCGAGGGCCCATTCCTCGCCCACGCGGCTTTCCAACTTCTCGGTGACGACCGAATAATCGCGGGTTTCCGCGCCGCGTTTCACGGACACCTTCACCGTCGCGCCCACCGGCTGACTCGCAATCAAGTTTTGAATCGGGGGCAGTTGTTCAGGAAACCGCCCGTCAACCTTCTCCCCATTGATGGCCAGTACGATATCGCCCCCCCGCAAGCCCGCTTTCGTGGCGGGAGAACCAGGATCCACGCTGTTGATCAAGACACCGGTGTTGAGCGCCAGCGAGAAGAAATTTTCCAGGTCCTGGAGTGCACCCGGGACTAGCCCGACATAGCTGCGTACAATCGTGCCATCGCGCAGCAGGTTTTCGAGCACGCGCCGGGCCGTGGCCGAGGGGATGGCAAACCCGAGATTGTTAGCCCCAAGGTAACTGCGGGAGGAAATGCCCACGACTTTGCCGTCACCGGTCACCAGCGGCCCGCCGGAGTTGCCCGGATTAATCGCGGCATCGGTCTGGAGCCACGTATTGAAGGCGCCCGTTTCGTAGCCGTTCACGCCCCGGGTGTCCTCGAAATATCGATTATTGTTCGAAATAATTCCACGCGTGACCGTGCGGGTCAGGCCATGGGGTGTCCCCACGGCAAAAACCTCCTGACCGGGGTAGAGCTTCTCGCTCTCCCCGAACTCCGCGTGGGCAAACTTCAATCCGCGTCGCTTGACCTCGGCCATGTCGATCCGAAGCACCGCAAGATCCGTCCAGTGGTCCCACCCCACCAGCGTCGCGCTCACGCGCTCGAGGCTCGACAATGTGATGTTGAGTTCGACCGCCCGCGGGCTGGCCACGTGCGCATTCGTCAATACGACGCCATCGGCCGAAAGAATCACCCCGGAGCCGATGCTCGCGGCGTACCGCCGGGCCCCCGCCTCAAACGCCACCTCGCGAACGTCGATGCGCACGACCGACTCCAACAACTGGTTGAACTTCCGGGACGGGGCCGCCTGGACGGGTGCAAAGAGGGAAATGGCCAGCAAGAGACACGTCGCGAGCGCGGAGGTTGACCGGGCGGAGAAAGGTTTCACAGTGGCGGGTTTCAAACGATGGCTACCAAGTGTATCGAATACAACTTCCGTGAGATCGAGCCCCACTGGCAAACTTTCTGGGAAGAAAATCACTCGTTTCGCGCCGAGCCCAAGCTGTCGGGGGAAAAATACTACGTGCTCGACATGTTTCCCTACCCGTCGGGCGCCGGTCTGCACATCGGACATCCGGAGGGCTATACCGCGACGGATATCATCGCGCGCTACAAACGGGCCCGGGGCTTCAATGTCCTGCATCCGATTGGTTGGGACGCTTTCGGGCTTCCGGCCGAGCAGCATGCGGTCAAGACCGGCACGCACCCAGCGGCGAACACGGCAAACAACATCGCGAATTTCAAGCGACAGATCAAGGCTCTGGGGTTCTCGTACGATTGGGAACGGGAGATCAATACCACCGATCCGACTTATTTCCGCTGGACCCAGTGGATCTTCTTGCAGCTGTTCCAGCGTGGACTCGCGTACGTCGACGAGCGCCCGGTTTGGTGGTGCCCCGAGTTGCGCACCGTGCTGGCCAACGAAGAAGTCGTGGACGGCAAGAGCGAAGTCGGGGGCTTTGCCGTCGAACGCCGCAACCTGCGCCAGTGGGTGCTGCGGATTACCGCCTACGCCGATCGCCTGCTGGCCGATCTAAAGGACGTCGATTGGCCGGAGTCCACGAAGCGCATGCAGGAAGCGTGGATCGGGCGGAGTGAAGGCGCGGAGATCCTGTTCGCACTCGAACCAAAGGAGGTGGGCCCGCTCAAGATCTTCACCACCCGACCGGATACCCTCTTCGGCTGCACCTACATGGTCCTCGCACCCGAGCACCCGCTCGTGGACACCCTGACCCAGCCGGAGCGAAAAGCGGACGTCGAAGCCTACCGCAAACTCGCCGCCGCCAAGAGCGACCTGGAGCGAACCGACCTCGCCAAAGGCAAGTCGGGTGTGTTCAGCGGCTCGTTTGCCGTCAACCCAGTGAACGGCATCCGCGTGCCAATCTGGATCGCCGATTACGTCGTCATGGGGTACGGCACGGGCGCGATCATGGCCGTGCCCGCACACGACGAGCGGGACTTTGAGTTCGCCCAGCAATTCTCGCTGCCGATCATCCAAGTCATCGAAGGCGGCGAAGCCAAGCTGCCGCACGTCGGGGACGGGCCCTTGATGAATTCGCCCGGCTATGACGGGTTGCCCTGGCCCGAGGCCAAGTGCAAGATTACGGCCGACCTCGCCAGCCGCGGGGTGGCCAAGGCCACGGTCAATTTCAAACTCCGCGACTGGCTGTTTTCACGGCAGCGCTATTGGGGCGAACCCTTCCCCATCGTCTGGGTCAGCGAGGCCGACTACGCGAAGGTGAAAGCTGCGCCCGGGAACAGCCTGCCGAATACACCGGTGACATTCCGGGCCAACGGCGTCACCCAGTGTGCCGTGCCACTGCCCGCCGCACGGCTGCCGCTCGAATTGCCCAGTGTTCAGTCCTATCTGCCGGGCGGCAACGGCGAGAGCCCGCTCGCCAATGAAACCGATTGGCTCGAGATCTGGTACAACGTCGAGACCGGGGCCGCAGTGCCGGCCAGCGCAACACGGCCAACCGGGGCCACGTGGGTCAGAGGCCGGCGCGAAACCAACACGATGCCACAGTGGGCCGGGTCTTGCTGGTACTATCTTCGGTTCCTCGACCCAAGAAAACCCAACGCGATCGCTTCCCCTGAAGCCCTGCGCTACTGGGGCACGCCGGATCTCTACGTCGGCGGTGCGGAACACGCCGTGCTACACCTGCTCTATGCCCGCTTCTGGCATAAGGTCCTCTTCGATCTCGGTGTCGTGCCAACGCCAGAACCATTTACGAAGCTATTTCACCAGGGAATTATTCTCGGCGAAGACGGCGAAAAAATGTCGAAGAGCCGGGGTAATGTCGTGAGTCCGGACACGATCATCGAGTCGCACGGCACTGACACGCTGCGCCTGTACCTCATGTTCCTCGGGCCGCTCGAAGCCATGAAACCGTGGAGTCCCCGCGGCATCGAGGGCGTGCACCGTTTCCTGCAAAAAGTCTGGCGCGAAATCATCGCTCCGGATGGAACCATCAGCGCCCGTATAACCGCCGCAGCAGCCGAATCGCCGGAATTAACCAAGAGCCTGCACGAAACCATCAAGAAAGTTGGCGAGGACATCGAGAATCTCCGCTTGAACACGGCGGTCTCGCAAATGATGATTTTTGTTAACGCGGTCCAAAAAAGTCCGGGCCTGACCCGTGAGTCCGCACTGGTATTTCTCCAGTTGCTGGCACCGTTTGCGCCACATATGGCGGAAGAACTCTGGAGCCGACTGGGGGGCGCCGACTCAGTCATGCTGGCGCGTTGGCCGGTATTTGACGCCACCCGGCTAGCCTCTTCGGAGGTAAAGTTGGTATTTCAAGTTAACGGCAAGCACCGTGGAGACCAGATGGTTGCGGTCGGCACAAGTCAGGACGTTGCGCTCGAACTGGCGAAAGCTAACCCGCGGATTGCTTGCTATTTAGAAGGGAAGGAGATCAAACGCGTCATTTACGTGGCCGGGAAGATACTCAACCTCGTAGTCGGGTGATAAAAAGATCAACTCCACGCTTGCGTTATATAGGGTTAATACCTCATTTTTTTAGCAATAAATCTGGACGATTTTAAACCTACAACGCCATGAAGACTCCTCGTAACTTCGCTGCCATGCCGATTTTTGCGGGCTCCTTGGTCGCACTATTCGGCGCTTCGTGCCTGCTTCCGCTTTCCCTGCTGGCTCAAGCCAAGAAGAACCCCTCCAGCAAGGTGTACTTCGCCGACGTAGCCGGAGAAGCCCAGATCGACACCGGGGAGAAGATCGAGGACGTGGCGAAACGAAATGTTTACACGGCGGAGGGAACTGTAATTGAAACCAAGAAATCCGAAAAACCGGAGGACAAAGGGAAAGTCTTTTCGACCATGGTGTATTCGAACGGCACGGGCGCCTACTTCGACGAAGACACGCGGGTGGAGGTAAAGAAATTCGCCCAGGAACCTTTCATTCCGAATCGGTCGGATGTGGACGTCGAACCGTCGATTTCACAAACGCAGGCCTATGTCGCGCGCGGAACCGTGGGGCTGTGTTCCAGCAAGCTCGTTGCCGGCAGCAACATGACCTACAATACCGCCCACGGGTCGATCAATGTTAAGGGACGCAAAGTCGTGATCGAAGCGGGTCAGGGTTCCACGACGATTTCGATGTTGGAGGGAAGCAGCACGGTGCGTGGTGGTTCGATGGATATGGGCGGACATCTTCTCCGCGCGGGCGAACAGGTCCTTATCCGACCGGGAGCGCCGGGCCAGCCCAACATCCTCCAGATTAGCCAGATTCCTCCGCAGGAAATGTCCCGCCTCGATGACAAGGTGGCCATGGCCTGTGCGGCCAAGAAAACGGTTTATTTCGAAGTGCGCGAGCGGCAGATTGACGCCGGTCCGCTGAAAGCTGGTGCCCAGCCCGACACTGATGCCACAGCTCCCGTCACGGCGTTTGATGGCGATAGCTCGGGCGTATCGGGAGCGCCGACGACCGTAGTGGAAATTGTGCCAGTGCCCTTGGTCCCAGCCAACCTTCCAGTGCAATACACGGTCAGCCCCGCCACTTTGCCGGCGCCGCGTTCGGGCAAGAGCGGGGGCTGAGGAGGAGGCTGCTGCTGCGTCGATGACACTCTGGCGGGAAATAATTTTTGCCCTCGCGCTGGTTGCAGCAGTCACCTTGGCCTGTTCGCCGGCCCACGCCCTTGTGACGTTCAACGACAGCCACGATCATATTTACGTGACGGGGTCGTTCGGGATGAGTCGCGACTCAAACGTTTTTGCCAACAGCGACAATCAGGGCGATTTCGTTTATAACGCGGGATTGACCGCCGAATATACCCGCCGGGCCGGCTGGATCGGCGTCAACGGCAGCGTCGCCGTCAGTGCTTCCAAGTTCGGCAAGCATACCGAACAAAACTTCAGCAATCCCAGCTTGTCCCTGGAGTTAACCAAGCAAAGTGGAAGGACCACCGGCTCGCTGACCATCAGCGGCGCCCGTGAAAGCCGGGCCGATGCCGCGGTAAACCTCCGCAGCACCTCGTGGAACTTTAGTCCCGGACTCAACCTGAAGTACCCGGCGGGTTCCTATACGTTCACGAGCGCGCTCGGGTATGCCAGCCGCAAATACACCAACGATACCGTGTTCGCCAACTTGAACACCTACACGGCGGCGCTGGAGGCGATTCACCTCCTGCCCGCGGAACGCGAACTGATCGGCGGATATCGCTACCGATCTAGTGAAACGGCGCGCAACACCTCGACCACGGATCACGCCCTAACGCTCGGCCTGAGTGGGCGCTTGCTCCGGGGCATCATGGGCAGCATCCGCGGTGGTTTCCAAACTCGCGTGCCCCACGGGGGATTGCCGGGCACGCCGACCTTCACGTCCTGGACGGCCAGCGGCTCGACGGTTTATGCGATTAACAAGAAGATTTCGCTCAATTTTGGGCTCTCCAAGGATTTTTCCATTACCGCGACCGACAGCTCGGTGGATGTAACCAGCGCGACTTTCTCGACCGCGTACGCCTTCAATCGTCGCTATAGCCTGTCTTTTTCGGCCGGCTGGGGCGACAGCCGCTCGCTGGGCGAAAGTGGCCGCATCGTGCTCGCGCTCGGCCCGCCCCGGGTGCTGGGACCGCAGCGTCATGACAACTATGCCAACTGGACGACGTCTTTTGATTATTCACTCAACGAGCATTTCAAGCTCGGTCTGAGCTATAACTGGTTCGAAAACTGGTCGACGACGTCCTATGCTGACTTCATCCGCACCTCCGAAAGCCTGAGTGTCTCGTCCCGGTGGTAATCGCCATGAATTATAAATTTCCCCGCCTCGCCTTCTTCACCGCCACACTCCTCGCGCTGGCACTTTCGCCCCCGACTGCGCTCCGAGCCCAGCCCGTGCCCGCCACCCCCGGCAAACCGACCAACGAAAAGAAATACATTTCGTATCGAATTACCCGCTTTGATCGGTTGAGCGTCTCGGTGTTTGACGAACCGGGTCTGACGGTTGGGGGAAAAAAAGTTGAGGCCACCGGAACGATCGCGCTGACACTGATCGGAGAAATCCGACTCATTGGCCTGACCATCGTCGAGGCCCAGACGGCGATTGAAAACGCCTACCGGGACGGACGTTTTCTGCGCAATCCGCAGGTCACAATCACCGTCGACGAATATGCCCCGCGCACCGTGAGTATCAGCGGAAAGATCAATGCGCCCGGGCAATATGAAATGCCGCCCGATACGGTCTGGACCTTGAAGGACCTCATCATCAAGGCCTCTGGTTTCCAGGAGACCGCCCGCGGCACCCAGGTTCGCATCACGCGAACCATGGCCGACGGCAGTCTGAAGATTTTCCAGAAGGACGTCGAAAGCCTCCTGCGGGCGCGCAGCAATGCGAGCGCGGATGATGCGGCTTTCCCCCTTGAGCCCGGCGACATCGTCTACGTGCCCGAGAAAATAATCTAAATTTGAATTCAATGGCTGACGCTCCCGCCCGACCACCCTCGCCCGCCCCCACCCATCACGAAGACGATGCGGTCGAACGGCGGACCCTGCGCGATTACTACATCATCCTGCGGGAACGCCTCTGGATTGCCCTGCCCCTCGCGCTGTTGGCTTCGGTCGGCTACGGCTACAAGAAAATGCAGGTGACGCCGATGTATTCAGCGACGGCCACGATGCAGTTCGAAAAGCCGGACACCATCATCACCACCCAGAGCGTGGTCGACACGGCCATTCGCTCCGACATCGAACTCAACACGGCCTTGCAAGTATTGAGCAGCGGCCGGGTTCGTTCACGTGTGGTGGCCTCCTTCACACCAGAGGAACAACAAATCCTTCGGCGGCCAGCGTTGAAGCGGAACCCGCAGGCCACCGCGGGCGGACTGGATATTGGGTCGATGCGGCCGTATTCCACGGGCAAGAGTTTTCTCATCGGCATTTCGGTTACGCATGAAGATCCCGAGGCGGCCGCGTTGGTGGCGAATCGCTTTGTCGATGTCTTCATGGGCTATCTGTTCGAAAACGCCGGAGGGAAGAACGACGAGGCGATCAAATACCTGAGTGAGCAGGCGGAACGGCTGCGCAAAGTTTCCGAGGAAGCCCAACAGAAGCTGCAGCAGTACATGAAGGAGAAGAACCTCGTCTCCCTCGACGGCTCGCAAAATATCATTGCCGACAAATT
>CANJNJ010000088.1 GCA_947474995.1 Opitutaceae bacterium | reverse complement strand
TTTTCGCTGCTATCAAGGAATATCTCTCGAACACCGCCCCCTGTGGCCCGAAACTCAGGGCGCCGGCACGAGCGCGAGCCGGAAACCGAGGTGATCGCTGCCGTTTTGCGGCAGGTCACGCTCGCAGGTCGCACCACCTGCGGACCAGCTCGCCAGCTGCCGCCGCGGCGCGCCTTGGCGGCGCCGGTCACGGGTCCGGCGTAATCTGATCGCTTCGCCCCCGGGATACGGCGCATACCAATCCGCACCCCACTCCCAGACGTTACCCAACATATCGTAAAGACCCCAGGTATTGGATTGCTTCGTGCCGACGGGATCGGTGGTCGGGCCGTTGTTTGGATCGTGCCACGCCCGTTCATCCACCTTGCCTCTGAACGGACCGGCGGCGCCGGCCTTCGCGGCATATTTCCACTGGGCCTCGGTCGGCAGCGCGAAGACATAGCCGGCCGGCAAACGGCGGCTCGCGCGCGCCTGCTCGGTCAGGCGTTCGCCAAATTGCGCGGCTTCCTTCCACGACACCTGCTCGACGGGCAGTGTATTCCCCTGGAACCGCCTCGGATTCGAATGTATCACACTCCGCCACTGCGCCTGGGTGACCTCGGTGCGTCCGAGCCAGAAACCCTTCGTAATTCTCACGCGCGTCTGCGGTCCCTCATCGGCACCACGGCTGTTTTCATCCGCCGGGCTGCCGAGCACAAATTAGCCCGGCGCCATCCAGAGCATCGTCAGCGGCGGCGCCGCGAGATCGAACGGCTTGCCGGGCGCGGGCGGGACCGCCGCCATGGGGATGTCACCCGAAAGCGCCGCAAAAAATCAGGGTGATTTCCGAATGATTTCATGGGTTTGGGGTGGGCCGGGCGCTTCGGGCGCGGCCTTTTCGCTGGCACATCGGGCAGGCACTTTGACCGCGCACGGAGTGCACGGTCCACCCGGCACGAAGGTCCATCCCGTTGGCTCCTTGGCGACCGCCTCCGGACCGAACGCTCACCGCGGCAGCGTCATCAGAACGATCCCGTAACCCACTCCGGCCTCGTCCGCCGCGCGGGCCACTTGGAAGGCCATGGTGCGCCCATCGGTGGTGATCACCGGGTTCGAAGCCTTCCAGCCCTCGTAATCGTTGAAGTGGGTCATCCGCACAAAGTCCTTCCCCGTGCCATCCAGACGGAGTTTCCAGATATCGATCTCGTGCGAACCGTGCTGGCCCCCGAGTTTCTCCACCTGGAGCGACGACTCCACTGCCGTGTATTTACCGTCGGGAAAGATACCCTCCACTTCGTTGTAGATCGTGGGTGCCTGCGAAAAATCGGTGACCTTCCCGGTCTTCAAATCGATTCCCATCACGCCACCGAGCCCCTTCGGCCGGTAACAGGTGAAGGTCAGCTTCTCATCGTTGTCGTAGAAATCCTGCGACTCCACGACACAACTGGCATCCTTGCTCTCGAAGACCGTCTTCTTGTTGGTGATTTTCGGCACGGCGCCAACGTACTCCAGATCCGCGACCACCAGGCGCGAGTAGCCTTTGGGCAGCTCCGGGAACTGCGCGTCAGTTTCCGACCACGACATCCGCAGGTGTTTTTTCGAAATGGCGGCGCCCTCGCTCATCTTCTGGCCCAGCTTCACGGGCTTCGACCCGGGCTCCTTGCTGAGAAACCAGAGTTCGTTGTCGCGGCGCCGGCTCGTGCGAATGTCGCTGAAACGCTCCGGCCCGATGAGAATATAATTTCCGTCGCTCAGGTGCATGATGCGCAGGAAAGCCGCCCCGGGAACGCCCGACGTCAGGCAGCGAATGGTCCGCGTCTCGAGGTCGATGACAAACGCGTCGCCGAAGCTTTTCGCCATGAAGGCGACCCGCTTGTTGTCCGGCGAAAAATCGGCGCGCTCGCCGAAGTGCGTGAGCACCTGCATCTCCTTGGGCAGATGTTCGAGTGGACTACCGGATTTTCTTTGGGCCAGCAGGGGCAGGGCGAGCAGGCAAAGCACGAAGACGAGTTTCATGGTTCCTCGAGTATCCATGGATTAACTGGCCTCTCAAGAATCTTCCCGACCGAAGAACGCACCGGGTCGGCCGGGCGCTCCGCGCGCGGCCGTTGGGTAAAGTCCGACCTTGCCGGCCCCTGCCGCGCACGGAGTGCCCGGCCCACCCGGTACGTTTCCCGCATCGCAGCCATCGAAACGTTCCTTGTTTCGCGCCGGTCCATTGTGCGTGAGCGTGGCCCCTCCAGCCAAACGCGCGGCCTGCCGCGACCAACCGGACTCCGCGCGGCACACGGTCACGCCGTTCGGCACGCGGTTTCTGCGGCTGCAGTCGCTCCGCACGCCCTTTCTGGACGTCCGGATTCGCCGGGCGTTTTGCCTCGCGCTCGCTCGCGAGCGTCTCGTCGCGCGGGTGCTGGCCGGTTTCGGCCTGCCCGCGCACTCGCTCACCATGCCGGGAACGGGCGGCTTCTAGCCGAAGCGGGATGCGCTGGCGGGAACGGCTTCCCGAATCTTGAGCTGCTGATTTCCGGCCACCTGAGCGGCCCGCGGGGCATCACTTCACCGCATCCCAGACTTTCGTCAGCGCCGGCTTGATGATGGCCGTGAATCCGACGTAGGCGGGCGGATGATAGTGCAGCTTGTCCTCGCGATAGAGTTCCAGGCGGGCCTTGCCGTCGGGCCCGAAGACGGCGGGATTTACGTCGACGAAGCTGAGCCGGGGATCTTTCGCACAGTAGTCGCGGATCAGGCGGTTGACGGCGTCGACCTGGTCCCAGGCGGTTTCCTTCTGCGGCGCGCGAATGATTGAGACGTAGATGATCCGGGTCTTGGGCAGGGCAGCGTGAACGCGCTCGACGAATTTCCGGACATTTCCCGCGATCTCGGCCGGCGTCGCCTCGGCGTTGATGTCGTTGCTGCCGCAATAATAGACGATGACCTTCGGGGCGTACGGCACGACAATCGTATCGGCGTAGTGCAGGAGCTCGGGTGTGCGCGAGCCGCCAAACGCCCGGTTGAACACGGGCAGCGGCGCCATCTGCTCGGCGACCGTCGTCCATTGCCGGAAGATGCTGCTGCCGATGAAGAGGATCGCGTTCTTCGGCGGCGGGTTGGTCTTGTCGGCGGCCAGAAACGCATCGATCGACGGTTGGTAGCGCGTGACACTAAACGGCGCGTCCTTCTTGTTGGCCTTCTCCGCCTTGGTCTGCGCCACCGCGGCCGGTGCCAGCATGAGCAGCGAGAGCGCGAAAAATCCAAATAATCGGGGCTGGGTGCTTTTCATGGGGAAATATTCTGGGTGGTTATTATTTGCGGCCACGTTCGTGGTCAATCAACGCATGCCACTCGGCGATCAGGGGAGCCATTTTCGGGACGTCGACCAGATTGGTCGCTTCCGCGGGATCGGTTTCCTCATCGAAGAGCTGCCGCCCGGCTTTGCCTCCGTCCCATTCGATATAGCGCCAGCGGCCCGAGCGGACCGCATAGCCGTCGAGATTCCCGACCCGCCGCACCTGCATGAGGGTCGCGTCGCGAACCGTCACCGTCGGGTCCTGCAGCACCGGCGAGAGATTTTTTCCGTCCAGATAATCGGGAGCCTGCAGTCCGCAAAGCGCAGCGAGCGTGGGATAAAGGTCCAACAGTTCCGTCAGGCCCTGCGCCACTCGGCCCCGGCCCTTGGCTCCAGGGGCCGCGATAATCATCGGAACGTGCGTGCCGCGTTCGAACAGGGTCCGTTTGTGCCAGAGCCCGTGATCGCCCAGATGATAGCCGTGATCGCTGAGGAACACGATGACGGTGTTGTCGGCCAGACCGAGGCGGTCGAGGGCGTCGACGACGCGTCCGAGCTGCGCGTCCATGAATGACGTCGCCGCGTGGTAGCCCTGAATGGCCGAGCGGCGCTGCTCGTCCGTGGCGGCATCCTCCTCCGGGCGCGCAAGCACGTAGGCCGGCGCCGGCTGCCGCGCGCGATCCTCGGCACTGAGCGCGGGAATCTTGATTTGGTCCCGCGGATAGAGGTCGAAATACTTTTTCGGCGCCACGTAGGGCGTGTGCGGCCGGTAAAAACCGACCGCGAGGAAGAACGGGCGCGACTCACGCTTGAAACGCTCGAGCAGCTTCACGGCCTCCGTGGCGCCAATGCCGTCGGTATGATCGGCATCCTCGCCTTCTTCGTCGGCCAGCCAGCTCAGGGTCGCGCCCAGGTTTGCGGGGTTGAGCGAATTAATCCGATCGTGCTCCTCCCGATCGCGGCCACGCGGGTTGACCACAAAGTCCCAGGAAAAATAATCGTCGAGGCTCGAGGTGCCGATGTCGTTGGGCACGCCAAAGTGGTAAAGCTTCCCCACTCGCACGGCCATCCAGCCATTGTTCTTGAAGAGCTGCGGCAGCGTGACGGTGTCGGGGAGGTTGGCGCGAAAATGAAACGCGAACGGATTCTGCTGGCCGGGATTTGTGTAGATGCCCGTGGCGTTGGGCCGTCGCCCCGTGAGGAAAGAGGTCCGGCTGGGCGAGCAGAGCGGGTACTGGCAGTACGCGTGGTCGAAGCGCACGCCACGAGCCGCGAGCCGGTCGATATTGGGCGTCTTCATTTCCGGCACGCCGTAGCAGCCAAGATCGCAGTTCAGATCGTCGGCCACGAGAAACAGCACGTTAAGCTTTGGCGCCGTCGGCGCCGCACCGAGACTGGCGCCCGCGAGACCGACGAGAAAAAAAAGGGAGCAAAGTCGCATTGGGTAGAATCGAGGCTGGCCTAGCGATCGCGCACCGGGCCGGGAGCGTTGATGCCCACCGCGTGGGCGCTGGCGCCAGGCGCATCGCCGCGCCAGAATTCGGGAGTCTTCTCCCCCGTTTCGAAAATCACGTTCGACGGAGTCGGCTTCACCGGCACCGTGTCGCCCGTCTCGTTCGTCCAGCGCGTGAGATCCGCCCGGAGCCGGGCCAGCGCCGCCGGCGGCGTGGGACCCACGGCCAGATTCCGTTCCTGCCCCGGGTCGGCCGCCAAATCGAAAAACTCCTCCGTCGGCCGCGGCACCTGAAAAACATTGGCCTGCAGCGGCGTGAGTTTTCCCTGCGCCCGCAACGCCTTTAACGCATCGGCACTCGGATTGTAGAACGTGTCCGACGCACCTGGCTCGGGCAGATGCGGCCAGGCGTTGCGCATGTAGACATAGTTGCCGTGCCGCACCATCCGCACGTGCGCCGCGAAGTTGTGCCAGTTATGCTCGGCAAAGACGAAGTCCCGCACGGTCGCCGTCGGGTCGCGCAGGAGGGGCAGCAGGCTCACGCCTTGAAACGACTCGGACCGGGCAATCCCCGCGAGCTCGAGAACGGTCGGCGCGATGTCGAGCGAACTCACGAGCGAATCGGTCCGGGCCGGTCGCGGGATACCCGCCGGCCAGCGGATGATGAGCGGCGGCTTGATGCCATCCTCATAGAGCTGCGTCTTCGAGTGCGGAAACGGCCGGCCGTTGTCGGCCATGAAGATGATGACCGTCTGCTCGAGCACCTTCTGCCGCGCGAGTTCGCGGATGACCTCGCCGACGTAGTGGTCGAGCCGCGTGATTTCGTCGTAGTAGTGCGCCAGATCAATGCGTGTCTCTGGCGTATCGACCAGGTAGGCTGGCACCCGCACGTCGGCGGGACGGTTCAGGCCGACGAACGAATCGGCGTCCCACGGACGATGCGCATCGTGGGAGGCAAACCAGGTGAAGAACGGCTTGTCCTTGGGCCGCGCCCGCAGGTGCTCGATCCAGCGGTTCTCCCCGCCGTGACCGCCCTTGAGATCGTCGCGTTCCCCATCGCCGCCTACGACGAAGGCGGCCGCAGCCGGGCCGTCGAGTTTATCGGAAGTCGTGCCGAAGTGCGCCTTGCCCGAGTGAATCGTGTGATAGCCGGCATCGCGCAGGAGCTTGGGAAACATCGCCACACCCGCAGGAAACACACCGTGCAGTTCGGCCGCCGTCTCCAGGTTGTGGGGATAGCGACTCGTGATGATGCTGGAGCGGCTGGGGCTGCAGCTCGACGCGGTCAGATAAATATTGGTGAACCGCAGGCCTTCCGCGGCGAGCCGGTCGATATTGGGCGTGCGAATCCCCGGATTGCCGTAACACCCGAAGTCCTCGCCGCTGATGTCGTCGCCAATGATGAAGACAAAATTCGGCCGCGCCTCGGCGGCCGCCGCCGCGCTGGCGCACCACGTGAAAGCGACGCAGGAGAAGATCAATTTTATGGGATTCATGGCAAAGTCTCCGGGTAGTCCAGCCGGGCGAGCCCAAGACCATGTTCGCCCGCGGTCGCGTAGAGCAGCCAGGCCGCCCCACCCTCGCGAAACACACCCGGATCGCGCAATTCGTTGACCCGCGTCCGGGAGATGCCGCCGTTTGAATACGCCAGCGGGTACCGGGCCCCTTCCCAGTCGCGCTCCGGCTTCAGTACCTCGACGACGCCGCGGGCCCTCCACGCGGCGGGCGGACCTTTCAGGTCGACCCGGGTCGCGAGAATGCGCTCCGGTCGATGGCCGACAAAGGAGAAATAGGCCAGGCGGAGATATTTTCCGGCGTGGTGCGCAAAATAGAGATAATAGCGCCCGAGGGGATTCTTCACCCAGTCTGGCACCCGGATGAGCGTCGGGCCGTTGATGCTCTCGCCGTCCGGGCCCGCGAGCATGTCCTCCGTCACAATCGGCGCATCGCCGACGCGGGCGGCGTGGATGGCGAACGGGGCGGACTCTTCCGCGAGCGCGCCGGTCACGCTCAGGGCCAGGAGAATCAGGCGAATTTTCATCGGTCGTCGGGATTCGGTCCGGTGATCGCCTTGATGTCGCGGAATTTTTCCGGACGCGCCTTGGCAAACGGTTGCAGCGCGCCCCGGAGTGTTTTCGCCGGCGTGGCGGCGAAACCAAAGGCTGAGCCGGCGAGGAAGAGAACGAGCGCGCGGAAATGTTTCATGGCGTAAGCCCTGACCTACTCATGGCGCAAGAGCAGTTGTCGCGGTTTCCTTGGCGGCGGCGCCGGCATCAAAATCCCCGCCCGTCCCCCAGGCCGAGGGCCGCGGGCCCATCACAAAACGCAACGTCCCGCCCGCCGTGATGCTCGCGTGGTCAATTTTGGGGCGTTCGAGTGGGACCCCATTCAACGTGGCGCTTTGCACGTAAGGGCTGCTCGGCCCGGCATTCTCTCCGATAACCGTGAATTTTTTCCCGTCCGGAAGCTGAAACACCACCTCGGGCACCCGCGCGCCGTGCAGGTAGTAGACGTTCGTGCCCGCAACCGGAAAAATTCCCGCCGTCAGGAAAATGTAGAACGAACTCATCGCCCCCGAGTCGTCATCCCCCGGCAGATTAATGCCGGAATATCTCCGGCGCAAAATGTCGGCCCAATACGATGCGAGATAAGGGCGGCCGACTTGATCGAAAAGCCAGGGGGTCATGAACGAAGGTTCGTTGCCGAAATCGATGTAACCCTTCTGCAACGCGTGCTGCAGCCGCGAAAGGAAGACTTCGCGGCCACCCATCTTTTCGATCATCGCCGGGACGTCGTGCGGGACGTTGAAGGAATACGCCCAGCAGGTGCCCTCGTAGAAATCGGTGCCGTAGCCCTTGGTCGCGATCGTCGTGGAAAATTTCCCGCTCTTCGCCCGGGCCCGCACAAACCCGCGGAAGCCGTCGCTCGTCAGCGAGTCGTCCCAGACGTTGCGCCAATTGGCGGAGCGCGCGAGGTAGCGCGCGGCATCGTCGCCATGGCCCAGACCTTGGGCGACCTGCGCGGTCAGAAAATCATTGTAGGCATAACCCAGGGTGGCCGAACCGGAGCGAATGCGATGGCTGTAATCGTGGACCTCGTCGCTGGCCATCCAGCCACGCTCGCGGTAATGCGGGGTCCGGACCGTGTCGGCGTGATTTTTCATCACCGCATACGCCTCGGTCCAGTCGATGCCCGCGATGCCCTTCGCGTAGGCATCACCGATGACGTTGTCGGTTTCGTTGCCGCCCTGGCCGACCTTGAACTCCTTCCCCTGGATGAACGCCTCCGCCACGTAACCATCGGCGTTGTGACGATGCCGGTGAATGAAGGCGTTGACGTTGTCGCGCACCACGTCGGGCCGGATGATCGCCAGCAGCGGGAAAAGCGTCTGCCACGTGTCCCACAGCGTGTAATGATCATCCCAAATCGGCTGCCGGGGATCGAACCCCGGCAGGTCGCCGGTGCGATCGCGCGGCTGCACGAAGGAATGCCAGAGCGCGGTGTAGAAAATCCGCTGTTCCTCCGCCGGCGCTCCCGCGATCGTGATCGCGCTGAGTTCCTTGCGCCACGCCGCCGCCGCCGTCGCGCGCAGTCCGGCGAAATCCCAGGCCGGGATCTCCGCGTCGAGCCAACGGTTCGCCTGCTCCACCGAAGTAAAGGAGACGGCAATTTTCAAATAAACCGGCTGGCCCGGCGCCGTCTTGAACCGCAGGTAGGCGCCAAGCGGGCGGCCGCGAATCGCCGCGTGCGTTCCGCCGGCGCTGACATCCTGATCGGCCCAGGTCCCGAACGCCGAGGGCGCCTGGCTGACGCGCGCGGCAAAGAAAACCTTGTAGGGTGCGGGGTTCCAGTTGCGCGAAAAAAGTCCGCCCCCCGAGATCGCCCCCGTCACCGGATCGACGTCCACGGACCCTTCGTCCAGCGCCAGGGCGCCGCCGATTTTGCGGGCAACATCGATCGTGAGGTGCGCGTCGTCCGCCGCGGGAAACGTGAAGCGGTAGAGGGCGCTGTGGGCGGACGGCACCACCTCCGCCTCGATGTCGTCTTTCGTCAGATGGACGCTGTAGCTGTAGGCCCGCGCGACTTCGTGCGACTTGCCCGAGGCCCGGTCGACCTCGTTGATCGCGAGCCCGCGGCGCGGCGTAACGAGAAAGTTGCCGTAGGAAGGATTGCCGCCGGTTCCCTGGGTGTGGAGTTGGGCGAAGCCGACGATCGGCTGGTTCGGCCGGTAGCCGCTCGGCGGTGGCTCGAGCGTCTCCGGACTCGGATAAATCGAGGCGTGCGGCAGACAGGGGCCCGGCATGCACGAACCCAGATCGTGTTCGGAGGCATCGAAGCCCGTGCCCATGAACGGATCCACGAGATCCTCGACGGGCACAGATGCCGCCCGCGTCAGCGCGAACGAACCGAGCGCCACCGCGGCGCCCGCCAAAAGAAAACTGCTGAGGCAATGGGGCATCTTGGAATTCATGCGCAGTTTAACGGTCTTATTCCGAGACTGCGCTCGAAGAAATGGCGGCGCAACCGTTGTTGGTCGTTCCGCCTTCAGGCGGTGCTTGGTGCGCCTTCATTCCGCCTAAAGGCGGGACTACGAACAAGACCCGGCGTTTCCTTAAGACAAACATGTTGGTCGCTTCGTTCGAAGAGTCAGGCGCACGGGCTTGGGGACACCTACGGCTGCGCGAGCACCCGCAGGCCCGCCGGCGGCGCGGCCTTGCCTTTGAGATTGCTGCCCCAGGCGACGACGGTGCCGTCCGCCTTGAGCGCGAGATTATGTTCCGGACCGGCGGCGATCGCGATGACGCCGGTCAGTGATTTCGGCGGGCTCACGCCCCGGCCCCAGAACGCCACCGTGCCATCGGCCTTGAGCGCGAGCGCCGACTCGTCGACGGCGGCGATCGCGATCACTTCACGCAGTTTGGCGGCATCCGAGGCCTGGCCGAAAAAATCCTGCCCCCAGCCCACGACCGTCCCATCGGATTTCAGCGCGAGCGAGAAATCGCCTCCGGCCGCGATGGCCACGACGTGGTGAAGGTCGGCGGGGGCGGGCCGGCCACTGGACGGCAGCGAACGGCCCCATTGCACGACCGTACCATCGGCCTGCAGCGCGAGACTGTGATCACGGCCGGCAGCGATCGCGATGACCTCGCGCAGTCCTTGGGGCGCGGTCGTGCGGCCATCGGCGGCGTTGCCCCAGCCCACGACCCGGCGATCGGCGGTCAACGCCAGGGCGTGGCCGTAGCCAGCGGCGATGGCGATCACGCGACTGAGGTTTTTTGGCGGCGCCGTCCGGCCCCCGAACTCGTCACCCCAGGCGACGACGGTACCATCGGCCCTCAAGGCGAGAGAATATTTATTTCCCGCCGCGAGCGCGACCACGCCGGTCAGGCCGGCGGGCGGGGTGATACGGTTGTTATAATTGTAGCCCCAGGCGGCCACGGTACCGTCCGTCCGCAGGGCCAGGCTGTGATCTTCGCCCGCGGCGATGGCACGCCGGGGATCGGCCCGCAGCGGAAATACGATGCTCGTCGCGCCGCTTCGCGTCGGAACCGGACTCTGATCCGGTCCGCTTTCCACCGCCGCCGCACGCGAAAAACCAAGGGCCAAGGCGAGGCAAAGGAGGGACTTCATGACATCAGGGTACGTTCACGCTCGGTTCGGGCTGGCGGGAGCGCCAAGACGATAGAGGGCCGCGGGTGTCTCACCCAGGATCGCCAGCCGGTCGCCACCATGGGGAACCCAGCGATCACATTGCGCGCGCACGGCCGGGTAAGTTACCACCGATTCGAATTGCGTGTGTGGCCAGTCACTGCCCCAGAGCAAACGGTCGGTGCCAAAGGCGGCGAGCAACCGATCCGCCGCGGCCGCGGCCAAGGCCTCGCCGACCGCGCCGGCTCCGTTGCGATAAGCCCCAGAAAGTTTGACCCAGACCCGCCGCGTCGCCGCCACCGCCAGGAGGGAGCGAAAACCGGGATCCTCGATCCCCAGCCTGGGATCGGGCCGGCCAAAATGGTCGACCACGACCTTGACCCCGGCCGCGAGCAACGGCGTGACGACCAGGGACAAGTCCCGGGCTTCGCGCTGGACGTCCACCAGCCAGTCGAGCCGCGCCAGCCGTTCCAGGAATCCCGGCCACGGACCGACGCGCAGATCCGGGAGGTTCGCGCCCACCAGGTTCAGGCGAATGCCCACGACGCCGGCCGCAGCGAGGGTCGCGAGCTCATCGGCGGACACCGTCGGCTCGACGACCACGATTCCGCGCAAACGCTCCGGCTGCTCCTTGAGCGCCGCCAGGAGATAACTGTTGTCCGTGCCCAGGAAACTCGGCTGGACCAGAACGCCACACGCGATGCCGTTCGCGTCGAGCTGCCGGAGAAAGTCGCCCAGCGGCGCATCATAATCCGGCGCATAACGACGTCCCGCCGCGAGCGGGAGTCCCCGCCGAAAAATATGGGCGTGGGTATCCACGCCGGCCGGCCGACCACCCGAGGGCGCGGGCGGAGAACCGGGAATCACTGGCCTGGGCTCAGACTTCGACATGCGCGGAACTCAAGTGTGGCTAAGGCATCGCTCCCGTTGCCGCGGGCGCCGCAACCTCGACATCTAGGCGCTTCCCCTTGGTCTCGGGGAGCATCAGCACCGCGACAATCACGAGGGAATACGCGAGCGCCGCGTCAATCCCGATCGCGCGGCCGAGCGACATCGAGGCGCTCATGTGGCCGACGAGCCACGGAAACGCCGCGGAGGCAATCCGGCCGAAATTGTAGCAAAAGCCCACGCCGGTGCCGCGGATGCCGGTCGGATAAAGTTCGTTGAAGAGCGCGCCCATGCTGGCGGGAATTCCCGCCGCGAAAAATCCCAGCGGAAAACCCATCACCAGCATCTGCCGGTTCGTCAGCGGCAGGAAAATGTAGCAAATCACGGTCGAGACGCAGCAGATCGAAAAGAGCATGATGTTGCGCCGCCGACCGATCCGGTCGAGCAGCTGGGCGCTCGCGATGCAGCCGCACCAGAACGCCACAATGATGACCGCCAGATAGCCGCCCGTCCCGAGCACCGAGAGCTTGCGCTCGGTCTTCAGGAACGTCGGCAGCCAGGTCATCAAAGCGTAGTAACCGCCATGCGCGCCCACCCCGAGGAGGGAACCGGCCAGGGTCGCGCGCAACACCGCCGGCGAGAAAATGCCGAACAGTCCGCCCGCCACGCCACCGGACCGCTTCGCCGCGGCGGCCTGCAGCTTCGGCTCCGGCAGCGCCCGCCGCACGTAAACCACAAACAGCGCGGGCAGGAGACCGACGGTAAACATCACCCGCCAAGCCAGGTCGGGCGAGAGCCAAGAAAATAATCCCGTGTAGACCAGGACGGAGACGCCCCAGCCCACCGCCCACGCGCTCTGCACCGTTCCCATCACCTTGCCGCGGTGCTCCGGACGGATCATCTCCGCCATCAGCACCGCGCCCGCCGCCCATTCGCCGCCAAAGCCCAGGCCTTGGAGCCCCTTCAGCACCAGCAGCTGCGTGGCCGTCTGCGCAAATGCACAGAGGAAGGTGAAGGCCGAAAACCACAGGATGGTGATCTGCAGAATCCGCACCCGCCCAAAACGGTCGGACAGCGTTCCGGCAATCCACCCTCCGACGGCCGACGTCACGAGCGTGACACTGCTAATCGTTCCCGCCTGCGCCTTGTCGAGGCCGAACGCGACGATCAGCGCCGGGATCGCGATGCTGAACATCTGCACGTCGAGGGCGTCGAGGGCCCAGCCGCCGAAACACGACCAGAAGGTCTTGCGCTCCGACGAATTGATTTCGCGGTACCAGCGGAACATGGGAGATGGGGTTAGGAAAAAATCCGCCGCGAGGGCGGAAGCGAAAGGGGCTAGAGGCGGTCAGGCATTTTCGGCCAACGTTCACTGGAGCCGCGACGCCCGGGTCGCGGTTTTTTCTCAATCTCACGCGGCGAGGGCGCCGCGTCCCCAGCAGCGCGACCGTGGCGGAATGGGTTAAAGTTCATGACAGCCGCTAAACGGGGGCGACGAACGCGTGGCGGGGCGATTTCGCCACCTTCGGGAGAAGGGGGTTGAGATGCATCCGATCAGCGGATCTCGACCTGGTAATGGAACTCGCTGGCCGGGCCGCGGGATTGGCGCCATTCGAGCGCCTGCCGATCGGCGCTCAGGGCGACGCGCTCGATGACGACCACCGGTGCGCCCGCCTCGAGCTCGAGCAGCCTGGCGTGCCGGGCGCTCACGGCCTCCGCGGTCAGCGTCTCCTGCGCCGACGCCACCATCACGCCGCAATGCTGTTCATAGAGGGGATAAAGCAGATCGCCAAACTCGCCGGTATCGATCTTCAGCAGCGGCTTGAAACGCTGGTACGGCAGCCAGATGTCCTCCAGAACCAAGGGGCGCTCGGCGATCAACCGGAGGCGCGAAAACCGGATCGCCTGCGCACCTTCGGCGAGATTGAACGCCGCCGCCACCGCCGCGGGCATTGCCGCCACCTCGCGCTTGAGAATCCGGCTCACCGGCACGCGGGCCACCCCGCTCGTGTCGAGAAACCGGAAGAAACGGAAAAACGAGGACTGAAAGTCCGGCCGCCGGACAAACGTGCCCTTGCCTTGGAACCGCTCCAGCCGGCCGTCGGCCACCATGGAGTCGATGGCTTTTCGCACCGTGCCGATCGACACCGCATGCGCCTTGGCCAGCGCGGCTTCCGTCGGAATCGGTTCCCCCGGCCGCCAGGCATGGGTGGCAATCTCGGCGCTGAGCGCATCGCGCAGCCGGTGATAAAGCGGCAAGCGTTCGTCAGTCCGGGCGGGCTTGGGGGCAGGGGTAATCATCCTGGAACTTAGTCATATATATGACTGCATGAAGGCAAAAGCCGTCAACCCCTTATTCGGGTGGCGCGCTCCGGCGCGCGCCCCTTTCTCCCGGCCCGGCTGCACCCGGCGGATGCAACCCGAGCCAGCCCGAGGCGAGGAGCAGCACGGCCGCGCGGCCGAGCGCGACCACGGGAAGATCAAACCAGCCGCCCGTCGCCACGCCAAAGCACCCGCATTTCAAATCCAGCCCCCGCAGCACCGCCTGCCCGAGCATGAGCACAAAGATCAGGCACAGGGCCGCGACCAGCGGGCGGATGGTTTCGCGCCAAACATCAGCGAGCAACGCTCCTCCGCAGAGCACCTCCAGCCAAGGCAGGGCGACGGCCACGTAGCGCAGCAGCAAATCCGGCACCGCCACCTCATAGGCCAGCAGGTCCGAATAGAAATCCCGCGGCTGGGCCACCTTGAGGACCCCCGCCGCGAGGAAGATGACGCCGAGCACCCAACGGACAACCGTCTGGGATCGTCCCGACCTCGGGGGTGGAAGGTCACTCGCGTGATTCATCGGGTCGGCGTGGTCGTGTGGAATACCGGAAGCGGACGCGGAAACACGAGCCGCTGGTCGGCGCGGAACCAATCGCCCGCCAGCCCGGCGAGAAGAGCCGCCCCGATCACCAGGAGTAATCGACCCGGCCGCACGGCGCGAACCGCCCGGATGAAGTCAGTACCCACGGCCAAACACGTTTTTCCCCCGCCCCGGGGCCGCCGCCCAGCTGGTAGTTCCGCCTTCAGGCGGAAGGTTTGGACAGCCCGGATTCCGCCTGAAGGCGGAACGACCAACACCCGGCAGCTTTTCGTGAATGAACATCCGCAACCAGCCTACGACGTTTTCAGCAGTTCGTCGAAGACGCGCTGGAAGTAGGTCAACGTTTCCGCGCCCGAAATGATTGTCTCGGTCCGCTGCCCGTCGGCGGAAAACTTCCACACCAGAAAGGACGGCGTCCCTTTCAGCTTCAGCTTCAGGTATTGGGCGAAGTCACCCGCGACCGCCGTGCGCGTGCTTCGGTCGCGGAGGCAGACGTCGAGTTCGCCCGAGTCGATCTTCGGACTCTTGACGATCATGTCCTCCAGAAAGCTGGGAGGGCGATGCGCCAGCTCAAAAAGGCTGTCCAACATCTCCCAATATTTGCCCTGGCGGGAGACGCACCGGGCGAGGGCAAAGATCTTCGCGAACTGGTCCGAAGGATCGTCCGACGCATTGAGGACAAACCACTGGATTTTTCCGGAGTTGATGTAGCGCTCCCGCAGGGCCGGAAACACGTTCTCGTGAAACGCCCGGCAGTGGAGGCATTTGAAGCTCGCCACTTCCACCACCACGATTCCCGCCGCGTCCGAACCGAGGACGGGCCGGTCGCGCAGCTCAAACGGCAAGCCCGGCCGCAGCGCCGGACTCTTCGCGGCGGACGCAGCCCCGGCGGCGTCCGCCGCGACCGAGCGAGTCACCAGACCCAGGAGCAGCGTCAGGAGGCTACAAGCGACGATTCTGACCCAGCGCCTCATTTGCGCGCCGCGGCACCGGACTCGATCCGAATGACCCCCACATCATTCTCAATGGCGATCACCGTCCCGAACGGCTTGGAGTACGTCTGGACTTCCTCCAGAATCTTCCGCGCCACTTCCGGTGACGGCGCTTTCGGAATGCCGATCTGCGAACCGGGACGGAAGGTCTGGCCGAGATCGACGGGATAGATGCGCACCTCGGCCAGCTGGCCGTTTTCATAACGGCTGGTCGCCAGCAGCGCCTGCAGGTTGGCCGGCTTCTGCAACCAGGCCCAGCGCAGTTCATTCATTTCGCCCGCCCCGGGGTCCCGCGTCGGATTGGCCGACCCGATCGGCATGATCTGCATTTGGAAGACGTAGTTCGACAGGCCGTAGAAGATCGGCTTCCCCTTGTAGATCTCGACGCCCTTGATCGTGTGGACGCCGTGACCGACAAACACGTCGGCCCCGTGGTCAATTGCCTCGTGGGCAAACTTGATTTCGTAATCGGCGGGATAGTTGTCGAACGAGTAGTGCTGGAAGGCGAAGCGATTCTGGTGCCAGTGAATCGTGGCCAGCATGAAATCGGAAAACTGCTTTCCGGTTTTGATATTCCGCATGATGTCCTGCTCGTCGGCGCGGTTCATCTCGTAGCTAAATTCGCCGGGCTTCGGCGTCACTTTGAAGCGGGTGTCAAACACCTCGAGCACCCCGGGTTCATCCGGCGCGAGTTCGGTCGGCTCGGCCACCTCACTGCGTCGCGCATTGATGGAGTCGCGCATGGCCTTCAACTGGGCAAATTGCTCGGCCGTGACGCCGTTATAGGTTGTGAGCCGCAAGGCGTTGTTGCCGACCTTGCCCCCGAAACCGTCCACCCAGTAGCTCGCGGCCGAGGGTGAACCGCCGGGGCCCGCCGGAGCGGCATCACCGTAGATTCCCACCATGCCGGCCAGTCCCTTGCCGGTTTGATAATAGCGCGGCATCCGCGCCTCCGTCATCGTCCGGCCCGCGCCGACGTGGATGATGCCGACGCGTTCCAGTTGTCGGAAATTTTCCCACAAGCCCGCCTCACCACCGTCGAAGGTGTGGTTGTTGGCCTTGGTCACCATCTTGATGCCCATCGCCGCCAGGTCATCCGCGACTTCCTTGGTCGCAAGGTTCGCGCTCTTGAATCCCGTGTAGGAATCGAAATCAACGATGAGCGACTCCATGTTGGCCACCGTCAGATCCGCCTCGCGCAGAATTTTTACCAGCTTTTGCACGGCCGGATCGTTCATCTTCGAGAACGGCTGCATCTGGATGATGTCGCCGACGGCCGCGACGGTGAACGAGCTCTTGACCTTCGTGGCCAGCTCGCCCGCCTGATCGCGCAGCTTGACGGTCGAGGGGTCCGCGTTGCGGCGCCCCTGGGCAAGTGCGGGGACCGTCGCGCACAGCGCGAGGGCCAACACCCACGACATCACAGACCTCGCGGGGAATTTTCCTGGAGCCAAACCATGGCGGTTGATTTTCATTTTTTGGGATATTGCTAAAGGATAACGGCTTGCCCGCGCCCCAACCGAATCCGATTCGGCCCGGAGCAACGACGCGAGCGGGTTAAAGCAGAAGGAGATTCTTAACGGGGCGAACGGCGAAAGAAAAGGTCCGCGTGGTCGAAATAGAGTTTCCAATCAAACGTCGTCAACGCGTGCCCGCCTTCCCGCAGATGGTAGGCCAGCGGCCCGTCCATGACGACGTCGTTGACCAACGGCATCGAATCCGGCCAAACGCGGGCGCGCCCGGCGAGCGCCCACACCTTGGTGGCTTCAACCAGGGAGAGCCACGACCCGCGGGGGTCGGAATGAAGATCGAGACTGGCATCGCCCCCGTGATACCCGCGGGGCGCAACGAGCGCCACAAGTTCGTGCTGATCGATGGGCAGCGAGGAAATCCGGTCGGCATACCGCGCGTAGGTCGGCGTGAACCAGTAGGGAAAATTCGTCGTGATCATCCCGAGCGTCTCGCCAAAATCGCGCCGACTGAGGGCGGGGCCGCCCTCCCCCGCGCAGTTGACGCAGGCCAGGGCGAAGCGCGTGTCCTGCGCCGCCGCCCACAGGGCCGTCTTGCCGCCCCGGGAATGTCCGATCACCGCAATCCGCGCCAGATCGATATCGGGATCCGTTTCGAAGTAGTCCACCGCCCGCGATCCTGACCAGGCCCACGAGGCCAGCGTCGCCCAGGTGAGTTCCTCCGGCTTGGAATAGAGCCGGCGGTAAAAGGCGCGCAGACCGGTGGTCGCGTTGGGCTTGTCGGGATCGACCTCGTCGTCGAGGTCAACGGCGGCGATCGCATAGCCGCGGGAGACCGCGTATTCCGCCGGCCAGAACTCGGATCGAACCTGGCGCGTCACATCGGTGTTCTTGGCCACGCGATGATTGAGCAGCAGGAACACGGGGGCCGGGCCCGACCGCCGGTTCGGCACGAAGAGGCTGAGATGAAATTGAAAGGTCTCGTTGCGGAGCTGAAAACTGATCGCCACGCGCTTGAGCGTCGCCTCGCCCTGCAGCGCCCGGGGATCGGACGCCACCAGGCGAAAGGCCAGCGTCGCCGGCTTGGGCGGAGAAATCCCGTAGACTTCGCGACGGAAGATCTCGAGCAACTCCGCCCGCCGCTCCCCTTCCCACCCGCCCGGCGTGGAGACCTTTCGGCCGTCCGCCAGGGTGAAAAGGTCGGGCAAAGTATAGGCGCCCACTTTCGCCTCGTACACGTTTTCGTGGAGCTTCGCCTTTTCCATGCTGGCCGCTTGGGCCTGCAGGATTGCCGCGGAAAGCACCCACGGGAATTTCTTCTCATAGGCGGAAAAATCCGTGTTGGGCGGATTGATCTTGCCGCCGGTCGGCGCGACCGGGGCGACCGCTACGCCCTGCCCGGCTCCGTTTGCCGTCAGGAGCATCCCGACCAACAGGAAGGCCGGAACGTGGAATCTCATACTCAGCCGTGATCCTGCCGCCCAAAACCGCCCAACGCGTTTTGCGCCGGCCAGGACGAAACGAAAATTTTGTCGCCCTGCCCGAAAGAGCAGGGATGGCCCTTCGGTCCGGGACGGAGTCCCTCTTCTCCCCAGACTGGGTGAAAAATCTGTCATTCGGAGCGAAGCGAAGAATGACAGACTGGGGGGTTTTCTAATTTTCATACGGGCGGGAAAGAGGCGGGCTACCTCGACGCGATTTTCTCAGAGTCGAAAGCTAATCACGAGCGAAACCAGAAGCATCGTTTGGTCGCCGCATCGACGACAGGAATGCCGCCGTTCCGTGGGAGGGGCGACCTTCCTGTCGCCCACGCTTGGCGGAAGCTCCACGGCATCGCGGGCTAAGTTTTCCCCCGCCAAGCGGGCCCGACGGTGATCGGGCCCGCCCCGGACGGAGCGTTAGAAACGCGCATTGACGCCAAAGCGGAACATCCGTCCGACCTGATCGTACATTCCTTGATCGGTCGGCAAGGGCGTCGCTCCACCGGTCTTGGGCGAGTAGACGAGGCCCTTGTTCATGATATTCTGGATATTCAGGTAGAACTCGGTCTCCCGGCCGAAGACGCGGGTCTTGAAGCCGAACTGGCCATCGAGGTAGGCGGCGTCGACGACATCATTGAAGTCCGTAGTCACGCCAAGAACCCGCGTCTTGTCCCACGTCGCGCGGCCGATGTAGCGGGTCTGGAGGAAGGTCGAGAAACGACCGACCGTGTGGTTCACCGTCAAGGTGCCACGAACATGGGGCAACCCGAAGACACCGTTGCCCGCGTTGTTGACCGAGGGAACGAGCGGGGAGATCTGGACATACTCGTCAACGTAGCCAATCAGCGCGCGAAGATTCAACGTGCCGGGGTTGAAGCTTTTGATCCAAGTGGACAGCGGGACGCGATAGCTGGTCTCGATGTCCAACCCATTCAAGGTTTCCGAACTCAAGTTTACGGGCGAGGTGCGCAGGCGCACGACCGCGCGGGGGTCGGCTGCGGTGGCCTCGCGCGTGACGAAGGCGCAGAGCGGCGAGCTCGGGTTCAGATCGCACTGCTGCACCGCATTCTGGCCGCCGGCGTTGGCAATGGCGTCGCTGACTTTAACCTGGTAGTAATCCACCGCCACGCTGAAACCCTTCAAAAAGGACGGCTGGTACACGAAACCGATGACCGACGACAGCGCCTTCTCGGGCCGGAGGTCGAGATTGCCGAAAGTCAGATTCGGCACGCCAGGGTAGCTCTTGCCCGTGCCACCGGGAAAGTTGTCGTTGGCGACAACGTTGTTCTGCACGCCGGCGGCAAACAGTTCATTCAAACTGGGCGCGCGAATGTCGCCCGAACGGGTCGCCCGCAACCGCAGGTCGCCGTAAATCTGCCAGACCAGACCTGCTTTCCAGGTGTTCACTCCGCCGCTCGTGGAATAATTGGTATGACGAACGGCGATATTGGCGCTCAACTTCTTCGCGAGGTTGATTTCCTTCACGAGCGGAAGCTGGGCTTCGGCAAACTCCTCCATGATCGAATAGTCGCCGTAGAAATACTGGGTGTTGACGAGCCGGTACCCACTGGCGTACGAGAGCGGATCGGCCGTGGTGCGGGACGCCAGGTTGCGCCACTGCGCCCCGGTCGCGATCGACACGGGCCCGGCGGGCAAATTGAACAACTCGCCGGAAAGGCTGCCGTCCGCCACCTTCTGCACCGTGTAATTCTTGTAGCCCGAGGTGCCCATGACGTAGTCAAGGGCCGCCTTGGACGGCGCTCCCACGCCAAAGGGATTGAAGGGAACGCAATCGGGATTGGTCGCCTGGGACGCGCAGATGATTTGGGTGCCGCTGAGCACGGCGTCGGCAGCGAGCGCCATCTTCGCCGTGATGAGGTTGTTCGTAACCGGAATCCGGAGATCGTTGTTACCCCATTGATAGGCGGCGTCCCACTTCCAGTTGCTGCCGAGTTTGCCGGTGAGCCCCAGCAAGACGCGCCCATTCTTGTCGTTGGCATGGCTCATCGTGAACCCGCGTTCCAGCGTCAGGCGGTTCATGGTCAGCGTCGTCACGCCCGCCGCCGTCATTTGATTCACGATGTTCGGTGCCACTTGGGCCAGATAAGCGTTGGTGCGACGGATCGTAATCGTATGCGTCGTCGGGCTGTTGTTGAATTCGATGTTCGACTCATCCATGGACCCCTCGACGAACAGCGAGATCTTGTCGTTCAGCTTGAAATCGGTGCGGCCGAAGATCGCCTTCCGCGTCAGCGGGCGCACAATTTCCTGCCCGGTCGAGACCGCGAAGCCATCGCCACCATCCTGAAAGCCGCCCGTCGCGCCCAGCGTGCCAGACAGCCGGCCATAGTTGTAGGTCTGCTGCGTCCCGCCCGGCCCAAACATGATGCCACGAAACAGATTGTTGGCGGCGGCGTTGGGCCCACCCGCCCCGACGACGATATGGCCCCCGGTGGTGAACGGGGATTTGATTTCGGCGGCACTGGCCAGGAAGCCCGGCCGCGCCGGATCAGGAATCTGGTTGGGCGCATGGCGGCGGAGAGAGCGCGCGTCGCCCGTGACTCCCTTGTTGTCATAGTATTCGGCGCTGAGGAGGAGATGCGCCCGGCCGCCCTGCAACTCGGTGCCGTAGGTCAGCGCCGACTTGAATTCCTTGTTGTCGCCCTTCTGGGCAATGCCATAGGCGGCATCGATTTTGGTCCCAACAAACTCCTTGTTGAGGACGAAGTTGATGACTCCGCCGATGGCATCCGAACCATAGGCCGCCGAGGCGCCGCCATTGACCACGTCCACGTGGTGGACCAAGCCCTGCGGAATCAGGTTGGCGTCAACCTGCCCGGTCGGCCCGCTGGAGGTAAACCGGCGACCGTCGAGCAACGTCAGCGTGCGGGTGCTGCCGAGGCCGCGCAGATTGAGAAAGTTGGCGCTCGAATTGCCGGTGCCGCCGCTGTTCGTCACGCCGCCGCCCGGTAGAACTGAGGGTAGTTGCTTCAGGCCATCGGCCAGATTGGACGGGGCCGCAGCGACGAGATCGTAGCTTTCGACGACCGTCACGGGCGTCGGCGACGTAAACGTGCTGGCGCCGGCAATGTGCGTGCCGGAGACGCCGAAGGCCTCCAACTTGATGACTTCCGAACCGGCCCCCGCCGCGGCCGCCGCACTGGCGGAAGGGGGATTGGGAACCTGCGCCCAAGACGGCGCGGTGACAGCCGCACCCAGGGCGAAAAGCGCCGCGCGCCCGAAAATGACTCTCATGCTTGGTGATTGGGTTTTCATGGTTTGATTACGGTTTTGCTCAAAATGAAGGTGGCGGCCGCGGCCGGTGCGCGGGCGGTAGGACAGGAGAGGGGATGATCGACCGAGGACTGGGTTGGCCGCCCGGTTCCTAGTCATATATATGACTGCATGTAATGACCGGCCGTCAACCCCTTACTTCCCCCGGAGGCAGCCGCGGAAAAATGCGGCGGCCCTCGGTCCAATCCGGTCACTGGCTCTTGCCGTCCGCCCCGACTTTGATGATGCCGACATTGTCCTGGATGGTAAGGTTGGTCCCGAGAACCTTGGAAATCCGCTGCATCCGGG
>CANJNJ010000087.1 GCA_947474995.1 Opitutaceae bacterium | reverse complement strand
CTGGCGGATCGGCTATGCCTGTGGCCCCGCGCCGCTGATCGACGCGATGATGAAGGTGCACCAATATGCGATGATGTGCGCCTCGATCATCGCCCAGGAAGGCGCCCTTGAGGCGCTGAAGCACGGCTGGGACAGCGTGGTCAAAATGCGCGAGCAGTATCATCGGCGGCGCGATTTGATCGTGCGCCGATTCAACGAAATCGGGCTCAAGTGTCATTTGCCGCGCGGGTCGTTCTACGCCTTCCCCGACGTGACTGCTTCGGGCAAGACCGAGACGGAATTCGCCGTGGGTTTGCTGGCGGAGCAAAAGGTGGCGGTGGTGCCCGGCGTGGCGTTCGGGGCGAATGGCCAGGGGCACGTCCGGGCCTGCTTTGCGACGGCGTATGAGCAAATCATCGAGGCCTGCGACCGCATCGAAAGGTTTGTGCAAGGTTCGCCACCACGCGCGGCGAAGGGTAAAGTCTAGGGTTTAAAGTGAGAGGATAGAGTCTGGGCGCATTGCTTTAGACCTTAATCCTTACACCTTACACCAAATCTCCTCTATGTCCCGCATCGTCGCTATTGTAGGCCGTCCCAACGTCGGTAAAAGTCGCCTTTTCAACCGGCTGGCGCGGAAGCGTATTTCCATCGTGCATGACCAGCCTGGCGTCACGCGGGATGTGATTTCAGCGGAAATCGCGGACGGCAAGTACACGCTGCTCGATACCGGCGGCATCGGTTACAAGGGGGTGGACACACCGGCGGCGCTGACCAAGGCGTCCGAGGCCCAGGTCGACTTCGCGATGGCCACGGCGTCGCTGATACTTTTTGTGGTCGATGGCCTGAGCGGGCTGTCGTCGCTCGATGAGCGCATCGCCCAGCGGCTGCGCAAGAGCAAGAAGGCGGTCCGGCTCGTCGTGAACAAAGCCGACTTCAACGACGACAAGATCGAACTCGAAGAGGCGTATCGGCTGGGGCTGGGTGAGCCGCTCCGCGTTTCCGCGGAGCACGGCCGCGGCGAAACCGATCTGCGCGAGGCGATTCTCGCGGCGCTGGGGCCGGCACCGGAAGAGGTGGTGGCGTCGAGCACCAAGACGGCCACGGATCCCCTGTGCATTTGTTTCATCGGTCGGCCGAATGTGGGAAAATCCTCCCTGAGCAACCGACTGCTGCAGAGTGACCGGCTCATTGTGAGCGAGGTGCCGGGTACGACGCGCGACTCCATCGAACTGCCGTTCAACTTCGTGGGCCGTGACGGCAAGACCTACCCGTTTCGCCTCATCGACACCGCCGGAATCAAGGCGGCAACGAAACTGGCGTCGCCCGTGGAGTATTTTTCCCGGCTGCGCTCCCTCGATGCGATCAAGAATACCGACGTCGTCTTTCTGGTGCTCGATTCGCTGGACGGGGTGACGCAGCAGGACAAGGCGATCGCCGGTGAGGCGATCAAAGAGGGCAAGCCGATTGTCATCGCGGTCAACAAGTGGGATCTGATTCAAAAGGCTTTCACCGAGCAGGGCGGATTCGCGCCCTACAAGAGCGAACGGGACTACCGCGAAAAGTACGAGCACGCGCTGTTTGAGCGGCTGTTCTTCACGCCGGGTTCCCCGGTGATTTTTGTCTCGGCCATGAGCGGCTTTGAAGTCGATCGCATGCTCAACGCCGCGGTCAAATTGAACCGCACGCTCGACAAGAAATTGGCGACGGGGCGCCTCAACCAGGTGCTGGGACATCTCGCGGAGCGGATGCCGCCGCCGCCCGTGGCTGGTCGCCGCTTCCGGATTTACTACGCGACGCAGACGGGAACCCGACCGTTTCGCATCCGCCTATTTTGCAATCGCGAGGAAAAGCTCACCGAGCAATACCGTCGTTATCTCGAGGCCGGGCTCGTGGCGGAGTTTGATTTGAACGGCTGTCCGATCTTTTTTGATTTGGTGGGCAAGCCGGCACGCGAAGAAAAGCCGGCCTGGCCGGAACCGCCCGCCAAATCGAAGCGGCCGAAGCGCGCGGTCGACGAGGATTGAAGCAGTCGATTCGCCGCACCTCGTCCGTTCGTCCCTGCTGCCCGGTGCGAGAATCAGCGGCGAGGGTGACTCTGCCGGTATTCGTCGCCACTCATGATGATGTTGCGCAGCTCCCGTTCGGACATGCCCTTCTCGCGCATCAGGCGTTCGTAGGTGGCGTAGCCCTCCGTGTCGGGCTCGCGGCCGAGTAATTCCCGGTAGACCTTCGTGATGGTGGAGCGGCTGGTGTTGCCTCGTGATTCGGTGCTCCGGCGAAGATCGTCGCGGATTTGCCCCTGGGTCCAACCCGCGCGCCACAGCTGGCGGTAATGATTCAAGCCGTTCTGGTCCGGATCGCGGCCCAGCACCTCGCGATACGCGCGGGTGATGGCGTCATCGGGACTGATGCTGCGGGCTTCCTTGCTCCGCTGCAAATCCTCGATGAGCTGCCGGTCGGTCCAACCTTCCCGCATCAGCAATTCCCGATAGTGACGCAGCCCGTCGGGATCGGCGGCCCGTCCCAACACCTCGCGAAAAGCCTGCTGGATGAGGGCGTCGGCGGTTCGTTGATCGTAGCGTGGGCGCATCACCACAACCGGGGGTGGACGCGTCGGGGCGGGAACCACGTAAACGGTGGTCGGCGGGGGAGCGAGTCGGTCGGGCGGAGGCGGGGCACTTACTCGCTGTGGTCCGGTGACGGCGAGGGAAACAATGCAACGGTCCCACGTGCTCCCGTTTTCCGTCGACCGCGTGGCGGTGTAAAGATCCGGGATACTGGCGGCGATTTCGAGCCGTTCGCCGCCGAAACCCGGCGCGGTAAATACCGTCGCTCTCGCGGCCCCTTCGATCCGCACCGAGGAAATGCCAAACGTCCAAGGCTGCTTATCGGAGCGCGTGTAGCGGTCCAAAGTTTCGATGCTGGCACCGGCTTCGACCGTGAGCGCCTCGCCCCGGAAATTTGGCTCGGAGAAGAACGTCACGCGATCGGGACTGATATTCGTCTGTCCGCCGGCCAACGCGTACCCCGCGAGACTGAGGGTGAGCCACGCGCTCAGACGAAGAATAAAGGAGGAGGAGTTACGTTCCATACGGGTGGTGCTCAGGTTGGCTTGGTTCCGCTAATGTGCCGGCGGTTCCGCGGTTTTCAACTCGCAGATTTGCCGCCGGCGAACTCAGCGACGCGGCAGGCGAACCACAAAACGCGCCCCGCCGCCGGACTCATCTTCGATCCCGACCCGGCCCGCGTGCGCTTCGACGATGGCTTTGACCAGACTGAGTCCGAGCCCCAGGCCCCGTTGTGACCGGCTGGTATCGCTCCGATAAAGGCGGCGGAAAACCGCCTCCCGTTCCTCCGGCGCCACGCCCGGCCCGTTGTCGCTTACGGTTAAGACGGTCGCTTCCGGATCGGTTCGGGCGGCAATCGTCACGCGCCCCCCGGCGGGCGTGTATTTCAGGGCGTTGTCGAGCAGGTTGTTGATGGCCTGCCCCATCCGCACCGCGTCGACCACCACGTCGACGGCCACGGGTTGGTCGACGGTGACCGTGATGTGCTTCTCTTCCGCCACTTCCCGGTAGAGATCGGCCGCGCGCTCAACCAGTGAGCGCAAATCCATGCGGGTGCGATTGAGCTTCAAGGCTCCGGCCTCTGCCGCCGAAATATCGAGCAACGCCTCCAGCAAATGCAGTACGCGGTCGGATTCGTTGACGCAATCGGCGAGAGCGCCATGGGCCTCGGCGGGATCGCCCCCATCCTGCAGCGCGAGCTCGGCGGTGCCGCGCAAACGGGTCAGGGGCGTCCGGAGATCGTGGGCGAGATTGTCGAGGGTCTCGCGGAGCACACGGACGTGTACGGCATTCTTGTCGAGGAGGGCGTTGAGCTGTCGGACGAGGACGGCGAGCTCATCCTTGCCCGCGGGGGCTGGCACGCGGGCGGCAAGATCTCCGGTTTCAATGATGCGTCTGGCGGTGTCGGAGAGTTGACGCAGCGGTCGGGTGGCCCGCCAGCCCAGCACGGTTCCGACCGCGACGGAAAGGAGAAGGGCGCCGACACCGACGACCCCAAACACCCGGCGCAGCGGCGCCAGAAACACCGGACGGCTGTCGAGAATCCGCCCGACGTGCAGCGTCCAGTCGTTTGCCAGGTGCCGCGAGGCAATCGTGTAGTCGTGGGCGGCATTCTGCGGCACGCGGATGGTCTGGGTTTCCTGCGTTACGGTCAGGCCGCCACCGAGCGGCAGGCGCTGGATTTGAGTTTCGATCCAATCGTCGGGCCATTTGTCGAAGACCGCGTTGCCGTTGGGGGCGAGAAGCCGGACAAAGAGCGCGCCCATTTCGGGCGAGGAATCGTTCTTGATTTGGGCGACCAGGCCGGACGGGCCTTCGCGCTCGAGCGCGGTGGCAAATTCCTCCACGCGCTGCTCGAGGGCGGCGCGTTCGCGGGCCTCCAGGGCTTTCGCGAGCGACCAGTAGAGCACCCCGAAGAGCGCGGCCGCGCCCAGTGCGAAGACCAAGGAATAAAGGGCGGCGAGCCGCAGCGCGAGGGACTGGCGCAGCCGGTCAAACATGAGGGCGGAAAATGTAGCCGACGCCACGCACGGTCGTGAGGCGCTGGTGGTCGGGATCGATTTTGGACCGGAGCCGGGAGACGACCACATCGACGACGTTGGTTTGGGGATCGAAGCTGTAATCCCAAACGTGCTCGAGGATCATGGTCTTGCTGACGGGCCGGCCGGCATGGCGCAGGAGAAAGGCGAGCAGGGAGAATTCGCGCGGCTGGAGCTCAACGGACTGGCCGGCGCAAGTCACTTCCCGCGTGACCAAGTCCAGCGTAACGTCGCCCGACACAAGCCGGGTGGCCTCCGGCGATTGGGTGGCGCGGCGAATCAATGCGTGGAGGCGGGCGACCAATTCCGAGAACGCGAAGGGTTTGGTGAGGTAGTCGTCGCCGCCGCTTTGCAGACCAAGCACCCGATCGTCGACGGAGTTTTTCGCGCTGAGGAAGAGCACGGGCATCGTTTGCCGGGCCGCGCGGAGGCGTTTGACCAGGCTGATGCCGTCGAGTTTGGGCAGCATGATGTCGACGATGGCCGCGTCGTAGTTCGTCGATTCCGCGAGGGCGAGGCCCGTTTCGCCGTCGGGCGCGTGGTCCACCGCGTAGCCGGCCTGCTTGAGGCCGCGCACGACAAAGGTCGCAATCTTGTCATCATCTTCAACCACGAGCACGCGCATGGATTGAGTGTGGCGAGAGGTTGGACTTTGAAAAGCGTGGAAGCGCTTGGTTGAGCGAGGTCATTCCCGGGGCGTGGGTCAAAATCGGCGCAAGAAATGGAAACGGCTCTGGCAGCCGTTCCCTCCATGGAGGCTGGGCAGACCAGAGCCGGGTTACGTGAACGGCGCGCGTCGACGCGCGCCCTTCACGGGTTAAGAGGCGGCTTTTTCCGAATTGGTTTCGTCCACGACGACGAACACCGTGCTCCCTCGCGACCAGAGGCGCAGCAGGGTCTTCTTGCCCTCGGCTTTGGCGCTGAGTTCGACGGCCTCCTGGGCCGACGTAACGGGCTCTTTGTTGATTTCGAGAATGACGTCCCCGGCGCGAAGGCCGGCTTTGGCGGACGCCGAACTCGGATCCACCTCCGTAATGACGGCGCCCTTCAAGCGGGCAGGCAGATTCATTTGCGCCCGGGTTTCCCGATCGAGGTCGCTGACGGCGACGCCGTTGAGCACGCCTTCGTCGTCGTTGTTCTTGGAAAGCGCCTCGGGTGTGCGCGCTTTGCGCGAGTTCGGGCGTTCACCGGTTTTGGCGGCGATGTGTTCCTTCTTCCCGTCGCGGAGAATATCGAGTTCGACCTTCGTGCCGGGAGCCGTGGTGCTGATGGCCATCGTGAGACCATTCGCGTCGGTGACGGGCTGGCCGTTGACCGCCATGATGACGTCCCCTTCTTTGACTCCGGCCTTCGCGGCCGGGCCATTGGCCACCACCTCGCCGACCAGCGCGCCTTTGTTGTCCTTGAGTTTGAAGGAGTCCGCGAGAGACGGAGTGAGGTTTTGGATCCCGAGGCCGAGATAGCCGCGGACGACCTTGCCGGATTTGACGAGGCTTTCCGTGACCTGGCTGACGAGGTTGGCCGGAACGGCGAGACCGACGCCTTGGAAGCCGCCCGTGCGGCTGAGAATCGCCGTATTGATGCCGATCAGCCGACCATCGACATCGACCAACGCCCCGCCGGAGTTGCCGGGATTGATGGCCGCATCGGTTTGGATGAAGTCCTCATACCCCTCCACGTCGGCAAGTATGCCCACGCGACGACCTTTGGCGCTGATGATACCGCTGGTGACCGTTTCGCCGATGCCGAAGGGATTGCCGATGGCGAGCACCCGATCGCCCACCTCAATCCGCGCTGTATCGGCGAAGGTGACGGCCGGGAGGTCGGTCGCGTCGACCTTGATGACGGCCAGGTCAGTTTGGGGATCACGGCCCACGACCTTGGCGACGAGTTCACGCCCGTCATTGAGTGAGACGGTGACGGTATCGGCCCCATCGACCACGTGGTTATTCGTGGCGATGTAGCCGTCGGCGCTGATGATCACGCCCGAACCGAGCCCGGCCTGGGGCTGCCGCTTCATTTCGGGCATCCGGCTGCCAAAGAATTCGCGCAGCATGGGATTGTCCATGCCGGGCATCTCGTTTTCGCCCAAGGCGACTTTGCGGGCCTTGGTTTCGGTGGTAATCTTGACCACGCTGGGGGAGACGAGCTTCACGACGTCCGAGAAGCTGGCGCGCTCGAGTTGACCCCGGGTGACGGGCTGGGCATCGCGTTTGATGGCGATGCTGGAACCATGGGATTGCGCGCCGACTGCGAGTACCCCTGCAAAGGCGAGGGCACCCGCGACCACAAGGGCCTGTCGGCGGTTAAAGTTAAAGAGGGAAGGGAATGAAGAGTTCATGGGCGTGATGGAGCCAAAGGTGCCACATCGAGGTGTCGGGGGCCTTTCCGGGGCATTACAGATTTGTAATTCCATCCCACCGGCCAGCTACGGCCCTGCGCGTCCCGAAGAAAAGGTCTCCCGCCGGTTGTCCGGAACCGGTTTGACATCCTAGACGTCAATAGCTTGTCCACGAAGTAATTATTGTCGTAACTTATTGTATCAGCACCCTCCGCTCCTCTAAGCTTCCCCAACGATGAAGACGTCTCGCCTGTTTGAATTCCTTTCCATTTCCGCTCGGCAACGTTCTGGCGCCGATTCCCCTGTAGTGATTCCGTGCTCAAAGGCATGGAAGCCCGCAGTGATTGCCTGCGCCGACCGGTTCGTTGCCGGTCTCCGTTCTCGTGGTTTGATGCTAGCAGGCGTGGGCACCGCCATGCTCAGCGCGTTCATTTCATCCGCGCCCGCGGCCAACCTTTATTGGGACGGTGATGGGACAGGCACGGTGGGTGGTGGCAGCGGCACTTGGAATGTGACGTTTCCAACTTGGAGTACCACGTCCACCGGCAACACCTATCAGGCTTGGGCTAACGCCGGGAATGACACCGCCAATTTTCAATTTACCGCTGGAACCGTATCGGTGACGGTCCCAGTCACCGTCGGCGCGATCAATTTTGGCAGCACCGGTTACACGCTGAGCGCCGGAGGGGGCAGCTTAACAACCAGCGCGACGCCGCTTACGATTACCACGGTTGGAGTCAACGCGACGGTGGCCGTGCCAATTACGGGAGCAATTGCTATCGCCAAGAGCGGTTCGGGTTCGGTTACCCTCAGCGGGACCAATACCTATTCGGGTGGCACAACCGTTAGTGGCGGAACGCTTCGCATTGCCGGTTCCGTCCCTGCGGGTGCGGTATCGGTCAACGGCCTTGCTACGCTTGGTGGTGGTGGCACAATCGGGGGAAGTGTTACGACGCAGGGTGCTGCAGGCGGCAGAGTTGATCCGGGCGACTTCGCGGGCACCATCGGTTCTCTCAACGTCACCGGAAACTTCGCTTGGAACGGTTCTAGCGATGGCAGTGCGACGATGTTGTTCGAACTTGATACGGGCGGCATCTCTGATCGCATCGTGGTTGGAGGGACATTCACGAAAGGCACTGGTCCGAATTTCGTATTTGATTTTCGCGGCGGTGGTGCCGTTGGCACCTACACGCTGGTCCAGGCAACCGGCGGCCATGACTTTGCGGCCTCGAACCTGAGCTACACCAATCTCGGGCCTAATCTCAGCGGCGCTTTTAACACCTCTGACGCGACGAAAATTAGATTTACGGTGAGTTCCGATTTGGCCCCGACGGTATCGATCAGCGGGCCATCTTCGACGGCGACGAATTCCGGTCCAGTCACGTATACCATTACGTACGTCGATGACAATTTTTCCAATAGCACCTTGGCGACGACCGATGTTACGCTGAACACCACCGGGACCGCGACCGGCACTGTAACTGTTACCAATGGGAGCAGTTCGACCCAAACGGTGACCATTTCCAGTATAACGGGAGATGGGTCGATCGGAATTTCGATCGGCGCAAGCACGGGCGTCGACTTGAACGGACATTTGGCGGGCGCCGCGGGTCCGAGCGCCTCATTTGCGGTCGGCAACAGTGTGCCGGCATTTACCAGCAGTAATTTGGTTAACACGACCTATGGCAGTCCGTTTACCTACACAGTGACGACGAACGTCACCGCGACACTTGGCGTCTCCGGATTGCCTGGTGGGTTAACGTTTGATTCCACCACGGGCATAATTAGCGGCACACCAACGGCCGCGGGGAACACGAATGTGACCGTTACCGCGACCGACGCGTTTGGGAATGTTATCAGCACGACGCTGTCGATCAGAGTTGCGGCGAAGCCGGTGATAGTTTCAGGCCTGACCGTGGTTTCTCGCTCCCCTAACGGCACGACGTTGGCGACGCTCAACACTTCGAACGTGATTCTGGCGGGCCTCGTGGGCGTCGAGTTGCAAACCGTCACCCTTAATATTTCGGGCGCCACCGCCAATTTCGCGGATGCGAATATTGGAACGAATAAAGCGGTAACCGTTACCGGACTAGCCTTGGCGGGCGTCGGAGCGACAAACTACGCTCTCACAAATCCTACGCTTACAGGGACGATTCTTGGTCAGCCGGCCACGGTTAGCATCACCAACTTGAACCAAGTTTACGACGCCCTACCCAAGCCGGTAACGGTGACCACGGTGCCCGCCGGACTGACCGTAGTGGTCACCTATAACGCTAGCAGCACCGTCCCGACTGCCGTCGGAACCTACAGCGTCCTCGCCATTATTTCGGACGCCACCTATGGCGGTAGCGCCTCCGGCTCATTGGGGATCGCGGCCTTGGGCCAGACCATTGCGTTCGCGGCCCTGCCTGACCGGAGCAAGACGGACCCAGCTTTTGCGCTCAGCGCTAGTGCTAGCAGCGGACTGCCGGTGAGTTTCACCGTTAGCGGCCCGGCCTCCCTGAATGGCACTACTCTCACTTTGACCGGTAGCACGGGCCTTGTGACGGTGACGGCGAATCAAGCGGGTGGTGGTAACTATGGTGCCGCAAATAGTGTCGTTCGCACCTTCAACGTCAGCGATCGTCCGGTGCCTGGGGTCTACATCGGATCGTTCACCGGCGATCGATCAGATGCAGGTTTTGGCCTGCTGCTGCGCCCCGACAATACTGCGGTCTTTGCTGGTTACTTGCCGACGTTGGGAATTGGCCTGACGGCAAGGAACATCACGGTCGATCAAACGGGAAATTTTTCCACGACTTTCACCCCATTGGGTAACACGATTGTTGTGACGTTGCGGGGTCGAATTGCCGGCAACAGCATCACCGGGGACGTTGCGCCGTTTGTAATTTCATTCAGCGGGAGCAACTCTGGTCCGGTTCCCTCCTCGTCAAACGGCGACTCAACGGTCGCCGAACAGCCGGCGACGCGATCGGTTGCGGCGCAACTGCAAGATTTCACGAACACGATTCCGGTGCCTCAAGCCGCCCTAGGCGTTGGGGGCTTGTATAATATGCTGGTCTCCGGCTCGACCGGCGCGGTCAGCGTGAGCGTCTTCGCGGGTCCCGATGGGCGCTCCTATGTCTATTCGAGCGACGGTGTACGCGCCGGCGGTGCGGTCACCTCGATTGCGAATGATGGAACCATGATTGCGACTTTATCGGATCAATCGCGTGTCGCCGTTACTTTTAGTTCAGGAGCCGCAGCCGCCGGCACGTATACGCCCGCAGGTGGCGCGGCGGTTCGCATCGTCGGCGGCGAAGATGGTTTTAGCAGCGCGCAGAGAATCGTGAATCTTTCTGTTCTCGGTCGGACACGGCCCGGTGATGAAACCCTGGTGAGCGGTTTCTCCATTCGCGGGACCGCGCCGAAGCGGGTTCTCATTCGTGTCGCTGGACCCGCCTTGGTGAATTTCCCTTCGGTAAGTGCGCCGTTGGCGAATCCTAGTCTGCAACTTTATGCGGGTTCGTCGCCATTTGGCTTCAACGACGATTGGGGCAATACGCCAAGCGCGACCATCGCGGCGCAAATGGCCTCGGTGTCGGCCTTTCCTTTTGCCGTGAATAGCCGTGACGCAGCCTTGGTTGCCACCCTCGAACCCGGTAATTACTCCGTTTATGCCTTAGGGGGAGACGGAAATGTGCTGACGGAAATATATGAACTGCTTGATAGCGGCGAGACACCTGGTGCTCGGCGCCTCGGCAACATTTCAACTCGAGGCTTGGTTGGCTTGGGCGGAGATCCGCTTGTCGCTGGGTTCTACGTCGTTGGTCCACAGCCCAAAAAGGTGCTGATTCGCGGCATCGGGCCGTCGCTGACGACCTTTGGCGTTACCGGGGCGGTCATCGCCAATCCCCGGCTCACGCTCTTCCGTGACCAAACGGTGCTGAAAGTAAACGACGACTGGTTCCGCGATCCTGATGCGGCCCAAATCAGCACGGTCGCTACGGCCACCGGTGCCTTTGCGCTGGGCGCGCAAAGCTTGGAATCGGCCATCCTGATCGTCTTGGAGCCCGGCTCTTATTCAGCCCGGGTTGAAAACGTCGCTGGCGTGCCCGCGATTGGGATGGTTGAAATCTACGACGTTCCGTAAGGATCCGACCGAATCCAGAAAATTTGCGGCGGGTTGGAGCTTGCTCCAGCCCGCCGCTTTGCTGTCGGGATTACTCCGGTGAGGTGGAATCAGGTGAATTTCCAATGACGGCAGGCTTAATAACCGCTGGCCTTCAGGTGGCATGAGGCGTGCGGCGCAAATTTTATTATTTTTTTCCTCTGGCTGACGGGTAGTTCCGTGGCCGAGCGGTTGCCGTTGCCGCACGCGATGATGGGGGCGAATGGCTGTTTCGTGGAAAGCGTGGCGATACTCGAACATTGGCAGGAGGCGAAAGGGGGCAACGCGCGGGCCCGCTTGCTCCAGTCGGGAGCGAAGGCCGATGGGGAAACCGTGGCGGGGCATGCCGTGAGCGTTTGCGAAGTCCAAGGCGCGTTATGGTGCTGGGACATTAACTTCGGCTGGTCCAAGCTCACCCTAGATCCGACCCAGCGGGAAATGCCGAATTGGTCGCGGCACCCGTACTGTCGAAGTATCCCAAGGTCGCCGCGCTCTACCCCCTATTCCGTTTTGATTTTCCGCAGCCGTCTTTTCCTTTCACGGCTATTATTGCATTTACGTTCCCGAATACGGCACGGTGCCGTTTCGCGCGCGCGGTGGCATCGAAAATTTGCGGCTGATCCAGGAATTGCTCCGGCGAATGTGCCGGGTGCCACCGGCCTGACCAAACGGTAGCGGCGCGGGATTTGCCGTGCCGCCGATGAGCAAAACTCTGTCGCCCCGTTGATCGCGCGACGGTGGTCGAATCCCTAGCGCGCCCGCGCAAAGGAGCTTTGGAGCAGTTGGAGATCCGAAGCGCCCTTCGTGCGTTCTCGCGTCTTCGCGATCAAATCGGCTTCCAGCTTGTTCTTGGTCGGGCGGGTCTTGTTTTCGTAGAATACCCCGAAGGAGCCCGGCCAAGCTTGGCCCGCGAGCTTGAACGCCGCCACTTCGTCCGTGACATCGTGCCGCTTGGCATCTTCCGGGGTGCCGTCGTTCTTCTTTTCCTCGATCATTGTCCAGGTGCCGCCCTTGCGCGGATTGGCCGCGTCAAACGCGCCTTCGTAGAATTCCACGCACTCCGAAAGAATCTCGACCACCGAGAAGCCGTCGTGCTTGGCCGCGCGCAGCATCATGTCGGTCATGTGGCCGACTTGCGTGGCGTGGCTGCGGGCGACAAACGTCGCACCCGTGTTCAGCAGCGTGCGCATCGGGTTGATGGGTTGGTCAAAGGAGCCCGTCGGATCCGTCTTGCTCTTGAACCCGATGGGAGAGGTGGGGGAGGTCTGCTTCTTCGTCAGGCCGTAGACGAAATTGTCCATGATCACATAAGTGATGCGGACATTCTTGCGCGCCGTGTGGACGAGATGATTGCCCCCGATGGAAAAACCGTCGCCGTCGCCGCCGAAGACGAACACGTGCAGGTCATCGCCACCGAGACTGATGCCGGCGGCAAAGGGCAGCGCGCGACCGTGAATGTAGTGGCCGCCGTGCGTGTTGACGAAATACGGGAAGCGCGAGGAGCAGCCGATGCCGGCAAACGTGACGATCTTCTCGTGGGGATACTGTAATTTCTCGAGCACGCGGTAGTAGGACGCGAGCACGGCGAAATCACCGCAGCCGGGGCACCACGTGGGTTGATCGGCAACGAGTACTTTCTTGGTGAGCGGAGCACCAGCGGGAGCGGGCGGGGTCGCGAGGGCGGTGGCGGAAGACATGGAAAATAAGGGGTTGAGGTTTCTTTCGGTCTAAGGTCAGCGGGCGGCGAGGGCGCTGCTGCGGGCAACGCCGACGGTGGCTTCAAGTTCCTTGCTCTCGATATGCCGGGCGATGCCGGCGACAATTTCACTGACCTTGAAGGTGAGTCCGTCGGTCTTCGTGAGGCTCACAATGCTCGGATTGGCGTAGCGAGCCCGCAGCAGGGTCGCGAGCTGGCCGTAGCCGTAGAGTCCTTCGTCGTTCAATTCGGCCACGATGATCTTGGGGTAGCGCGCAAAGATTTGCTCGAGCCCATTGGGCAGCGGATGAATGTGCCGCAGGTGGAGGTGGCCGGCTTTAATTCCCGCGGTGCGCACGCGTCCAATCGCCTCCCGGCCGGGGCCCCAGGGCGAACCCCAGGTTACGAGCAGCACCTCGCCCGTGTCGTCGCCCGTATGCTCCGGGGCCGGCAGGGTGGCGGCGAGAGTCTTGAGTTTTTCCCGCCGTTTGGCCGTCATCTGCGTGTGCAGCTTCGGGCTCCCCGTGGGGTGGCCCATCTCGTCGTGTTCGAGACCGGTTACCGTCGGGTACTTGCCCGATGCGATGCGGGTTCCCGGAGGAGCGTGGTGCGTAACTCGGTCGAGCGGGTAGGGTTTGAAGTCGGCGCCGCGCTCGGTGAAATCCGGCTTCGGTTCGACCATCAGCTTCGACAGATCGGGCTCGTCGAACGCCTCGATTCGGCTGGAGAGGGCGAAGTCGGTCAGGATGAGCACCGGCGTCGAATATTGGCGGGCGATGCGGGTGGCCTCGAGCGCCACATAGAAACAGTCCTCGACGTTCTTCGGGGCGAGCACGACGCGCGGAGTGTCGCCGTGGCTGCCGTAGATCGCCTGCATCAAATCGCTCTGCTCAACGTTCGTGGGCATGCCGGTGGAGGGGCCGCCGCGCTGCACATTGACCACGATCAGCGGAATTTCCGCCATGGTGGCCCAACCCATCGCCTCCATTTTTAACGAAAGTCCAGGACCGGAGCTGCCGGTGATCGCCAGGCGGCCGGTGTAGGAAAAGCCAATGGCGGTGGAGACCGCCGCGATCTCATCTTCGCATTGCACGAAGATGCCGCCGTATTTCGGCAGCTCGGTGCGAAGGATTTCCATGATCGAGGACCACGGGGTGATCGGATAACCCGCGCCGTGCCGCACGCCGCCGGCGAGGAGGCCATAGGCGACCGCCGTGTTACCATCCAGCGTCACTTGGGGACGGGTCGAGGCCCCCGCTACGCGGTCGGCCGCTTCGAACCGATAAAAGAGGTCGCGCAGGTTGTTTTGCGGCCAGGCGTAACCGGAGTCGAAAGCCAGCATCGCGTTGCGGACCACGTCCTCATTCTTCCCGCCAAACCGCTCCTTGATGAGTGTAGCGAGCTTCTGGACATCGAGATCAAAAATGCGCGCCAGCAAACCGAGGATGAAGATGTTCTTGCCCTTGTCCTTGCCGGTTCCGCCGACCGCTTCGACCGTCGCCGTGGTGATCGGAACGGCGACATTCGTGAATCGATTGTCGTCGGCGGTGGGTTTGACGTGGTCGCTGTCGTAAAGGAGCACGCCGCCGGGCCGGAGCGAACCGATGTGGGCGTCGTAGCTGTGCTGGTAAAAAGCCACGAGCATGTCGGCGCGGTCGCCGGCCGACAGGATGTCACCCGTGCCCATACGGACCTGAAAGATCGACGGTCCACCCGAAATGGTGGACGGAATCGTCATGTAGGTCATGACATCCTGGTCGCTGCGGCCCGCGAGGCGGGCCAGGAAACCGCCGATGGCTTGGATGCCATCTTGCGAATTTCCGGCGAGGCGGATGACGACGTCGTGAATGGACCGAGGCGTGCCATTAGAATCGGCGCTACCTTGGGTTTCGGGGGTGTGTGGGCTACCCATGATTATCGTTGAAGTTATGAACAGGAATGGGGCGAGTCAACGGACACGCTGAGCCAAAACAGCGTGATTAGACGACTTCGAAAAGTGCCCGCTGCACAGAAGAGGCGGTTATAAGCGCCGCAAGGACTCCCATTACTGGAACCTGCCTGCTCAGTCGTAAAACAAGACGCATACCGCCATCGACACTTTGGCCGTGTTCCCCGTGGGCGTCAGCCGACCGGTCGCGGAGTCGACGCGAAAGACAGTCAGGTTGTCGGAGTCCTGATGCGCGCAGACCAACCACTTGCCGTTGGGCGAAAACGCGAAATTTCGCGGCACTTTGCCACCCGACGGGACGATCTCGACCGAAGTGAGCCGTCCGTCTGCCGGATTGATCGCGAAAACCGCGATGCTGTTGTGGCCGCGGTTGGAACCATAAACAAACTTCCCGCTGGGGTGTACGCGAATTTCGGCCGCCGTCGTGGCGTCCGTGAAACCTGGCGGGATGGTCGGGACCGTTTGCCGGGGCGAAAGTGCGCCGTGCGCCGCATCGTAGTCGTAGGTCGTAATCGTGCTGCCCAGTTCGTTGATCGCGTAAGCATGGCGGCCGTCCTGGCCAAATTTGAAGTGCCGCGGGCCGGCCCCGGTTTCCGCCGCCACGAAAGCGGGATTGGCCGGAGTTGCCTTCGCCGCGGCCGGGTCGATCGCGTAGGTGAAAATCTTGTCGAGACCGAGGTCGCAAACAATCACGTATCGATTGTCGGGTGACAGCGTGACCGAGTGGACGTGGGGTTTGTCCTGGCGCGTGGGATGGACACTGTGGCCGCTGTGCCGGGTCACCGTGGGGGCGCCGAGCGAACCGTCAGGGTGAATGGGAATCGCGGACAGATAACCGTCGGCGTAATTTGCGGCGAGCAACAGGCGGCCCGTGGCATCGACCACGAGATGTGACGGCGGGGCGGCCTCGGGTGAGGTCGCGGCGGCCAGTGGCGTGAGTTTGCTGGTCGTGGCGTCGACCGAGTATGCGGCCGCCTGGGCCTTGGTGGCGCTGATGGTATAGAGGTGCTTCTTGTCCGGCGACAACGTGATCCACGCCGGATTGACGGCTTCCGCGACCAAGGTCGGGGTGCTGAGCGCCCCGGTGTCGTCGTCGAGCCGAACGGAATAAATTCCCTTACCGGTGCTGGGAGTGCGCGTGTAAGTGCCGAAGTAAATGAGATGGTTTGGCATGGCGGAGAGGAAAGTCTGGCTGACGAAAACGACGCCGAGGAGCAGCGCGGAACAACGCACGAGTTTGGGGTGGGGAATATTCATGGAGCAGGAAGCTAGGACGATTTTCTTAAGACTGGGCGATATCATGCGGTGTCAAACAAGTCAGTTTTCAGGGCACGCCTTCAAGGTTCTCCCGAGCGAGGGAAGGGCGATACCGTATGGGCGGTGCCCGCGGCGGTGAGGGCCTCTTTGAAATGTCGGCGGCACATCGCGACGTACCGGTCGTTGCCGCCGATATCGACCTGGGCGCCCTCTTTCACGGCCCGGCCATCGGGATCGATGCGCAGGTTCATGGTGGCTTTGCTCCCGCAATGACAGATCGTTTTCAGCTCGGTGAGCTCATCGGCGAGGGCCAGGAGCGCGGCGCTGCCCGGGAAGAGTTTGCCCTGAAAGTCCGTGCGCAAACCATAGCACAGTACCGGAATGCTGAGCGTGTCGGAAATGTCGGTGAGTTGCCAGACCTGCTCCCCGGTGAGGAACTGCGCCTCGTCGATCAGGACACAGGCCACGGGCTGGGTTTCGTGCTCGGTGCGCACGCGCTGCAGCACGTTGTCCCCCGGCCCGATCAAGGTGGCGCCGGAGCGAAGGCCGATTCGTGACTCGATCCGCCCGGTGCCGTAGCGGGTGTCGACTGAGGGCGTGAACAGGAGCGTGCGCATGCCGCGTTCGCGGTAGTTGTAGCTCGACTGCAGGAGCACCGTGCTTTTGCCGGCGTTCATTGCGGCGTAGTAAAAGTAGACCTTGGCCATGAGAGGGTGGAGAGGAAACGAGGCCCCAAGCCGGGACGGGGCAGTGTGGGGCACCATCCAATTTCCGCTCCAAGACATCCAGACAAAATCGCGTGAACCAGCCGGGGGGGCTTCCCCGAGGTTCACACTTGCTTCAGTCCCGGTCCGTTGGAAACGTGAACTACCCCCGTGCAAACGCCGCGCCTGATGTTTGTCCTGTTCGCGTTGGTGTCGCTCTCGCTCCATGCGGCCGATCGCCCGCCGGTCAACCCGACCGTCCAGCGCTCGCAGTGGAACGGCTTCGAGCGTCTCGACCTGTTCGTGGCCGGCCGCCCGTGCCTGCTGGTGCGGCCCAAGGTTCCCGCGGCGGGTAACCCCTGGATTTGGCGGACGGAGTTCTTTGGCCACGAGCCCCAGGCCGACATCGCGCTGCTCGAACGCGGCTGGCATCTCGCGTACATGGACGCGAAGGACATGTATGGGAGTCCCCAGGCGATGTCGTTGTTTGGTCAGTTCTACGCGCATCTTCTCGCGTATTACGGCCTCGCCCCGCGCGTCGTGCTCGAAGGTCTCAGTCGCGGGGGACTCTACGCGTTTAATTTTGCCGCGGCGCACCCGAACCGGGTGGCGGCACTCTACCTCGACGCCCCGGTGCTCGATATTCGCAGCTGGCCAGGTCGCAATCGCGCCGCGAAGGAATGGAAGGAATGCCTCGCCGCCTACAATTTGACCGAAGAAACGCTCGTCGCCTTTCGCGGCAACCCGCTCGACCGGATTCCGTTGGTCGCCAGCGGGCGGGTGCCGATCATTGCCGTGTGCGGCGATGCCGATACGACGGTGCCGTTTGCGGAAAACACCGCGCTGCTCGAAAAGCGTTATCGGGAACTCGGTGGCACGATCGAGGTGATCCTCAAGCCGGGCGGCGAACACCACCCGCATAGCTTGAAGGACCCGACGCCCATCGTGAATTTTTTGCTCCAACACGCGCGGCTCTGAAGCGAACGGGCGAGTCTCAAGACGTGTCGCTACAGATATTTTTGTCCTTCGTTGCTGGGGGCGGTCATGAACTTTACCCTGTTGGTGCCGAGTCGACCGGAGGTAGCCCGCTTCGGGAGAAGCGGGACAAATCGGATCGATCGAACCTCCGGTCCCTGCCCTTCCCGGCAGGGCTACCTCCAAGAAGCGCATGACTACCTCCAGCGCTCAGGACGACCGAGAAACGGATTTCCTTTACGTGACTTCGTCCTCGTAAGTCCGGACCGGCAACCACAGCGAGCTGGCGGCGGCCGCGAGCGCGAGCCCACCGGTCCAAAGCAACGCGCCGCGAAAATCACCGACGGGAGCGAGCAGTCCGAAAACCACCGATCCAACGGCGGCGGCGACGCGGCCAATGTTGTAGCAAAAGCCAGCCCCCGTCGTGCGCAGCAAGGTGGGGAAAAGTGGCGGCATGTACATCGTGAACAGTCCGAACGCCCCGGAGAAGAAGCCGATGAGCGGACACCAGAACCAGGCGAGGGCGTTGAAATCGCGCGCGACGCCAAACGCGCCGACCATCCCGATTCCCAATCCGACAAACATCAACACGATGGCCGGCCGATTGCCCAGTCGCCGGGCCAGCCACCCGGCGGCAAAATTTCCGACGATGGCCAGCAGGTTCACGAGAAAGAAAGCGGCCGAGACTAGCCGGGTGATTTCACCCGCGGGTGTACCCGCGGTGACCAGCAATCGCCGCAGATGCTGCGGGTGCCAGAACATGAACATCCACCACGCGGAGAGGCTGAGCGCGCAAACGAGCGTCGTGCGCAGCGTCGTGGAAAGGATGGCGCCGCGGAAGAGTTCCGCGGCGCCCGGATTATGGTGGGCGACGGCCGCTTCGGCGCGCTGCCACGCCTCGGGTTCGGGCACGTGGCGACGGATCCAAAAGACGAGCAAGGCGGGCAATACGCCGACCAGGAAGACCCAGCGCTCGGAACCGGGAGGCAGGAAAAGCGTGAGAACGCCGACCACCACGGCTCCGAGCAGGATGCCCACGTTGACCCCCGTCTGCAGCACCGCGGAAATCCACGGCCGCCACGCCCGCGGCCAGGTTTCCGCGAGGAGTGAGGCCCCCACAGCCCATTCGCCGCCGATCCCGAGCGCTGCGACGAAACGAAAAAACATCAGCTGCCACCACGTTTGCGCCAGCGAACAAAGCCCCGTGCACACCGCATACGTGAGCACCGTCAGCGCGAGGGCGCGACTGCGGCCCAGGCGATCGCCCAGGATGCCGAAGAAGGCGCCGCCGATCGCCCAGCCGACGAGAAACGCGGCCTGAATGTAGGCGCTCTTTTCTTTGACCGCTGGGTCCGCGGCGCTGGTGGCGTGCAGCAATTGCACGACGAGCGGCGTGGCGACGAGCGTGTAGAGGTGCAGTTCGAGGCCGTCGAACAGCCAGCCCAGCCACGCGGCGATCCCGGATTTCCACTGCTGGGGGGACAATTCCCTGAGGTGCGTGGCTTCGCGGGTCGGGGCAGAAGGGGTCGAGGTCATGGGGCGTCCGAAAGTGCGTCAGGCCAGGGGCCCCCGACAAGCCAAAGTGGCGACGGTCTCCGACCGGGTGGCGGCTGCGAAAGTGTTGAACCAGCCAACCAGACTAGGCACAGGAGTTCAATCCGAGGCCGGGCAGAGACCGGACAAATCGGCATGGCCGGGCTCGAGCTCGGGTTGTCCTCGGTTTGGCCTCCTGTGCACTGATTGGGGACCTGGAAATCGTCGCCAACCTGAACGACCCGAGCGGATGTCGCTTCCCTCTGGTCGGTTGTCACGGATGGCCGATGACGGATGCGACAGGGTTTCTGTGTTACCGGCGAGAAGCTGCGGGCTAGGCGCGCTTCGCACACGCCCTGTGTCGCGGACACGTGACCAAATGATCGTTCACCATCCCGCTGGCCTGCATGAAGGCGTAGCAGATGGTGGAGCCGACAAACTTGAAGCCGCGCGCGAGGAGATCTTTGCTCAACGCGTCGCTCTCCGGCGTGCGGGCCGGCACGTCGCGCATGGCTTGTCGCCGATTGACGATGGGTCGGCCGCCAACGAAGGACCAAAGGTATTTATCGAAACAGCCGAACTCCTTTTGCGCGGCGAGAAACGCCTTGGCGTTGCCGATCGTCGACGCGATTTTCAACCGGTTGCGGACGATGCCCGCATCGGCGAGGAGGGCGGCGACCTGGCGCGCGTCGTAGCGGGAAATCTTTTTCGCGTCGAAGTGATCGAAGGCGCGGCGGTAATTTTCGCGCTTGGCGAGAATCGTGGACCAGCTGAGCCCGGCCTGCGCGCCTTCGAGGGTCAATAATTCGAAGAGTGCCCGGTCATCGTGCAGCGGCACGCCCCATTCGGAATCATGATACGCGATGTCGAGCGGCTTGGTCGGCCAGGGGCAACGGGTGAGTGAGGGGGCGGGGGACTTTGCCATGGACGGGAATCGTCGGGTGTTTCTGCGCGATGAACATCCTTTTTTGTCTATCTTTCTTCGCTGTGCTGCTGATGACGTTCGGGGAGACGTGATGCGGTAACCCGCCGAAGGCGTACCGGGTGGGCCGTGCACTCCGTGCGCGGCCATCGAACGTGAGTTCGAGCCCAACGCTGACCGCGCGCGGAGCGCACGGTCCGCGTTTCGGGCTCTTAATGGCCTGTCTCAGAATGACGGAACGAAGAGGGTTCATCCGCCGGAAATACCAAACGGGCTTCCGTTGCTGACCTGTTCCAGAATGACAAACCAAGGGGCTTTTTTGCGCCGCTTAACCCTTTTTTGCGGCCAGCTCCTCCGTCTCCTTTCGTTGCCCTGAATCGAAAATCTCCCTTGGCTGAGCCGAGCCCCACCACCCCATGCCCTCCGCCCCGCCCATGACCGTTCCCACGTATGCCACGCTGCGTCGAAGTGTCGAACAGGTCCTGTACACCGGCCGCCGGGACATCGAGGCCGCCTGGGTCCGCACCTACCACGACATCGGCCGCCTGATTCAGGAGCATCTGCTGTTCAACCAAGAGCGCGCCGAGTATGGGGCAAAACTTTTTGCCCGGCTGGCGCACGATGTCAAAGTGAGCAGTCGCACGCTGCATGAATGTGTACAGTTCTATCTATATTACCCAATTGTGCGACATGTCGCACAATTGGGCTGGAACCGGTGCCGGCTCCTTTGCCAGGTCGACGATGAACCGCAGCGCACGGCGCTGACCGCCCAGGCCAAGCAGTATGACTGGGCCTCCGGAGAAATCCTCCGGCGTGTCCGGACACTGAACGCCGCCCGCAACCTCCGCTCGAACAGCGCAGAGGGCCTGGACGACAAAACGACCGCAGTTGCCGCCGCCGACCTGCTCACGCCCAAGCGTGGTCGCGTCGACCGTTATCGTGTCGTCGCGCTCGACGCCGGGCTGGGTCTCGACCTCGGCTTCAAGCTCTTCCGGCCGGTGCCGCCGGCGCAGGTCCGCTACCGCACCGCCGGGGAAATTGTGGCGGTCGAGGCCGAGGGCGAAGTCAGTGCCGTCGCGGATAGCAGGCCCGGCGATCTTTTCACCTACGCCGCCGTGGTGCGGCGTGTAATCGACGGCGACACCCTCGAAGTCGCCCTGGCACTACCCGGCGTTGTGCTCTGGCAAAAATTGCGCCTCCGCGGACTCGACTGTCCCGAGATCGACACCCCCGAAGGCAAGACCGCGAAACGCCGCGTCGAGGCCCTGGTCGCGTCCGCCAAATCCGTCACCGTCTACACCACTAAGCCCGACAAATACGATCGCTACCTCGCCGACATCTTCCTCCAGATCGAAGAGCCGTCGTCCGCCTCAGACCTTAAACCTTCAACCTTACTCCTAAAACAACAGGCCGGAGGTCCGTTCCCCGAAGGGCTGTTCCTGAACAACTACCTTCTCGAAAACGGCCTCGCTGAACGCAAGGACGCCTGGGAATTCGGCGACTGGGAGAAAATGGCGCTGAGATAAACCGCCACTCGCGATGATTCGGCGGAACGCTCCCGGCGAAGCGCTCCCCTCCACCCGTGAGTCCCAAAAGTTCGCCGTCGTGCGGACTGAAAGGCGTCGTGTCACCCAAAAGGTGGCCCCAAGCCGTTGGGCAGGTGGGGGTT